>JBFMGU010000103.1:0-35515 GCA_040752415.1 Myxococcota bacterium
CATCTGGAAGACTCCGGTTGAGCCCGAACAGCTCCGGCCAAAGCGGTATTTCAGACCGCACTCCCAAGGTGCCGGCCGCGCCCATCCCATTGGGCGGAGAAGCCAGCACGCAGAGTTTCCCGACGAGCAGCCGCGGTGCGGGCAATCCGAAGAAAGGGCACTCGCGGCGCCCGCACCTTTGGGAGTGCGGTCTGAAATACCGCTTTGGCTCGGGCTGTCCGGGCTCACCGGAGCTCCTCCACATATGTGCAAGAACTTCTGGCCAGGTACTTAGCCCCTACGGCTGCGGCGTCGGCTCACGCCCTGGACACCAGCTGGATACCACCGGCGTGACTGCTCCGGGGACACTACCGTGACGACGTCAGGTGACAGGTAGTATTAGGTGCGGCTGCGTCTAAACAAATGAGTGTGGCTCTCATCCTGACGCCTCTTCCCGCGCTCCCTGCCAATGAGATTGGCAGGCAACAAAGAAGCTCAAGTCCTGCTCTCCCCTCGGCGGCGGTGTCGCTTCGCAGGACTAACCGTGAATGGGACGCGCGGGCAAAAGGGACCCCACGTTCATGCCGTTGCGCTCGCTCGCCCCCCTTCCCCACACCCGCTCACCGTCGTCACCATTGCGGGGAAGGGGGGCACGCATTGGCATTGGGACCTTTCTCGTCGGAAAGATGGCAGCTGCGCCCATCGATTGCCCCCCTTCCCCGGCTCGTGACGACGGAAACCTGGGACTGGGGAAGGGGGGCGAGTGGGCGCCGCGGGACAAACGTGGGGGGTTAGGTGTTCGCCGGCCACGACGGAATGGGCAATTGGTTTAGACGCAGCACCCAAGGACAGCGCTCTCAGCCGCGACGTCGACGTGGCGAGAAGAAGGAGAGGCTGAGCAGCAGCAGGCCGACCGTGGCGTCGCCCTGGCTGGGGAGCACGGAGGCACAGGACTGGCCATCCGCGCCGTTCTCTCCCTGGGGTCCCGCTGGACCTTGCGCACCGGGTGCGCCGTTCTCGCCGTCGGTGCCGTTGACGCCATCACTTCCGTCGGCACCGCTGGCGCCGTTGCAGACATGGGACGTGCTGTCCACTTCTCCCGCGCCCAGGATGCCGTCGCCGGCGGTTTCTCCACCGTCGCCATTGTCCAGGCCCTCGTCAATGCGCGTTCCCCCAGCGGGGCACGCGGGGTCACCCGCAGGAACCGGTGAGAGGGAGAGCAGCGAATTGGCACCATCCGCTCCGTCGCTTCCGTCGACGCCATCTCTTCCGTCGGTCCCACTCGCGCCGTCGTTACCGTTCAACCCGTTGCAGGAATAGTAGGCCACATCCACCTCGCCCGGGCCCAGCACGCCGTCACCCGCCGTCTCCCCACCGTCGCCGTTGTCCAGGCCGACCTCGATACGGTTGCCGCCGGCCGGACAGCTCGCGTCTCCAACCTCCACCGGCGTCACTCCGACGAGGGAGGCCTCCGCGTCAGTCCCATCGGCTCCGTTGGCGCCATCCGCGCCGTGACACGTGTAATACGTGTGGTCGACTTCCCCCGCGCTCAGGACGCCGTCACCCGCGGTCCCACCGCCATCCCCGTTGTCGAGGCCCACGTGGATCAGGGAGCCGCCCGCCGGGCAGGTCGCGTCACCCGTGTTCAGCGTCGTGACCTCCACCAGCGAGTTGGCGCCATCCGTCCCATCGCTCCCCGCCGCGCCACCAGCTCCGGGGGCACCGTGGCAGGAGACGAAGCTGTTGTCGCGCTCGCCAGGCTGGAGCACGCCGTCGCCCGCGCTGCCGCCGCCATCCCCGTTGTCCAGCCCCATCTCCACCCTGGTCCCGCCATGCGGGCAGCTCGCGTCGCCCGTGGGCAATGTGGTCAGGACCGTCAGGACCTCCGGGCGCGGTGCATCCGCGTCGCAGGCGTCTCCCAGCGCGTCCCCGTCGGTATTCTCCTGCCCCACGTTGGTGATGAGCGGGCAGTTGTCCTCGCCATCGGCAATGGTGTCGTTGTCGTCGTCATTGTCGCAGGCGTTGCCCTGGAGGTCCCCGTCCGAGTCGACCTGGTCCGCATTCGGCACGGTGACGCAGTTGTCCAGCACGTCGCCAACACCGTCGCCGTCGCGGTCCTCGTCGCACGGGTCACCCTGCAGGTCACCGTCAGCGTCCGCCTGGTCCGGGTTGGCGAGCACCGGGCAATTGTCGTTCACGTCGGCCCGCCCGTCGCCGTCATCGTCGATGTCGCAGGCGTCACCTTCCACATCGCCATCGGTATTCACCTGTGCGGGATTTGGTGTGACGGGACAGTTGTCCTGGGTGTCCGGCAGCGTGTCGTTGTCGTCGTCGGGGTCGCAGGGATCGCCCTGGGCGTCGCCGTCGGCGTTGGCCTGTGTGGGGTTGGCGAGCAGCAGGCAATTGTCGCCCAGGTCATCCACGGCGTCGTTGTCGTCGTCGAGGTCGCACGGGTCGCCTGAGCCGTCGCCGTCAAAGTCCTCCTGGCCGTTGTTGACCACCCGTGGGCAGTTATCTGTTCCGTCGTCATGGGCGTCATTGTCGTCGTTGGTATCGCAGGCGTCCCCTGCACCGTCCGCATCCGTGTCTTCCTGGGAGGGGTTGTAGACCAGCGCACAGTTGTCCGCCGCGTCGCTCACGCCGTCGGCATCGTCGTCCGGGTCGCAGACGTCCCCGACGTTGTCGCCGTCAAGGTCCTCTTGCGCGACGTTGCTCAGGAAGTCGCAGTTGTCGAAAAGATCGTCAACGGTGTCGTTGTCGTCGTCGGAATCGCAGATATCGCCCTCGGCATCGCCCTCATTGTCCTCCTGCGCCGGGTTGAACGCACGCGGGCAGTTGTCGACGACATCCGCGTGCGAGTCGCCGTCATCATCTCCGTCGCACTCGTCGCCCTGCCCGTCGCCGTCGAGGTCGATCTGCGCCGCGTTGGGGATGAGCGGGCAGTTGTCGGTGACGTCCGGGCGCCCGTCCCCGTCGTCATCCGGGTCCCCGCCGTCACACAGCCCGTCGGCGTCGTTGTCGGCACCGTCGTTGAGCGGGTTGGCCACGCCGCTTGAGCAATCATCACACGTGTCTCCATCACCATCCCGGCACACGAAACGATTGAACGGGTTGGTATCGGAGGCGTCCCCGATGGTGTCGTTGTCGTCGTCGGGATCACAAACATCCCCCATGGAATCCCCGTCGGAGTTCTGCTGGGGCGCATTGGCCACGGTCGGGCAGTTGTCCACCGCGTCATCGACACCATCGCCGTCGGAGTCGGCCGCGAACGCCGGGGTTGCCACAAGAACGCCACACACGATGACCAGAGCCCTCGGAAACCGCATCATGCTCACCACCCACCTCCTCGTCGGCGAACCATAACGGGCATGGAGGGGCGGCCGCCACGAGTCAGGGACCGCGTTGGATCCGCGGAAGCTACGCGGCGCCGGCGTACCCATGATGCGCGCGCAGAATCACGTTTCCCTGAACGAAGTTCGCTCACGGCAGGGGCGCAGCATCTACTGCGGCCGGCTTGCAGAAGGCAATAGGCGTGGAGAAGCGCGCTGAGCGGCAAGTTGCTCCGTCGTCACGCTGGCGGGCTCACGGGGCCCGCGCGTGGACCTTCACGCTTCCCTCGGACGCCGCCATCTCCATGGGCGCGCCCTCCGCCTTGATCCTTCCAAGCACGCCGGTGGGCGCGGAGAAACCCACGAAGTCCACCTCGCGCACGTCGACACCGTCCGGCGCAGCAGCACGGAAGTCCGCGCGACACTCCTCCACGACCTCGACGTCGACGCTGCCCTTCTCGGACAGCAGCTGCAGCTTGTCGCGGCAGGGATGGCCGGTGATCCGGATGTCACCCTGCGCCTCCGCCGAGAGCGTTCCGCCCACGTTGACGAGGGAGATGTTCCCCTTGCTGGCCCGGACCTGTCCGCCGCCCTGCATGTCTTCCACCCGTGCGTCTCCGTCTGGGACGTCCTCCTGGAAGAACGCATCCGCCGGCGCCACGACGAGAACGTCGAGGAAGACGCCCTCGGAGGGAGCATCCTTGATCCGCTCGACGAGGAGCTGGGTCTTCCCCTCCCCCTCCGCGCGCGAGACCTTGAAATGCTTCGGGATGGACGCCTCGTCGATTCCCCGGGGCTGCAACGTGATCTGCGCCTGCTCGAGGCCCACCTGACCCTTCAGCACCGCATTGCCACCGTAGTTCTGGATCTGGATCTCGGCGACCGCCGTGGGCGCCTCCGCCCCGCAAGCGCTGAGCACCAGACCCGCGGCCAACATCCTGACGTGCGACATGGAAGTGTCTCCTGGTTTGTGGAAGCGCGGCAAAGCAACGGGCATGCCCGGTTCCCTTCGTCCAGGAATGACGACGAGAAACCGCGTCGCACCGGAGTGGGATTGCGAACCCGCGTTCTCGCCGCCCGCAACTCGCGGTCACAGCGCGTCGGATGATCGGCCAGGCGCAAAGCCGTGCGGCCATTGTTGGAGGTGCAGCGCCCGTTGTGGGAGGCCCTGCCATCCATCCTGCAGATGTGCTGGTGGTGGCTTCAACCGCACGCTCAGTACGCGGCGCGACCCTTCTCCGTGCGCGTGGCCACGTCCAGGAAGTGCACGGCCACCTCGTTGCCCAGCAGCAGGGTGGTCCCATCCGGCGTGATGTTCATGGTGCGCGGGATGAACGGCAGGGGGATGGGCCGCAGCGTGGCACCCGCCACGTCGAGCTCGAAGATGCCGCCGTCCAGCAGGAACGCGGTCTGGGAGTCGGAGGAGAACGCGAACGCATGCAGCTTCACCGGCGGCCCGTCCACCGTGCGCCGCTCCCCGCTGGCCAGGTCCAGGACCGCGGCTTGCGCCATCACGTCCATGGGCAGGTCCATGAGCAGGCTCCTCCCGTCGGGGACGAAGGCATACCGCGGCAGCGCACCGGACTCCGGCTGCGTGGTGAACGTGAGGCTCTGCGTGTCAATGAACATCAGGTGGTAACGCACGTTGCTGCCACGCACCTCCTGGGGAATCTGCGCGGCCTGCGCATCCACCGCGTCGCGGTCCAGGAAGGCCACCGCGGTCTTTCCGTCGGGGGAGAGCGCCACCGGGCCAAACCCGGGAAGCTGCTTCTCCACCTTGCAGTCCTTGCCCAGTGCAATCACCGTCACCGGGTCCTGCTGGCACAGCGTGGGCGCCAGGAAGGCCCGCGTCTCGTCGCTGGAGAGCACCAGCTCGTCCGCGCAGTTCTGGGCTTCCGTCGTGCACACCGCGGAGCCGTCGTCGGTCTTGCGGATGGAGATGGTGGTGGTGGCGCCCGCCGAGGTCTCCTCCGTGATGATGACGTGCTGTCCGTCGGAGGTGAGGTCCACGTCGCGCACGGTGAAGGCGCTGGGACGGTAGGTGGAGACATCCGCGCCGGTCTCCGCGTTGACCAGCAGCACGCTGTCGTCGGTGAGCACCAGGCGACTCCCGTCGGAGGTGACGTCCAGCCAGCGGTCCTCGCGCGGCATCTCGCGTTGCCAGACCACCTTGTCGTGCCCGCGGTCATAGGAGGCCAGCGTCTGGGTCCCGGTGGCGGTGGAGAGGATGAACACGCCCTGGCCGCGAGGCCAGAACGCCACGCGCGTGGGAGCGGGAAGATCCGCGGGCTTCCGGGTGCGGTCCCCACCAACGTCACCGAGCACCAGCCGTCCATCCTTCAGCGAGATGAAGTAGCTGCCGTCCGGCGAGACCGCGACCTCGCCCTCCTCCAGCGCCAACCCGCCTTGCCGGTTGCCCGCCGCGCGGACGCCCTGGTTGGCACCGCCGATGTTGCCCCCCGTCTTCCACTCCGCGCACGCCATCAGGCTCGCGGTGGCAGCCAGGGTCATGACCAGCAATCTCTGCATGTGAGACCTCCTTGCCTGGCGGCGCGTCTGGGTTGCCGCTCGGTGGCTGCACGCGTTTTGCAAGCCCCACGCCGTCATGTCGCCACACCACGTCGAGACGTTGCGCTTCCTTCCGCGTGCACACCGGGGATTTTTCGCGGGCGCGCAATTCTTCTCTGCCGACGGAGAAAGCGCAGTCTCCGTCGGTGTTTCTCCCGCTGCGGATTCTGCGCCCCGCGGTTCAGTCCGCACCCTGTGCGTGGCACTGCTCGTGGTGATGACGACGTGCCTGTTTCCGCGCATCACGCACGCCGGTGAAAGCGGTGTGGAAGGTGTGCGGCAACCCGTGTCACAGCGAGGCGCGGGAGCCACAGGTGATGCGCGCGCGCCGCAGGATGACGACGCAAGTCCTTCGCCGATCGCGCGGTGGTTGGCGGTGCCAGCGTCGGCGGGCGCGGCGCTGGGCGCCTATGCAACCACGCACGTGGTGGCGTTCACGATCTGGGGACTGCTGGCGCTTCCGGTGCTGGCGTTGTCGGTGAGCCAGGCGGGCAGCGGGGATCCCATGGGGTGGGGTGCGTTGTTGTGTCTGATGACGCCGTTGCAGGCGGTGCTGGTGATGCTGGCCGCGGTGGCGGGGTCGGCGCTGGCCACCGCGGCGGCGTGGCTGACCAACGGCGTCGTGGGGAGACGCACCACCGACCCGCTGCTGGCCTGCTGGCTTGGCAACGTGCCCACCGGGTTGGCGTTCGTGGCGACGGTGGTGTTGCAGGGTGCGTTGCAGCTTGCGGGGTGCGTGGGCGCGGTATGGGCGGTGGGCTTCATGACAACGTACCTGGTGGAGGAGCAGGGCTGGAAGCAGGTCAACGCGGAGTACTACGCCGTCCGTCGCGTGGGGCCGCCGGTGTTCTACGGCAGCTGGTTCTTCTCGCAGGGCTGCGTGCTGGGCGTCATGCTGCTGGGAAACCTGCTGAGCGCGACGTTGATGGGCGCCGCGGTGGCGCTCGGCGGGCGCGCGCTGCAGCCGGGTGAACCGCCGTGGACCCTGGACAACCCGCTTCCCGAGCTGGAGCCCGAGGCGCCGCCGCCCGCCGACGCGGACGAGGAAACGCGCGTGGAGCTGGACGAGGACTTCTACACCGACGCGCCGTGAACCGTTGTCCCGCATGATGCGGAAGTCGATGGGCGCGCCTGGATTCCGGGACGTCATTTCCTGCGGCGCAAGGCGGCCTCCAGCGCATCCGCCTGCTTAGCCAGCTTCGCCGCACGTTGAGGCTCTTCTTCCTGATAACGCAGCTTGGCCGCGTGCAGTCGCCACTGGACCACCAAGGCCGGGTGCCGCGCGTGGAGGCGGTTCAACATCTCTCCTTCGGCCCATTGATAACAACTCTCGATGTCCTGCCCGCGACTCCGCATGTGGGAGCGCACGCACTCCAATAGCGTCGACACCGACGCATCCAAGGGATCCTCCCTCGCCGACGACTCCACTGCACCACCAGGATGTCCGTACCACCAGATCGCCCCGTGGACGTCTCCCTGGGCGGCCCTGATGAAGGCCATTCGCGTCAGCAACAGTCTCCACCCCGGTGCGTCTGGAGGCATGAGCATCTCCGCGGCATCCAGCAGCGCGAACATCTCGCGTTCTGCCGCGGGATAGTCCGCCTTCTCGCAGTATAGGAGTGCCTTCAACCAGTGGGCGCGCGCGTGGCGCCATTCTTCTCCGTGGACGTCGACGGGCCAGGGGTTGCGCAGCTTCTCGTCCACCAATCCCATGGCGGACCACACCCTCACCAGCGCCCCGAAGTGAGGGTCGATCAACGCCCGGCCTTCGAACTTGCCGTCCGCCACAACAATTCCCGCCAGGTACTCTTTCTCCGCACCAACGTAATCACGCGCGCGGTACAGCTCGTCGCCACGGTCTCCGTGCGCCTTCCAGAGCTGGACGGAGGGTTTGTCCACGACCTCCGCGGGCGGGGGTGTCGGAACCAACGCAATGACGAACACCCAAAGTCTCATCATCGCGGCTGTGCCTCGCGTCGCAGCTCCGCTTCGAGCGCGTCCGCCTGCCTGGTCAGTGCCGTGGCCCGCTTCTTCTGTTTCAGGTGGCGCAACGCATCGGCGTGCAACGTCCACTGAACCAGCATGGCGGGATGTCGCGCGTGAAGCTCCTCCCTGATGCGGGCTTCCGAGGAGGTGTAGCACCGGTCGACGAACTTCCAGGTGCCTTCAACCTGATACGCAAGGCACCCGATCATCAGTTCCGCCACCTCGTTGAAGGGGTCCAATCTCGTCGACAGCTCCCAGCGGTTTCCCGGGTGCCGATACCACCACACCGCTGCCTCGAGGTCTCCCTGGGCCGCGCGCAAGAAAGCCATCCGGTTGAGCACAAACCTCCACTCTCTCGACTCCGGCGACACAAGCAGTTCCGCCAGTTCCAGCGTGATGAGGGTATCCTTTTCCGCTGCCGCATAGTCCCCCTTCTCGGAGTACAGGAGCGCTTTCAGCCAGTGGGCGCGCGCTCTCTGCCAATCCTCTCCGTGGACATCCACGGGCCAGGGGTCGCGCAGCTTCTCGTCGACGATCCCCATCGCCGCCCATACCCTCACCAGCGAACCGAAGTGTTGGTCAATCAACCCATGATCGCGAACATGGAAGGTTCGGTCCGCAAACGAAATGGCGGCCAGATACTCCCGCTCCGCTCCGATGTAGTCGTGCGCACGGTAACACTCATCGCCGCGATCGCCGCGTTCTTCCCAGACATGGAGGACATCGTGCACATCGGCCCGCACAAGGTGCGCCAACATCATGCTCAAGCACACAACACCGACGAGTCTAAGCGCCATCGCTTTCCCTGTAGGTGCGCACCTGGGTGACTTCAAAGAAGTTCTGCGCCCACCCGGCCGCGCCCTCCTCCGGCGCCTTGAAGAGCTTCCCCGTGTCGCCATCGACGTAGAATCGACCGCCCGAGCTGGTCGCCGGATCCTTGAACTCGTAGAAGATGCGTCCGGCGTCGTCGTACCCGCGTCCATCGATCACAACGAAGTGATCGGTGAGATGGTCGGTGTTGTACTTGTCGTCTTTGTAGCTGACGCCGGCGATCACGGGGCGACCCGCATCCAGGCACTTGTCAATGTAGTTCTGGGCAATCTGCGCCTGCAGCGCGTCTGACACCACGCGTCCCTCCGTGTCTTCCATGTACGCGATCTGCACTGCCTCCGGCGGGCCATTCAGCGTACCGCCCGAACCACCCTGCCGGTGGTTGAACTCGTTCACCATCGCCTCAGCGGTCTTGAAGCAGAACTTGTTGCCCTGCGCCTTCTGATTCATTGCCTCCGCGTATTCAAACTGGTCCTTGGGAGGCACGCCCAATGATACCGGCTTCAACCGCTGCCTCTCCGGCACCACCTGCGCGCTCCCCAGCGTCAGCACCGGCAGCGGCTCCTTGTGCGCCTCCTTGCCCGGGTTCAGGCGCGCCACCCCGAGGTTGCGGTTGACCTCTGCCTTCAACGCCTCGAACAGCTTCCCGCTCAAGGTGGGCTGCGGCACTTCGCCCTCGGCCGCCTTGGTCTGCATGCGGAAGGAATTCTTGCTCTTGGTGTCAACGTCGTACCTGTCCACGACGTTGAACAGCTTCATGAACTCATCCCCGCGGATGATCTGATCAGGTCCCGCCAACGCCTTGAGCTCCTCCATGCCCACGCCCGCTTCCGCGAACGCCGCGCTGAGCTGGGGGCTCATGTTGTTGAGGTCTATGCAGCCTCTGAACTGGTCATTGCCGGTAAGCTCGCTTCCGGTCAGAGCATGCCAGAACTGGCTTCGGGTCACGGTGGTCATCACGTCCTCCACGAAGACTACGATTCCATAGCACTTCCTGGCCCAACTCCACGTTCATGCCGTTGCGCTCGTTCGCCTTGGGCCTGGGGCGTTTTCTCGTCGGAGGAGCACGGTACGTTCACCGATTGCCCCCCTTCCCCCAGCCCGGTGACGACGGAAGATCGGGTCTGGGGAAAGGGGCGAACGAGCGCAACGGCATGAACGTGGGGGGTTGGGTGTTCGCCAAACTCGCCGACATGGGCAGCTGGTTCTGACGCAGGCCCCGGGCCCGCCGGCTGGGGTTGGGACCGCGCTGGACGACGCTGCGCGCGGCGCGTAGATGCAACGCCCCATGAGGACGTCCTGCTGGACCTGCGCACTCGTGACGTTGGCGCTGGGGTGTGACCCGGCGCGAGAGACTCCGCCAGACCCGCCCGCGGAAACGGCCGCATTCTCCGTCGTGACCGGCGCGCTCCTGGACCCGCTGGGTCGCCAGGTCATCCTGCGCGGCGCCAACGTCTCCGGCATGCAGAAGTACCCGCCGTACATTGACTTCCACACGGAGGCCGACTTCCGGCGCATGCGCGACGAGTGGGCCATGAACTCCGCGCGCTACCTGCTCTCCTGGGCCGCGGTGATGCCGCAGCGTGGCGTCGTCGACGAGACGTACCTGGCCAGGGTGAAGGAGCGCATGGACTGGGCCGCCCATGCGGGGATCCTGGTGATCCTGGACATGCACCAGGACGTCTACGGTGAGGGCTTTGGCGCCAACGGTGCGCCACGCTGGACGTGTGATGAGTCGTACTACGCGGCCTACACACCCGACGACGACTGGTATCTCAACTACCTGGACCCCAACGTGGTGGCCTGCTTTGACGCGTTCTGGGCCGACGTGGCGCTGCAGCAGCTCTACTCCGACGCGTGGGTGGCGGTGGCCCGGACGTTGAAGGACCACCCCGCCGTGATTGGCTTTGACGTCATCAACGAGCCGTGGCTGGGCTCCTTCGCCATCGACGACTTCGAGCCCATGGCGCTGCAGCCCTTCTATGAGCTGGTGGTGGGTGCCATCCGCGCCGAGGAGCCGGACTGGGTGGCATTCCTGGAGCCGAGCAGCATGCGCAACCTGGGGCAGACCACGCGCCTGGCGGCGTTCCCGTTCCCCAACGTGGTCTATTCACCGCACAGCTATGACGCGGCCGCGGAGCGCGGCGAGGGGTTTGACGCGGAACGCCGGGCGGCCGTGTTCTCGACGGTAGCGGAGCTGGCGGAAGAAGCGCGCACGTTGAACGCGGCGTTGTGGATTGGTGAGTACGGCGGGCGGGAGAGCCACCCCGGCATCACCGAATACATGGACGCGGAGCTGGACGCCGCCGACCTGCACCGCGCCGGCGCCATGTACTGGGACTACTCGCGCAGCGACGGGTACGGTCTCCTCGACGTCGACGGCGCGGAGAAGACCACGCTGCTCAACGCGGTGGTCCGCCCGGCGCCGCGGCTCGTCGACGGAACGGAGCTGCAGTGGGCCTATGACAGCGAGACCCGCACGCTGACCGTGCAATACCGCGCGCGCGGGAAGGCGACGACGGAGATTGTGGCGCCGGCCCGGGTGTATCCCGGTGGTGTTGCGGTGGAATGCGCGCAGTGCAGCGCCACGACGTCGGGACAGGACGTGCACGTGGAGGCGAGCGAAGGTGCGCAGGTGGTGATCACCGTCCGGCCCGCCAGCTGAGCGCCTCGATTCACGCTGACGTCGGGGGCCACGCTGACCCCGTGGGCATCCGCCGCGCCATTGACGAGCGCGGGCCCGCAACGTCACAACCGGCCCATGCGACCCGCTGAACCGCTGGCCCTGCAGGCCCTGACTCCCGAGGCCATGGTCCGCGCCATCCCCGGCGTGCCGCTCGGCCACGCGCGCAAGCTGGTGGCGCAGATCCACCGTGACGAGGTCATCCACACCGCCAGCCAGGTCTCGCGTGCGTCGGTGGAGCTGCTGCGGGAGCGGGGTCATGTGCCCACGCTGGAGGTGGTGGAAGAGGCCCCCAGCCAGGTGGACCCGTTCGTGAAGTACGTGCTGCGCACGCCGGACGGTCAGCTCGTCGAGGCGGTGCGCATCCCCCTGCACAAGGAGCGCCGCTTCAGCGTGTGCGTCAGCTCGCAGGTGGGCTGCGCGTTGGCCTGCGCGTTCTGCGCCACGGGCCGCCTGGGTCTCACGCGCAACCTCGAGACGTGGGAGATGGTGGAACAGGTCCGCGTGGTCCACCGCGGGCTCAAGCGGGACGGCCTCGGCCGCGTCCACGGCGTGGTCTTCCAGGGCATGGGGGAGCCGCTCTCCAACCTGGACCGCGTGCTCGTCGCCATTGACGTGCTCAGTGAGCCCACCGCGCTCAGCGTGGACCAGCGCGCCATCACGGTGAGCACCTCGGGTCTGCCGGTCGGTATCCGTCGCCTGGCGCGGGAAGCGCCCAAGGTGCGCCTGGCCTGGTCACTGCACAGTGCGCGCGCGCCGGTGCGACGCAACCTGATGCCCATTGATGCCGCACACCCGCTGGAGGAGGTCTTTGACGCCGTGGCGGAGCACGCGGTGGCCACCGGCTATGCGCCGCTATGGTCCATCACGCCGCTGCTGGGCATCAATGACGACGAAGCGGAGGCCCGCGCGGTGGCCGAGCTGGCGGTTCGCTTCGCGGAGCGGACCGGGGTGCGACCGCGCATCAGCATCATCCCCTACAACCGCATCGACACCGACGAGCGCGACCCCTTCCGCCGCTCCACCGACGAGCGCGCGGCGCGCTTCCGGACGGTGATGACGGAGTACAAGGTCTTCCCCATCGAGCGCTACAGCGGCGCGGGCGACGTGGGTGGTGCGTGCGGACAGCTTGCCCGCTCCGCGCGCGAGTGTGACCGTGCTTCCGTCGGGACTCCCCGGTGAGCCGCGCGCCGCGTGCTCCCCACGGCTATCCCGCGCTGATGAGCCTGCTGACGGGGACGGAGTTCTCGTCGCTGCTGTGGATGCTGGGTGTTTCGCTGTTCCTGGGCGGCATGGGCGCGCTCGTCGGGCTCAGCGGGGATGAGATGCTCCTGACGGCATTCCTCGTCGTCATGGGGGTGCCGGTTCCCGTGGCGTTCCTCTACGGCCTGCTGCGCTACCCCGCCTTCCGTGACTGGCGCGCCCGCCTTCCCTTCCGCACCACCGGCGAGTGGAGCTCCCTGGCGGTTCCCTCCAACGACGACACCTGGCACCCCAGCGTCATCCTGGTCACGTTGCGCACGCCGGGCGCTGAGAAGCAGCACGCCGTGGAGGACCTCCTGCGAAGGTTCTGTGACAACGCCAATCGCTCGCTGCTGCGCGGGGACTTCGGGACCTCCGCGGCCACGTGGACCGCCAAGGGCCTCACCGCACGGGGCGACCTGGGCGGACGCGTGGGGTGGAAGCTCTACCGCTTCGTGACGTCGGAGCTCGCGCGTTGTGGGGACTCCGTCGAGTGCGTGGACCTGAAGATGGGCGAGGGGCACCGCGTGCACATCGCGCCGGACACCATGAGCTGATCATCCCACCGGCGTGCGCTCCCGCATCCACGTCGTCAGGTGGGCCATGGCCGCGGCGGCGTCCGGCGAGTACTGCGCGAAGAACACCGGCGAATGCGCGCAGCGCTCCACCTGGTGGAGCTCGGCAACACCGCCGGCCACGCGCACCTTGTCCACCAGCTCCGCGTTCTCGTCGCGCAGGCGCTCGGAGGCTCCCACCACCACGAGCAGGGGCGGCAGCCGGCCCAGCTCACCGTTGAGCAGCGAGATGCGTGGATCCTCCAGCGGGATGGTGCCGGCGAACATGTGCGCGTACGCGGTGAGATGCGTGACGTCGCCCCAGTCCTGCGCGTCATTGGCCACCACCGACGGGCGCGAGCCGGTGAGGTCCAGCCACGCCGACGCCAGCATGGCCCCCGCGGGTTGCGGCAGTCCCCGGTCACGACACGCCATCACCAGCGCCAGCGCCAGGTGCCCGCCCGCGCTCTCCCCCGCCACCGTCACGCGCGTCGACGGCGTGTGCGCGAGAATGGCCTGGTAGACCGCGAGCGCGTCGTCGAGCTGCGCGGGGTAGGGATGCGCCGGCGCCTGCCGGTAGTCCGGGGCAAGCACGCGCGCCCGCGCGCCCAGGGCCACGCGCGCCAGCACGTCCGCGTGGGTACGCGTGGAGCCAAACACGTACGCGCCGCCGTGGAGATAGAGCACGGTGCGGTCGCCCTCGCGCTCGGGGGGATCCACCTGCGCGCACGACACGCCGCCGACGTCGACCGTCATGACGCGGACCTGGCGGGTGGCGGGCGTGGCCTGCGCGCGCTTCTCGTATTCACGGCGCATCAGCGGCGGCGGAAGCGAGGCCAGGTGGTTGAAGTCACGGCCCAGGTACGTCGTGGCGGCGTCCACCACGAAGGGCCAGCCCTGGCGGGGAGAGCGTCCCAGCAGGCGTCTCCACACCGTGGTCCACAACCCAACCTGGAGGTTCAGGAACATGCGCAGCATGCGGCCACACTATGACCACCCCGACCCGCCCGCCATGACCCGTCGGGCGGCCCCGACGTGGCGCACGTCGTCTGGCCGGATGGGCCGGTGGACCCGATCCAGGGCGGTGCTGCACGTCGTGGCGCGCTCAACCGCCTTTGCACCGCACTCCAGGACGCCGCTGCTTCCGCTCACCCGCTTCGTGATGCACTTGGCGGAAAGTGTCCCGCCCACCTTTTCCTGACGCATTCCCTTCCGGGGTTCCCACCAGGGGTTCAGAACAGCTTCTTGACGTCGTCAATGGCCTTGTTGATCTGACAGTTGATGCCCTTGCAGGCCTTCTTCTTCTTGGCCGTCTTCTTCGGCAGGGGATTGGCCAGCACCTCCTCCACCTTGGTGAAGACCTCGTCCTCGTCGGGCGGCGGCTTCTTGCGGTAGGCCTTGATGCGCTTGTTGTAGGTGTCGTCCCAGCGCTCGCACTTCTTCATCTTCGTGATCGGCTCGGCGTGCCAGGTCTCGTAGGTGATCTCGCCGCAGTGGCTGATGGTCCAGCCGTGCTTGCGCCAGATGTCCATCGTGGCGTCGGGCAGGCCCCAGATGCCGTGGTCGTAGTCCTCCTTGGCGCTGGTCACCCACGCCTCCACGATCTTGCCGCGGTGCTTGTCGCTCTTCGCCTTCTTGAGCGCGTCCTTCTCGATGCGACGGATGACCTCGCGGAACCGCTCCGCGCCCTCCTCCGTCTGCAGGTCCTCCAGGAAGATCACTTTTCCCTCGACACCCAGCGTCAGCGGGTTCTTGCCGGTGGCCTCCACGCGCGAGATGTCCGCCGCGTTCACGAAGTGGTTGGAGGTGCCGGGCTTGGCGGCCAGCTTGGGAGTGGCGTCGCGCAGCTGCTGCTGCCGGGCGTTGTTGCGCCACAGGAAGTTGGCCCGCACCACCAGGCCCAGCTCCTTCTGGATGTCCTGCGCAATCTTGTGCACCGCCTCCGCCGTGGGCATGCGCCCCAGGGGCCGTTGCGGTTTGCCGGAGCGGTCCTTGCCCGGAAGCTTCAGGAAGACGATCAGCGCGTCGGGGTCATCCACCTTCCCCGCCACCTTGGCGCTCACGCGGTTGAAGCCAATCATCATGAAGTCCTCGGGCAGGTCCGCGTTGACCTCGTCATTGGCCTCCTTCTCGTCGGGGGGCATGAGGTAGGGCTCCCAGGGCCCGGCCTGCAGCGCCAGGTCCCGCGCGCGCAGCAGGTAGCCCTCCGAGGGCGGCCGTGAGCCGCGGTAGCGCTTGATGCGCTCGTTGTACGCCTCGTTCCAACGCTCACAGGTCTTCACCGTGCGGATGGGCTCAGCGTGGAAGCTCTCGGTGGGCACCTCCCCGCAGTGCCCCACCGTCCAGCCATTGCGACGCCAGATCTCCATCGTCGCGTCGGCCAGGCCCCACACGCCGGCCTCGTAGTCCTCACGCGCGGAGTCCACCCAGCCCTGCACAATCTCCTTCACCTTCCTGGGCGCCTTCTTGATCTCCTCCTGCTCGATGCGACGGATCACCGCGCGGAACCGCTCCAGCCCGTCCTCGTCGGAGAGGTCCTCCAGGAAGATCACCTTGCCGTCGATGCCCACCGTCAGCGGATTCTTCCCGGAAGCATCCTGCCGCGAGACATCCACCGCCCCCACCAGGTGCCGCGCATCACCGGGCGCGCTGGTGAGTGCGGGGGCCAGCCTGAGCAGCTCCGCGTGCGCCCCGTTGCTGCGCCATCCTTCGGTGACACGGAGCTGCAGACCCAGCTCATTGTGGATCTGCTGCGCCACCTTGAAGATCACCTGCGCGCTGGGAAGACGCAGCACCACCTTCTGCGGCTCGCCGTGGCGGTCGGTGCCCTCGAGCGGGAGGACCACCACGGGTGCGTCGGGCTTGTCCACGCCCTCGGCCAGCGCCGCGGCCACCAGGTTGGGCCCCACCTGCACGCCGTCCTTCACGGTGGCGTTGTGCTTCTCGGTGGCGGCCTGTTCCCTGGCGTCCAGCGTGTGCGCGGTCCACGGGCCCTCGGGGAGCACCGGCGGCGGCGCGGCGCTCTCTCCCGCGCTGGCGTCGGCAGCGGGTCGCAACATCACCACCGCGCCCACCACCACCACGAGGAGCCCCAGCGTGGCGCCAATGACAATGCCCAGCTGCACGGTGGTCAGCTTGCGACGCGTCTTGGCGGGCACCTGCACGGTCTCCACCGTGACGGGGAAGCCAGGCGACGCGGCGTTCTCCGTCGGGGGAACAGCGTTCTCCGACGACGGAGCTGGCGCTTGTGCGTCCGCGGGAGGGGATGGCGGGGCGGGCGCCCGACGGGCGGGTTTGGCGGCGGGCTCGTCGAGGAGGAGGGAGGCGGCGTCGGAGGCGGCCTGCACCAGCATCATGGTTGCCGACGGGTTGGCGGAAGCGGGCAGCTCCTGCGCGGGCGCGGTGCCGGGTGCGGCCCAGATGTCCTCGTCCTCGCCGCGCGGGTCGAAGGGCGAGGGAGCCATCACTGGTGGCGCGCCCAACGACGGCGCCGGGGGCCTGCTGGGCGCGGGACGCTGGCGCGGCGGCGCGGGGGCGGGACGGGGCGGCTCCGGCGAGGTGCCCACCACACGCGTGGAATCGGCGGGGTCCTCGTCGACGGGAGGACGGGAGAGCACCGCGGGAGCGGCGGGCGCCATGCGCGTGGAGTCCGCGGGATCGTCGTCAACCGGCTTGCGCGCGAGCACGGCGGGAGGCGCGGGCGGGAAGGAGCCCACCATGGTGGCGTCGCCGGGTTCCTGCGGTTGCGGAAACGGCTCCTCGTCGGGGAAGAGCGAGGACGGGGCTCCCGCCATCACCGTGGAGTCCTCGCGCTCCTGCGGCGCCGCCTTGGGAAGCACCGCGGCCGCGGGTCGGGCCGGCAGCAACGGAGCCGAGACCGCCACCGTGGAATCCTCCCGCTCCACCGGGGCGACCTTGGGGAGCACCGCGCTTCCCGACGGAGGACGCGCACTGGGCGGCGGCGGCCGGATGGAATCCAGCGAGACCTGGACGGTGTGATCCGGGTTCTCCTCCTCGACGGGTGGCGCGCTCACCACCGGCCGGCGCGGACCACTCGTCGACGGCACCGGCGCGTTGCGCGGACCACTCGTCGACGGAACCGGCGCGTTGCGCGGACCGCTCGTCGCGGGGACCGGCACGGCGCGCGGCGAGGAGACCTGCGGCACCGGCGCGTTGCGGGGACCGCTCGTCGCGGGGACCGGCGCGGCGCGTGGCGAGGAGACCTGCGGCACCGGGGCATTGCGCCCGGAAGCGGAAGGCACCGCGGCCACGCGTGGCGACGACGCGGTGGGCACCGCCGCATTTCGGGGGCCGCTGGTGGAGGGCACGGGCGCCGCGCGTGGCGAGGAGACCTGCGGCACCGGTGCGGTGCGCGGACCGCTGGTGGAGGGCACCGGCGCGCCTTTCACCGTGGAGCCAGGAGGGACCGGGGCATTCCGTGGCGACGAGACGTTCGGCGCCCCCGCGGGTCGATTCCCCTTGTTGCGCTGGTCGTCCGACATTGCGCGACCGCGTTCCTCCAGTCGGGTCCCACCTTACGCCAGGTCACCCGACGACACCACGGACGTTCCGTGAGCTGATGCTCAAGCGCAAGCCGGGAGGGTGGGCCTCGTTCCCACCGCGGCGCCACGCGGAGCCACGCGACGACAACGTGCCAAATCCGCAGCTTTCGGGACGACCCCGCGCGCCGCCGCTCAGGCGCCCGCGGTGGCACGCCTTCCGGTCACCAGGCCGCGCAGGTCGCGTCCCAGGCCACGCGCCGCTGCGCCGAGCACCAGGCCCGGGCTCATCCAGCCGTCAACGTCGATGTCCCGCCCCAGCAGGCGCAGGAACCGTTCCTGGTACAGCGGGTCGGTCATCATCCAGCGGATGAACGTCCGGATCACCACCACGGGCGGCTCGGAATACAGCTCGCGGCGCAGCCGGTCGGTGGTGGCGTTGAACATGGGCCAGGTCTCGGCGTGGATGCGCTGCCGGTAACCCGCCATGGCGTCGGCAAATGCCCTGCCCTGGAGCCATTCCGCCAGCGCCTCGTCCAGCAGCCTGGCTCCCAGCAGCGCGTCGTAGATGCCCTGTCCGTCGACGGGATCCTTGTAGTGCAGCGCATCCCCCACCAGCGCCCATCCCGCTCCACTCGCCTGCCGGTAGCCATTGCCAATGCGTTTCACGCCCACCACGTCGCTGACCTGCCGTGCGTTCTTGAGCCGCCGCGCCACCCCGGGCAAGGACTGGAGCGCCTTCACGTAATAACCCTGCGCGTCGCCCGCCACGTCCACGCGGTCCGCGCGCTGGTGGGTGTTGATGGAGGTGCGCCCGTCCGGCATGAGGAAGAAGAGGACGTCGGTGCCGCGGCCCGTGGTGTACACATGTCCCGCGTTTCCCGACGACGTCGCGGGCGTCACGCCCTCCCAGTCCGCGTAGTAGACGGTGCTGCAGTGGTCCGGCTTCTCGGTCACCACCGGTGCATCCACCTTGCGCGCCAGCACGCTGAATCGTCCGTCGGCACCCACCACACACCGCGCCTTCACCTGCTCGCGCGTGCCGTCGTGGGATTGCAGCACCACGCCACAAACCTGCCCATTGGCCGCGCGCAGCACGTCGACGAGGGTGCACCGCTCGCGCTGGGTCACGCTGGGAAAGCGCGCCACGTTCCGCCACAACGCGTGGTCGAAGCGACGTCGATCCACGCCATGGATGTAGGCGCGCCCGTGCATGCGGGGGAGGGACATCTCCGCGCGGAAGTGATCGCCGAACTCCATCACGAAGCGATCCATCCGCCCGTCGACGTGGCTGTAGCTGCTCTCGGCGATGCCGAGCTCATCCAGCATCTTCATGCTGCCCGGGTGCACCGTGGGCGACGAGGGGACGGCCGGCAAGGACGGAAAAGCCGCCTTGTCCACCAGCAGCACGCGCACGCCCCGCGCCCCCAGTCGAGCCGCCAGGGTGGAGCCAGCCGGGCGACCGCCCACGATGACCACGTCGGGATTGGAATCCATGGGCGGACCGTACCACCTGGGGCGTGAGGCTGTCAGAACGAATCGACGCTATGGCGCCGGCGTCTGTCGCGACCGGTGGCGCTCGTCACTTCCCGGCCTGCTGGCTCTTGGGTTTAGGGGCGCGTCAGGGTGATTTGCTCATGTCGGCGAATGCCGGCGAACACGTTGGGGCTGGGCCGGCCAGGAATTCCCATTGGGATTGCAGACGCGTTGAGCGGGCCACGACCTGGAGTGCGGCGGGCCCTCGCCGCCCTGGCCAGCGTCCGTGGGTCCTTTCTGACGGCCCCGCCGGTGTCAGCCGCGGCCGCCCTGCACCAGGTTCTTCACCGCGTCCTGCAGCCCCTCGACGCTGAGGTGATACATGGGGAACAGCTGGCCAATGACCTGCGTGGTGCGCGCGTACCAGGCGCGAGGCGGGTCGGGGTTGAGCCACACGCAGCGCTTGAAGTGCCGACGCACCATCTGCAGGTACTCCACGCCGGTGGTCTCCACCTCGTGCGTGGTGTCGATGGCGCCGTAGGGGTGCAGCAGCTCCGCGGGGTGCATGGCCGCGTCCCCGACGATGAGGACCTTCCACCGGTCGTCGAGCTGGGCGAAGAGATCCGCCAGGAGCACCGCGTGCTGCCGCATGAGCCAGGGGTGGTTGTAGACGCGGTCGTAGATGCAGTTGTGGAAGTAGTACTTCCGCACCTCCCGCAGCCCGTGCGTCTCGCGGAGCGCGGTGACCAGTCGACTGACGAGATTGGTGTACGGGTCCATGGTGCCGCCCACGTCCATGAGCAGCAGCAGGCGCACGTTGTTCCGACGTGGCGGACGGAACAGCAGCTCGATCTCGCCCGCGTTCTTGCAGGTGGCGTCAATGGAGCCGTCGATGTCCAGCTCGCTGGCATCGCCCACACGGGTGAGCTCGCGCAGGCGACGCAGGGCCACCTTGAGCTGCCGCACGTCGAGCGTGACGTCGGTGCGGTAGCCGATGTAGCGCCGCTCCTCGGCCACCTTCATGGCGGAGCGACCACCCGCTTCCCCGCCCACGCGGATTCCCGTGGGATGCTGACCGCCGTGCCCGTAGGGCGAGCGCCCGCCGGTGCCCACCCAGCGGTCTCCGCCGTCGTGACGCTCGGTCTGCTGGCGCAGCGTCTCCTCCAGCCGCCGCATCAGCTCGCGCGCGTCCAGGTGCTCCAGCAGGGCCAGCTGCTCGTCGGTGAGCTTGGGGAGCTTCTTGCCTTCCCGCAGCCACTCCAGGATCTTGTCGTCGATCTTCAGGGTCCCTTCCACGCCCTCGAAGATCTCAGCGAAGACGCGGTCGAACGCGTCGAAGTGCGCCTCCGTCTTCACCAGGCACGCGCGCGCCACCGAGTAGAAGCCCATGAGGCTCTGCTGGTGCAGCCCCTTCTCCAGCGCGGTCATGAGGGTCTGCCACTCCTGGATGGAGACGGGCACGCCCTCGCTGCGCAGTCGGAAGAAGAGATCCAGGAACACGCGGGCCTCACCTCACTGCGTGTAACGCGGGCCCAGCTGCTGCCAGGTGTTGGGCACGGTGGTTTTCTGCTTCATGACCTTCTGCAGCAGCGTCACGTCCTTCTCGTTCTTGAGCAGCACGCCCAGGTGCGGGATGGCCTCCTCCACCTGCTCCAGCGTGATGCCCGCGCGCATGAGCGCGGCAATCCAGTCCACCAGCTCGCTCGTGGAGGGGCGCTTGCGGATCTCGGGCAGCTCGCGCAGCCAGTAGAACTTGATGAGCACCTGCTCCAGCAGCTTCTCCTCCAGCTTCTTGTGGTGCACCGCCACGATCTGCTTCATGAGATGCCGGTCGGGAAACTCGATGTAGTGGAACACGCAGCGACGGAGGAACGCGTCCGGCAGCTCCTTCTCGTTGTTGGAGGTGATGATCACCACGGGACGGTGGCGCGCGCTGATGGTCTCCGCGGTCTCGTGGATGGAGAAGCGCATCTCGTCCAGCTCGCGCAGGAGGTCGTTGGGGAACTCCAGGTCCGCCTTGTCGATCTCGTCGATGAGCAGCACCTGGCGCGACTCCGCGGCAAAGGCCTGCCCCAAGGGCCCCAGGCGGATGTAGCGCTTGATGTCGCGCACGTCGCCACCGCCAAAGCGGCTGTCATTGAGGCGCTGCACCGTGTCGTAGACGTAGAGGCCATCCTGCGCCTTGGACGTGGACTTGATGTGCCAGGTCAGCAGCGGCATCTTGAGGTCTTCCGCCACGTGTCGCGCCAGCACGGTCTTGCCGGTGCCGGGCTCACCCTTGATGAGCAGCGGCCGCTCGACGGCAATGGCGACGTTGACGGCATCCCGCAGCGCGGGGCTGGTGACGTAGCTGGCGGTTCCGGTGAAGCGGTTGAAGCTGTGTTCCATGAAGCCGGTTATGGTCCGGGCCCGGTGTTGAAGCAATGGCGCCCACAACTCAACGCGCCGCGCGGGCGTGCCGCCTCCGCCGGCGTTCCAGATGGCAGCTCAGGGCGAAATGGGGTGCGTGCCGAGGAAGACCGGTGCCTCCTGCGTCAGCTGGAGAATGCGCACGCCTCTCTCGGCATCCACGACGTACACGCGATCCCCCGTGGTCGCCAGACCCAGCCCGCGCCCACTGAACGACTGCTGCCATGCCTGCGTCGGCGTGTCGCCGGAGATGCGCACGCCCGTCAACCAGGTCATCAGCGACGTCTTGTCGACCGTGAGGAGCAGGAGCAGTTCGCCTGCCACCGTGACCCCGGTGCAGGATCCCGTCATGTCGAGTGAGGCCGCTACTACCGGCGACCCGTGCACGACCAGGCGCGTCTGCGTCCGCACGCTGACGACTTCTGCGAGCGCGTTCTGCCAGGGCACAAGGTGACGTCGCGGCGGTTCTGGAACCCAGGCCACGGGATCCAGAACCTCGCTCTCTGAGAACAGGTTGTGCACGGGCAACTCCTGCCACGTATCGTCCGCACGCAGCGCCGCCCGCGCCCATTCGGCGCCGGCGACGACGAGCGAGCCACTCCAGCGTGCTATCGCCATGGGCAGCAGCGCGGGACGAGGCAGCGCGTGCCACATCGAGTCGCCACTCTCGAATCCGACAATAACGACATGACTGGAAGGAACCGGGATCAACGCTTCATCACGCGTGTAGATGGCGTCGGTGGTGAGCGGCCCCACGTCGAGAAGAATGGTGACGTCCCGTTCGATACGGAGTTGACCATGCTGGCCGAGTACCCAGCGACCGTCGGCGGTGAATGCCGCGGAGAGCCCGCCACCGGGCAACGCCTCCGCTGAAGCAATGAGGCCTCCGGCTGTGGCGTCCCACAACGCCGCCGGCGGTCCAATGGTGATGACGCGGTCGCCGTGCGCCGCCACTCCCGTGATGACGCCGCTCTCGTGGTAGTCGGGGTATTCCGGTGAGTCCGAAGTAGACCAGCCGCCAGTGGAGGAGCTCCCACCCGACGAGGAACCCGACGACTGCTCCGTCGATCTTGTCGCACTGCCGCTGCTGGAGCGACCGCTTTCCGCACCACCGTCGGGAAAACGCCCGCCCTCCCTCTGCGGGTGGGCTTCGGTGTCGTAGGACCCGCAGCCCAGCGCTGCCACGAAGACCAGTACCTCAACGCGTACGCGAAATGGCAATCGCATCTTCCACCCAGGTGCCAGCGCGGACCGAGGAGAGCCCGGCCACGTCGGCCATCGTCACCGCCATGGGGAATTGAACAGCTTCGACGCCCGCGTAGCCGAACGAGCCGGGAGTGACCTCGGGTGGCGTCGGAGGAATCTCCAGCGCGAACTGCGTTCCGCCGGGCTGGAACGTGATCACCCAGCTGAGCTCGTCGCCGGAGAGATGGACCCGATGCAGGTGCGCCCCCGGCGCCGCCCTGCCGACGACGACGCCGGAGGCCTCCATGGTGGCGTCGGGGAACGCGAGGAAACGCTGGGCGGGGAAGCTATTGACGTTGTCGGTGGTCGGACGTGTGCCCCAGGCAAGGAGCATCGAGACCGACCGCTCTGCCCGGCCTTCTTCCGTCGGGTCGGATGCCATGGCAACGGTGACAGGCTGTGACCACTCAAGCCCCGAGTGCGCGGGTGCCCAGTTCAACGCCAGGTCTCCCGCGACCAAGCCGGCGCACTCGTCCAGAACCACGGTCGCCAAGTTGTCAGCGCACGAAACCACGCCGTCGAACCCGGGCGACAACCGACACTGATACCGCTCCGTGGTCTCGCATCCGTCGCTGACGGCATCAAATCCAAGAGGAATGAATCCGCCACCGGGAACGTTCGCGCCCGTGAGCAGCAGGATCTGGGTCATCACCCGCCCGTCGGGCGCGTGGGGAAGGTGCGGGACCCGCCACACGGAGAGGCGCGTGCGCGGCCACACCGGGTTCAGTTCACGAAAGACTGCCGTCTCCGTCTCGTGGAAGGCCAGCGGAAAGACCACGTGGTAGCCGTTTCGCAGCAGCGCCGTCCACTCCCACATCAGCCCGCCCCGTTCTTGGTATGGCACACCGAACAGGGGGAAACGGTTGAGCGGGATCTGCACCGCCAGGCCCCACACCCATCCCAGACACGCGTCTCCTTGGGCGCAGTCCTGGAACAACAGCCGCGCTTCACGGACAATGGCTTCGGTGTTCAGCATCTCGGTGAGGTGTGACGGCCAGGGGATGTCCTGCTCATCAATGGACACGCTGGGAATGCTGATGTCCACCAAACGTGGCGGCCCTTCCAAGGAGACCATGTCCAGGCGTGGAGAGAGTCTCCATGGCGTGGAAGGGCTGGCCAGACCGAGCTTGACGTCGCCTCTCGGCGGTGCGCTGCGACGGTAATCGAACGTCACCGTGACCTCTCGCGGGGAAGTCTCCGCGCGTGGCTCGAGGAAGAGGACAACGTCGGCGGTGCCAGGCCGCACGTAGGTGGCCCAGTTCCAGCCGGATTGGGGAAACGCAGAAACGTCGATGATTTCCGCGTCGACGCCCGCTTCCGCAAAGTGCACCGTCCCGCCTGGGTCAGTGACCGCCACAAACGTGGTGCCTGTCACCATCCGCAACTGCACCGGAACTCCGGGAATCGGCCGTCCGGTCCGCACATCGAGCACCGTGGCGCGCACATCGCCGTCGACGAGAGGCGACATTACCTCCACCGGCACGTCGCACGTTGCGTCACCCTGGCCGACCCGCACCGTGGTGATTCCCGGTGTCAGCGCTGACACGACGCCGCTCTGCGCGGTGGCCACCGCCTCGTTGTCGACGACGAATGTGAAATCATCCGCTGCTACGAGGCGCCCATGCGCGTCTATTCCTGCCACACTCAGCGCGCGTCTGCCGCCGACAGGAAGGCGGAGGAGTCTCGGCGTGGTGAAGCAGGTGATGCTCCGCGACGGGGATTGCGATTGGCAGGCTGATTGGACCGCTCCGGCGTCGTTGGTGGAGTTGATGCACGTCCCGCCGTCGACGCAGGCAGCAGGATTCCAGGGATCGCACATAGGCGTACGACAAACCCCTGCCCGGCGGTCACACTCCAGCCCGCTGTCACAATCCTCGTCGCGCTCGCAAACTGCCCGGATGCAACAACAGTCCGAGCCATGGCACGGAAACCCGTCGCTGGCGTTGTTGCACAGAAAGCCGCCGCCGCAGTCGCGCGCGACCAGGCAGCCTGGACGCCCGAGGCTACACGGCGCGCGCGGTGAAGGAGACGTCGCCGCGTCCGGTGCACCGCCACCTCCGTCGGATGACGAACGGCACGCCACACTCGTAGCCATCAGGAACGTCATCGCCCAGCGCATCCACGCTCCTCGCGTCGATCCGATTGTGGCCGCCGCTCCCGCGGGATGCCACCCAGATACGGCCGTCGTGCAATCTGAGAGAAAGCTCGAGGCGATGATCAACAGGCAACGTCCTGTGGTGCTTTCCCGCGTCTCACCGACACACCTTCGGACCCGAGCACGAGGGCAGGCATTGGCTGTAGGCGGACGAATCGCAATCATCATCCCTGCCGCAAACGCGGGCGCAGTGCTTCTGGCCACCACAGCCAGCGTCGGTGGGAGTGATGAACACGCAGACGGCGTTGTCCGAACACATCGTGTCGTCGTGGCAGGGCAGGAGACGGGAGGTCCCACAGCCAAGAGCGAGGAAGCACACCAGCGCGACCACCGCGGCACCCCGCCAGGTGTGCCAGTAGGGAGGGCTTGTGCCGAGGTAGCCACGCATCAGGGGTGGCAAAGGTGTGCGCACCCGGGCTCCTCCGCCATCAGGCGCACCTGCTGTTGGCGGGTTGCGGCGTTCAGTTTGCAGGACGGCAACACGAGGTCTCATCACTCCCTCCAACGCACCACCCTGCAAGCACCTGGCCATTCCCCTCCCTCCACGACGACGAAGGAAAACCGGGTCGTGACGCGCCCGTGGGTGTGAAGCCCGGCAACGCTGTGAAACGCGCGCACGCGGGCAGGTATGATTCACGCAGAATGAAACCCTGGAGCCTGCATGAGCCACTTCACCGACCCGGCCGTCTACGAACGCATCTCCACCGTGCAGGCCGAATGGGGCCGGGTGGTGGTGGAGGACGTGGTGGGGCTGTGGGGCGCGCGTCCGGTCGACGTGCTCGCGGACCTGGGCTGCGGCTCGGGCCGCGTGACGGAGATGGCGGTGCGCGCGCTCCATCCCCGACGGGTGATCTGCCAGGACGTGGTGGCATCCATGGCGTCGGCCACCGCGGCGCGGGTTCGGGCGTTGGGCTGCGAGGCCACCGAGTCCGTGGGCGACGCGGCCTCTTTCACGACGGAAACCCCCTGCGACATCATCTTCTCGACGGCGGCGCTGCACTGGGTGCTGGATCATGACGGCGTGGCGCAGGCCATCCACAACGCGCTGGCGCCGGGTGGACTGCTGCGCGCGCAGTGTGGCGGCGCGGGCAATCTCCGTCGGGCCTCGGCGGTGTCGCAGCGCATCTACCGGGAGGTGGTGGGGAAGGACCCGCCGCCGTATCCCGCGCGCTTTGCGGGAGCGGAGGAGTGGACCGCGCGTCTGACGTCGCTGGGGATGAAACGCGTGGACTGCCGGCTGCGCGACGCGCCCGCGGTGTTCCCCACGCCGGAGCGGTTCGAGGAGTTCGTGCGCAACGTGGTGCTCACGCCGTGGCTCAGGGCGGTGCCGGAGGGTTTGCAGGAGGAGTTCATGCGTCGCGTGGTGGAGGCCGCGGTGCGCGAGCTGGAGCTGACGCTGGACTACGTGCGGCTGGAGTTGACGGCGTGGAAGTAGCGCTCGACGCCTGTGGCTCCGGCCAATGAGATTGGGTGCGACTCTCTTGGAACGACGCACTTGGCTCCGTGCCAATGAGAATGGGTGCGGCTCTTTTGAAAGAGTGTGGCTCTCATCCTGACGCCTCTTCCCGCGCTCCCTGCCAATGAGATTGGCAGGCAACAAAGATGCTCAAGTCCTGCTCTCCTCTCGGCGGCGGTGTCGCGTCGCAGGACTAACCGTGAATGGGACGCGCGGGCAAAACGGACGAACGAGGACAAGGCCCTTCACGGGCAGTCCTGCGAAACGCGTCCATCGGCCAAGTGGTGAGCAGGACTTGACCCTTCCTGCTGCCTGCCAATTTCATTGGCAGGGACTTCAGAGCGTCATCCCGAGGGAGCCGCACCGCGCTACTGGAGGGCTCTCGTCGGGCGAGGCGTCAGGATGGGAGCCACACCCTTTTGAAACGACGCTTGGCCGCCGGCGTAAGCACACCCGCAGGCCGGCAATGGTCAGGCCGGGGGGCGCCGTCTTGACGACATCAAACGGCACGCGATGCGACCGGACCGACCGGTTCATGACGACGGAGAATGGCCTGCAATGTAGGGGCTGCCCGTTGCCGGTACGGTGTGAACGGTGAAGGTGGCCGGCAATGGTCAGCCCCGGGCCCAGCGATTCATGATGACGGAAACTGGCCTGCATGCAGGGGCTTCCGAGCTACATCATCGACGACACTTGGGGCCCTCGTTTGGGTCGCTCGATCCGACTGACGAACCGCTGCCACCGCAACGTCATCACCGGTCGACGCAGCTCGGAAGCCCTATGTTGCGGGCCGGTTTCCGGCGTCATGAACCGCTGGGCCCGGGGCTGACCATTGCCGGCCACCTTCACCGTTCACGCGTTACCGGCAACGGGCAGCCCCTACATTGCAGGCCATTCTCCGGCGTCATGAACCGCTGGACCGACGTTGCACGCCAGTTTCCGTCGTCATGAACCGCTGGGCCCGGGGCGGACCATTGCCGGCCACCTGCACGGTTCACACCGTACCGGCTACGGGCAGCCCCCTACATTTCAGGCCATTCTCCGTCCCACGCGTGATCAGCCCTTGCGTGACCCGCCCTTCTTCCCATCCAACGGCACCACCTTGCCGCTGCGCGTGGTCACTCCGCGCCCGGACAGCGCCGCCTCCACGTCGCCACCCAGGTTCAACGTGGTCTGCTCTTCGCCAAAGCCGTCCGTCTCTTCTTCGAACCTGATGGTGCCCTGGGCCTCCTCGGAGAGCACCGCGGTGGTGTCGTCCTGCACGTTGACGTCGGTATCCGTGCCCGCCTCCTGTGCGAACCGGGCAGCCTCGGCGGCGCGGACCACGGCGGCGGCGCTCTCGGTGGCCACACGGGCGCGCTCTTCCAGCGTGGCCCCCAGGCTCTCCTGCACGTACGCGGCCACAATCGGCTGCACCGGCGCGCGCGTCAGGCCCAGGATGAAACCGCGCAGCGCATGGGCCACCGCCGCGCAATCCGGGAAGCGCGCGGCCGGGTCGCGCTGCAGCATCCGGGTGATGATCTCGACGAGCGCCGCCGGCGTCTCCGGCGCCACCTCCGCCAGCGAGGGGACCGCGCCCGTGGCCACGCGGTGCAGCGTCTCATCCTGGCTGTCCGCCATGAAGAGCCGCCGGTTGGCGCACATCTCCCAGCCCACCACACCCAGCGCAAACTGGTCCGCGCGCCCATCCACGCCCGTGCCCAGGATCATCTCCGGCGAGAGGTACGCCAGCCGCCCGCGAATGGCCTCCCCTTGCGTCTGCTCCACGCGGTTGTCGGCGCGCGCCACGCCGAAGTCCAGGACCTTCACCAGCCCGTCGCTGCGCACCATGAGGTTCTGCGGGCTGACGTCGCGGTGCACCACCCGCAGCGGCTTGCCCCAGCGGTCCACCGCGGTGTGGGCGTGCTGCAGTCCTTCCGCGGCCTGCATGAGCACGTGGGCCACCAGGAGCACGGGCAGGCGCTGCTGCTCGCGCACCGCGGCCACCATGATCTCCCCCACGTCGACGCCGTGGACGTGCTCCATGGCAATCCACGTGGCGTTCTTCCAGGCCCCCGCTTCCAGCAGCGCCACCACGTTGGGGTGGTTGAGCTGCGCGGCCACACGCGCCTCGTCGAGAAAACGCGCCACGCGGGTGAGCTGCCTGGCCGCGTCGAGGCGCGGGGACTTGAGGATGACGTAGCGCTCCGCGCCAGGCAGGGATTCCTGCTGGGCCAGGTAGACCTCCGCCATGCCTCCGCCCGCCATGCGGTGCAGCACGCGGTACCGACCGAACACCAGCTCGCCAACCCAGGTGCCCATGCGGCTTGCCCTCGTCACCAACCCGGCCCGCATCCTCTCAGGACCGCCCGCCGGTGACCAGCGCCGCGAGAGGCGACGAGCACCCAAGGGGCTGCACCAGAACAACTGCCCATTTCCGTCGTGACCCCGGTACCGGTCACGGGGTTGGCGCCCGGATGCCGCCACCGCGGGAACCCCGGACGTCACCGCGAGCGCAAGCGCCCGGTGTCCGACGGGAGCCCCGTGTACTAGAAGGCCCGTCCCAGGATGGAGCGTTTTGGTCGCTACGTGCTCCTGGAGCGCATTGCCGCCGGCGGCATGGCCGAGGTGTTCCGCGCCGCCTCGCTGGGCACCGCGGGGTTCAGCAAGCCGCTGGCCATCAAGCGCATCCTCCCCCACCTCGTCTCCGACGAAGCCATGACCACCATGCTCATCGACGAGGCCAAGATCGCCGCGTCGTTGAGCCACCCCAACATCCTGCAGGTGCTGGACCTGGGTGAGGTGAACAGCCAGTTCTTCATCGCCATGGAGTTCGTGGCGGGGAAGAGTCTCAACCTCGTCATTGCCACCGCGCTGAAGCAGGGCCTGCGCCTGCCGCTGCCGTTCTGTGCCTACGTCATGGCGCAAGCGGTCCACGGCCTGGCCTATGCGCACCAGAAGGTGGGCACCAACGGCGAGCCCATGAACATCATCCACCGCGACGTCAGCCCGCAGAACATCATGGTGGGCTACGACGGTGCGGTGAAGCTGGCGGACTTTGGCATTGCCAAGGCCGCCGACCGGCACACGCACACCCGGACCGGCACCGTGAAGGGCAAGCTCGCCTACATGGCGCCGGAGCAGGCGGAGGACCTCGCCATCGACCAGCGCGTGGACATCTTTGCCATGGGCGTGGTGGCGCACGAGCTGTTTGCCATGCGGCGCCTGCGCAAGGCCAAGACCGACGTGGCGCTGGTCAAGGAGGTGGTGGACGCACACTTCCCGCGCTTCGAGGAGCTGGGCCTGGAGGTGCCGGACGCGGTGGCGCAGGTGATCTACCGCGCGCTGGAGAAGGACCGGAACCGTCGCTGGCCCGACGCGCACAACTTCGCCATGGCGCTGGAGGGGGCCATTGCCGCGTCGGGATGGCACTTCGGCACCGCGCAGGTGGGCGCGCTGATGCGCGAGCTTTTTGCCGAGGAGGTGGCGCGCGAGCGTGAGGCGCAACAGCACTTTGACGGCGTCATGATGGAGCTGCACGCCAGCGGCGGCGCGGGACTGAGCGAGTCCACGCGCGTGGACTGGGAGGAGCTGGAGAAGACCCGTCGCCACGGTCAGGTCGGCATGACGCCGCTGCCCGCGCCGCCCGCCGGTGGCCTGCGTCCCATGCCCGTGTCCAACCAGGTCCCCGCCACCGACGTGGTGATGCCCCAGAGCACCTCACGGCGCACGCTGGTGGCCGCCGCGGTGCTGGGCCTTGCCGCGCTGTCCGCGGTGGCCCTGGGAATCACCACGCGACGTCCCCCGTCGGAGAATCCGCTGCCGCGGCTCGGGAACGTGGTGGTGGAGACGGAGCCGGAAGGCGCCACGGTGCTGGTCTCGGGCAAGGAGCAGGCCGCACGCGCGCCGGTGGTGTTGCGGGATCTGCTCCCCGGTCCCGTCGAGGTCGAGGCGCGCATGGAGGGAAGGCTGCCCTCGCGCCAGATCGTGGTGGTGGGCGCGGGAGAGACGCAGAAGCTCCGGATCGTGCTCGCCGCGGCGGAGGTGCAGGTGCCCATCTCGTCGGAGCCGGCCGGTGCCACGGTGCGGCTGGGGGACGCCGTGGTGGGGCGCACCCCGACGACGGTGAATCTGCGCAGCGGCACCACCGCGACATTGAAGGTGGAGCTGGCCGGTTACGCCACGGTGGCGCAGGAGCTGGTGGCGGAACGCGCGCCGGCCCGGCTGCATTTCTCCCTGGTGGGCCAGGCGCCCGCCCCCGCCCCCACGGGCTCCCGTCGCACCGAGCGCCACCGGCCCGAGCGCACCGCCGCCGCGGCCGCGCCCTCGTCGGATGAGCCGGGCAAGCTCTCCATCCAGAGCTCCCCCTGGGCGCGCATCTACATCGACGGGAAGGACCTGGGCCGTTTCACGCCGCTGGCGGAATACGCCATTGCCGCCGGCACCCACGAGGTGAAACTGGTGAACCCCGACGAGAAGGTCAGCGCCACCTTCAAGGTGGAGGTTCCCGCCGGTCGCACCGTGAGCGTGTCCCGGACGTTGCGCTGATCACGCGGACCGTGGCGTTCTCGTCGGTGCGGCGGCGCCCAACAGTTCCGCGAGGCGGCGAGTGACATCCCCCGCCGGCAGCGACGCCCCAAAGCGTTGGGAGGGCGTGACGGCGGGGCTCGCGGAATGTTCGTCGGGGCCCGTCGTCGTCGGCGCGGGATGGGGACGCCTCGCCGGGCATGTCAAGTGCGGCATGAACATGGGCCAAGCGCCGCGTGACACCGCCCGCGCCCACAACGAAGGAGTTGCGCTCACCTTTGATGGCCCGCGCGCCGCGACTATCCTCCGGCCATGCACACGGGCCCATACGGGGAGCGTTGGACCCGCGCCTGGCTGCCTGCCTCCATGACGGCGCTGCTCGTCGTGACGGCGGTGTCTGGAAGCGGGTGCAACCAGGAATGCGGCGCCGACCAGATCCGCCGCGACGACACCTGCCTCCTGACCTGCAACAGCAACAGCGACTGCCCACAAACCCAGCACTGCGAGAGCGGGGTGTGTGAGGATGGACCCGCCACGGTGGGTGGCGCCTCCTCGAGCGGCGCGGCCAGCAGCGCGTCATCCCACGCCAGCAGCGTGTCGGGCACGTCGTCGTCGACCTCGTCGTCGTCGGGGGCGGTGTCCAGCGCCGCTTCCACCACCGCCAGCGCCACCACGTCGTCATCCGTGCTCACCTCCAGCGTGAGCGCGACGAACAGCGCCTCCGCCACGTCCGCCAGCTCCAGCAGCGCCGGTTCCACCTCGTCGGGTGGGACGTCCTCTTCGTCCAGCAGCAGCGCGGGCGCCTCGACGGCGGCGGTCACCTCCTCATCCTCCTCCAGCGCCACGACGTCGAGCTCGTCTTCGTCCTCCTCCAGCGTTTCTGCTTCTTCCTCTTCCTCTGCGTCCACGTCCTCTTCGTCTTCCGCTTCGTCCTCTTCCTCCTCCAGCAGCAGCTCCTCCGGCGGCCTCACCCTGACCGTGAAGCCCGCCTACGAGCTCAACGGCAGCAACTGGAACGACTACGTGGTCAACGACGGACCGGATGCCTTCACCGCCTCCGACACCGCCTGCCCGCGCGACGTGGTCACCTCCACCTCGGATTGCCTGCACGGCGGAGAGCTCCGGAAGGTGGTCATCCCCGGCGCCACGTCGTGCCAGGGGTTGGCGCTGCAGGACGCGCTGGGCCTCTTCAACTGGGAATGCCGCCTGCTGCTCACCGGCGACGTCGCGTTCTTCTCGTCGGGATTCCGCGACGGCATGGGCCTGCGGGACGTGGTGACGCCCACCGGCTGGACCCCCGATTCGGTGACCCTCTCCGGCAGCATGTCCGGCTCCAGCGCCACCGCGACGTGGTGGAGCAACACTGTGCAACCACTCCCTCCCAACACCAGCCCCGGCTCCCTCGTCCTCGCCGCGCCGGGAGTGGTCTACGTCGCGCCGGATACCCGCCCCACCAACGGCTACACCATCGTCGCCGACGGAATCTCCGTGGTCACCCTCAACAACCGGGTGCTGGTGTGGGGCGGAGGCCCGTTGAACTGCCAGCTGGCCACCGGCCTCCCCGACATGCCCGACCACAGCTGCACCATCTCCGTGGCCAACGCCTCCTTTGTGTGGCTGGAGGTCTCGCTGGAAGGGCTGGGCAGTGGAGCCCGTTCCCGGGAAGGCATCATGCTCACCAACGTGCGGCACTCCCGCGTGCACTCCACCTTCAGTGAGCGCCATGAATGGGACGAGCTGTTGGTGCGCGCCAACTCGTCGGGAAACCGCGTCACCCGGTCGCTGTTCCAGCTGGGCGGTGACGGCGTGTGGAGCCATGAGGGCGCCGGGTTCAACCGCTTCGAGAACGTCCTGAGCGCCCACCACGACTACCGGGGCTTCTACCTGGGCGGCGCCTTGGGCGGCGACGAGCTGTTCCGCGTGGGCGCGGTCCACAACGGAGAAGAAGGCATGATCGTGGTGGCCAACAACACCCGGCTCAACTTCATCAAGGCCACCAACAACGGCACCATGGGCATCTCCATGCTGTCCAGCGGCAACGTGCTGCTCCACGCCCTGCTGGCCCACAACGACGACCACGCCATCAGCGTCACCGGCAACGACAACACCATCTCCCACCTCACCGCCGTGGCGAACCTGAGCTCGGTGCGCTTCCTCTCCGGCACGGGTCACGTGCTGCACCAGGCGCTCATCGTCGACACCGGTTCCAACCTGCGCGTGGCGGCGGGAACACGGGACAACACCTTCGCGCAGATCGTCACCGGCAAGGGTGATTCCCTGGTCACGCTGGAGGCGGTGGGCAACACCCGCTTCACCGGTGTGCTCATGGGTGAGGGGGCATGCGTCGTCGACCCCGCCACCAACAACGAGCCGCTGGTGAATGGGACCTGCACGTTGAGCGGCGGCGACGGCTCCTCGGACTACCACCCCGCCTCGCTCTCCAACGCGGTGCTGCGCCCGGGTCGCTACGCCTCCACCTCCTTCCAGGGCGCGGTGTTCACCGATGACCTGGTCAACGGCTCCGACGTCAACGGCGGGGTGAGCACCTTCCCCGCGCCCCCGGAGAGCCTGGACTGGACCAGCTTCGAGCACGACTTCCGCACCTGGGGACCGGATGGTGACATGACGCCGTGGCTGAGCGGGCCGGGGCGCATCTGGGACTGGTCCCTGCGTCCCGCGGACACCGTGGTGTTCGGTCGCAGCGACGACGGCGCCTCCCTCAACGAGCCCTTCATCGTGGACGAGAACTGCCCCGGTGCCGTCCACGGCGACCGCGTGGCCACCGACCTGCACAACCCGCCCCACACCTTCCTCCTCAACGCCGCGGAGCTGATGCGCGACGGAAACGGCAACGACAACGGCCTGTGCGAGAGCAATGAGCGCTGCGTCTATTCGCCGCACTTCGGCGCGTTCCAGGGCGTGGGCGCACTGGCGTCGTGCGTGTTCCAGGATGGCGTCGTGGGTGGCGTGGAGATGTACGGCATCGTTTCCGTCCGGTGAGCACCACGTTGACGCGGCGGGCTGCCTCGCCCAAGGTGGTTCCATGCTCGACCGACTGAAGAACTGGTCGCTCATTGCCCTGCTGGGGGCGGTGGCCGGCGTGGTGGTGACGACGTTGATCGCGCCCGGGATCCTCGGCTGGTACCACACGCCGGGCGCCGGCGGCGCGCTGTGCAACTGCCAGGAGCTGGCGGAGTCCACGGCCTCCCAGCTCATCAAGCTGCAGCTCGGCGGAGCGGGAACGGGAGCGCTGACGTTCCTGGTGCTGGGCGCGCTCATCCACCGTGCCCGTCGCAACAAGACCCCGGCGCTGCCGCCCGCCGCCACGCCGCCGGCCCCGCCCGCGGGAACTCCTTCGTGATCACGCCGCGGCGCTGAGGTCCTTCTCGATCCCGCACAGCTTGAGGCTCTCCATCCACAACCGCGCGGCCACCGCCTCGTCGTGGGATTCCGGGCTGGAGCGGGCGGGCTGGCAATCCTCCAGGTACTGCCCACCCACGCCCTCGACGGAAGGATCCACCGCCGCGAACACCGTGTTGGCCACGGCCTGCTCCTTGGTGCGGGAGAACGGCATCAGCGGCATGACGTGCTTCATCATCAGGCGCGTGAATCCCGTGGCCATCTCCGCCACCGTCTCCGGCACCACCCTGGGGCTCACCGCGTTGGAGGTGATGCCGCGCCCCTTCATCCGACGGTGCAGCTCGAAGGCGAAGAGCAGATTCGCCAGCTTCGAGTTCGCATAGGCCTTGCCCGGCGAGAAGTCGCGCTCCTGGTTGAGGTCGTTGAAGTCGATGTGACCGGGCGGGCTCCCCATGCCGCCCAGGTGCAATCCCGACGACAACGTCACCACCCGGCTGGGCGCGCTGGCCACCAGGTCCTCCAGCAGCAGGTGCGTCAGCAGGAAGTGGCCCAGGTGGTTGGTGCCAAAGTGCAGCTCGAACCCGTCGACGGTGGTCTTGCGCGGCGCCTTGCCAAAGGTGAACACGCCCGCGTTGTTGATGAGCGCGCGCAGCGGCTGCTTGCGGTCCTTGAACGCGGCGGCAAACGCGCGCACCGACGCCAGCGAAGCCAGGTCCAGCGCCATGACATCGACGCGACCCTGGGTGTGACGGGCACGGATCTTCCGCGCGGCTTCCTCTCCCTGCGGGACGGAGCGCGCGGTGATGATGACGTGATGACCCCGCTCCACGAGCTGGCGCGCCGTCTCCTCGCCCAAGCCCCGGTTGCCGCCAGTGACGATGATGACCTTGTTGTCCATGGCGCGCACCGTAGTCACGGTGGCGGAGCTGCGTCACGCGGTGCGGCTTGAGTGCCCAGGATGCCACGCCACAGCGTCGCCCTTCGGGAGGAGCGGTCACCCGGTGCCGTGTGCCGGGTGGAGCAGTAAGGGGCTGCGTCAGGATAGGTTGCCCATCTGGTCCTGACCGCCTCCAGCGGACCACGACCTGGAGTGCGGCGGGCCCTCGCCGCCCTGGTCAGCGTCGAGCGGTTTGGACCACCGTCAAGGGTCCACGCGCCACGAGGCAGAGCCTCGCCCGACGTCATTGAGCCCCAGGGCTGTTCGGCCCGTTGTGAACGCGCTCGGCGCTGGCCAGGG
>JBFMGU010000104.1:0-35431 GCA_040752415.1 Myxococcota bacterium
GCGTCTGGCCGGGGAGGATGGGGCCGCTGGGCTGCGGAGCGGGCTTCGCCGTTCCGGGCGGAGGCGTCTGGCCGGGTAGCACCGGCGCGCCCTTGGGCGGCGGAGGCTTGGTGGCGGTGGGAGGAGGCGGATTGCTCGGCGGCAGCGGCGGAGGGGTCTGCCCCGGCGGCGGCGTCTGCCCCGGCGGCGGATTGGCCGGCGGAGCGCCCTGTGCCAGGGCCACTGCGCCAGAGAGGGACAGCACCAGACTCCACACGACGCGACGTGTACCGACGCCCGCCATCTTTGACTCCATACGTTTGCAGGGAAGCCCACCCCGGGGTGCTGCAACGCGACGCCCGCGCTCTAGCCCGCGAATGCCGTGCCCTTCAAGGCCGATCCGACATTTGTTGGCCCCGCGTGGCGTCCGTCACAACGGGTCCACGCCGTGACCCGCGGTGACCGGGTGCAGGTCCAGGGCTGGCCCCCGCTCCAGGAAACCCCCGCGCAACGGCGCGTCCACCATCCAGCGCGGCGTGTCCAGGTCCACGAACGAGAACCCGCCCATCCCCGCCGCCAGGCACGCGCTCGTGGTCATGGCCAGCTGCGTCTCCACCATGCCGCCGATCATCAGGCCCAGCCCGTGCGCGCGCGCCACCGTGATGAGCTCCAGCGCGTCCACCAGGCCGGACTTCATGATCTTGATGTTGACCACGTTGGCCGCCTTCTCGGCGACGACCCGGTGCAGGTCGGCCAGGGAGCCCACGCTCTCGTCGGCGGCCACTGGCACACCGGCGCGCTCGGTGACCTCCCGCATGCCGCGCAGGTCGTTGCGGGCCAGCGGCTGCTCGAACAGCACCACGCGACCGCCCGCGCCCCGGATGGCGTCCAGCAGGGCGAAGACCTCCGCGGGGCTCTTCATGCCGGCGTTGGCGTCCAGCAGCAGGCCGCACTGCGGGGCCGCGGAGAGCACCGCCACCGCGCGCTCCACGTCCTCCTCCAACGGCACGCCGCCCACCTTGAGCTTGATGACGTGGAACCCCTCGCGCTCAATCCGCGCCGCGGCCCTGCGCGCGTGCTCCACGGTGCCGGTGGTGATGGTCATGTCGGTGACCAGGCCGGTGGCGGCGCCCCCAAAGAAGACCCACAGCGGGATGCGGTGGTGACGGGTGAGCGCGTCCAGCATGGCCGTCTCCACGGCGCAGCGCGCGCTGGCGGAGCGGGGCAGCAGCTGCTTGAGCACCGGGGCAATGGAGCGCCACGCGCGCACGTCCAGGCCGTGCAGCTGCGGGATGGCCGCCTCCAGCTCCGCGCGGGCCAAGGCACGGGTCTCGCCGTTGACGGCGGGGAACGGTGCTGCTTCGCCGTGGCCGCGCGTGCCGTCGTCCAGCGTGAGGGTGACCAGCAGGTTCTCGGCGCGCGTCTGGGCGCCGGTGGCAATACCAAAGGGCTCGGTGAGCGCCACGTCCAGGTCGGTGAGGGATACGGCTTGGATTCTCGTTGGGTGTCCCACGAACCTACTCCCGCCCGGATTCCCCGACGTCGCCCGAGGCTCAGTACACTTCGATCTCGTTGAGGTGCAGCCAGTTCTTGCCCTGGTGGCTGAGCCGCACGTACCGCGCCGAATGCGGCTCGAAGCGCGGCTTCCACACCTGGAAGGTCGCCGTGACCTTGCCCAGCGTCTCGAACGTCTTGCCGTCCTCGCTGACCTGCAGGGCCAGGGGCACCGCGCGCTCCGAGCAGCAGTCGGTGCGGTTGTAGACGTGCACCTCGTGGATGGTGAACACCTCTCCCAGGTCCACCGTGACCCAGTTGAGGTCGGCGTTGGCGGTGCAGAAGCCCATGATGCTGCGGTCGCCGTCCACCACCTTCCTGGGGTCGGGGAAGCCGGGGTCCGGGTTGAGCTTGCTGGTGGTCACCGGACGGTTCAGCGCCAGGTTGGTGCCCGGCGCCGGTCCGCGCGTGAGCAGCGCCAGGGAAGGAGACGCGAGCAACGCCGCCGTCAGCAGGAAGCGCCAGGCCCGACGGAGGCGCACCAGGCGCGGTCGCAGCGAGGCGGCCTCCAGCGGGTCCAGGAGCACGCCCACCAGGCCGTGCAGCGCCAGCGCCTGCTCCGCCGCCTGACGCGAGCCCAACGCCGCGTCGTTGCCCTGCTCCACGACGTCAAACGCCCCCCGCGCCAGCCGCAGCGCCGCCGCGCCCTGCTCCCGCATGCCCCGCTGCACCTGCGGCATCCGCTCCAACAACGAGAACACCGTGGGCACCGCCCAGATGGCGGGCAGTGGTTGCGCGGCGTGCTGCAGGCGTGCCCGCAGGGCCCACAGCACGGCGTCGCGCAGCAGCGCCAACTCCTGCATGCGCCGCGTCGACGTCGTCGCCGGCCCCTGCGCGCCCAGCTGCGTGGCGGCGTTCCAGGCGTCCTTGGCGGCGCGGTATTCCTGCCACCCGGGTGCGTCGGGGCCAAAGGCCGGGCGACGGGGCGGCGTGAGCTCGTCGTGGAAGAGGTAGAGGCGGCGCAGGAAGCGGACCAGCGCACCGTCACCCGCGGGCGGAGGCGGCACGGGGCGCACCGGCGGCTTGCCGCGCGGCGGAGGCGCACCGGTGACCGACACCGCGGCTCCCGGCTCAACCTCCGACCGCCCATCCATCTCCACCACCTGCGCGTGCTGCGTCGTCATCCCGTCACTCAATACACTTCAACTTCGTTGAGATGGAGGTGATTTCTTCCCAGCAGGCGGAGTCGGACGTGGCGGGCCCGCACGGGCTCGAAGCGGTGCTTCCACACGTCAAAGACGTCCTGCCGCTTGGCCACCTCCCGCCAGCTCCGGCCGTCCTCGCTCACTTCCACCGCCAACGGGATGGCGCGCTCGGAGCAGCAGTCGGACCGATTGTAGACGTGGACCTCGCGCACCGACTGCACCGCACCCAGGTCGACCTGGACCCACGGCCGGTCCTCGTTGTTGGTGCAGAAGCCCATGACGTCGAGAACACCGTCCACCACCCCCGCGCGACCCGGGTGCGGCGGGAACTCGCTGCTGGTGGTCACTGGCCGGCCCCGCGCCAGGTTGGGCCCCCGACCCACGCGCGGCGCCTGCGAGATGGCCACCGTCACCACGACGGAGATCGCCGCCAGCCAGCGCAGTCTCCGTCGGAGCCTCAGGCCGCGCGGGCGCAACAACGTCTGCTGCAAGGGCGCCAGCATGGAGGTTGCGAAAGCGTGCAGCAGGGCGAGCTGCGCCGCGCGTTCCTCGTCGGTGGGGGCGGGGTGCTGCAGGGCGGCACGGACCGCGCGCAGGTCGCCCGGGGCGTCCGGGAAATGCTGCTCCAGCTCCGCCAGCAGCTGCTCCATCCCCACACCCGACGACGTCACCCGGCCATGCCACGCCAGTCGCGCGCGCGCCGCGGTTCGGGTGCCGGCGTGCACCAGCAGCAGCGCTTCCGCCACGCCAGAGGCGGGATGGAGGGCGCTTCGCGGGTGGAGTCCCAGGAGGGCCGCGGCGGAGAGCGTGCCCTGCGCCTCACGCATCAGGTCCTCCCACGACCACGCCATCTCCGCCGGTGCGGGTTGTGCTGCGGGAGCAGAAGGCTGGATGGACACGTCCATGGTGGTCCCCCTTCACACCTGCGTGCTGGTCACATCCTGCGCGTTGGCGGGAAGCGGCTCCGGCGAGCCATCCTGTGCGGGCGGCGCCACCACGGGCGCTTCCGACGCCACCACCGGCTCCGCCGACGTCAGCGGCAGCACCACGCGCGGAATCTCCGGCATCACCAACGCCTGACGCGCCGGGTGCAGCCGCCACCACAGCCACACCGCGCCCGCGCCCCACAGGCCCAGGTAGCAGAAGAACGCCGTGAGCCGCTCCCAGCCGAAGAAGAAGGTGAACGCGTTGCGCATGGGTCCTGGGCCGTTGCCCAGCAGCGTGGGGAAGACCACCTTGCGGAACGGGTCGGGGATGTTGTCGGCGGCCAGCGAGTTGCTGAGGCACGCCGCCAGCATCAGCACCGCGGAGAGCAGACCCAGCGCGCTGAAAACGCCCGGCGCCACCCGCACCGCCGGCACCAACAGCAGCACCGCGAAGGGAAGCGCGTTGGTGAGGTAGCGCGGGCCAATGCAATAGCCACCTTCCGCCCACGGCGAGGCGCTGGTGATGGCCAGGTAGGTCACCACGCCCAGCGCCGCGGTGATGAGGTCGGAGCGCACCTGCCGTTCCTTGCGCAGATTCTCCAGGCCCAGGAGCACCAACGCAAACACCGGCGTGGCGTAGAGGATCCCGCGGAAGGGCTGCACGGTGAGGTCCACCAGGCGCTGCAGGCTGGGGAGCTCCCACGCCGGCACCGCGGCCAGCACCGGCGCCAGCACCTTCTTGCTGTAGGGGTGGATGAAGATGCTGTCGAAGCAGGCCCAGTTGTAGAGCAGGAGCAGCGCCGCCGGGCCCGCGCCGGCCAGCGCCCAGATGCCCAGCACCCGCAGGCTCAGCCGCGTGCGCCACATCAGCCACAACGTCCACAGCAGCACCGCCACGGCGATGAAGAAGTCCGCGCTCACCGCCACGCCCATGGCCACGCCCGCCAGGTACAGCCGGCTGGTGCGCGGGCGCGTGGGGTTGTCCTCCAGCTCCAGTGCGCTGAGGCACATGCCAATGGTGAAGAACGCCGCCGCGGTCTGGTGACCAAAGAACATCACCGAATACGGAAACGCCAGGCTGCCGAAGGCCCACGCGCCACACACCGCGAACGACCAGCCCGGCGTCAGCCCGTAACGTCGCTGCAGCAGGCGCCACAGCAGCGCAATGGCAAACAGCGTGGGAATGATGGAGGCCACCGCGTTGGAGATGTACTCCGCGGTGTCGCGGCTCATGCCGGAATCCGGGTTCCAGCCCAGCGCGCGCGTGATGCGGTACTGCAGCCAGTAGAACGGAATGGCCATGAACGCCGGGCCGGGCGCTTTGTTGGAGTAGTGATGCCCGTTGTAGACCGCCAGGTCACCGGTCACGTTGCGCTTGGCAATCTCGTCGACGGTGAGCGTGCCGTGCTCCACCACGGAGAACACCACTGACATGCGCGACCACATGTTCCACGCCGAGAGCCCCGCGGTGATGGTCAGGTAGGTGAACGCCACCAGCGTCAGGAAGCCCGCCAATTCCAGGCGGTGCCGGCGCGCCGGCGCGGAGGGAATCACCTGCGGTTGCATGGCGTGACTCGTGGGTGGCTCTTCCGTCGGGATGGCGTCAACGCGGGTGGTTCCGCGCCTCCTCCGACCAGGTCATGGCGAGGAACTGCGTGATGAGGTGCATGGTGGCCTGGTGCATGTCCTCGGCAATGCCGTAGTTCTCGATGGGGATGTGCAGCACGTGGTCGGCCAGCTCCTTGAGCGCGCCACCCTTGAAGCCCACGAACGCCACCGTGGTCAGCCCGCGCGCCTTGGCCTTCTTGCACGCATTCACCACGTTGGGGCTGTTGCCGCTGGAGCTGATGAGCAGCACCACGTCGCCGGGGCGCGCGTAGTAGTCCACCTGCTTCTCGAACACGCTGTCAAAGCCGATGTCATTGCCCAGCGCGGTGACCATGGAGCCGTTGGCCGAGAGGCTGCGGCTCATCAGCACCGGGTGGCCGGCCACGCAGGTGCCCTTGGTGGCGTCGCACTCCAGGTGGTTGGCAATGGCCGCGCTGCCACCGTTCCCCGCCACCAGCACCTGGTTGCCGCGCGCCCGTGCGTCGGCGAGCACCTGGGTGATCTTCGCCATGGACTCCACGTCCCAGGAACGGACCATGGCGATGAAACGCTCCTGGTAGTTCTTGGCGAATTCCAGGAAGGCCTGCTGCATGCTGCTCATCACTGCACCGGGTCGCGCTTGGGCACGGGGGTCTGCACGGGGCTCTGCGGCGACGTGGGAGCGTGGACGTCACGCACCGCCGCCGCGGTGTCCGCGCCGGCAAAGCGCTTGGGCTTGGGACGGAGCATGGCCTTGAACTGCCGCTCCACGCCCAGCTTCATCAGCGCCAGCCAGGTCAGGTTCTCCACGCCCACGCGCCACGGCGCCAGCTTGGTCTCGCCCAGACGCTCGGCGTAGCGGATGTGGTACTCGCAGTAGCGCGGGCCCAGCGCCTCCATGGCGCGCAGCTTGATCTCCTCGGAGAAGTTCCAGCTGTCGCTGACCAGGTCCAGCTGCACCCACGCCTCCCGACGCATGGCCCACATGCCGCTGAGCACGTCCTCGATGTCGCGCATCCACAGCGCGCTGGCGGCCAGGCTGATGACCTTGTTCCCGAACTTGTTCCGGGGGCGCATGCTGCCGCTGTCCTCCAGCGGGAAGCGGGAGCAGGACACGAACAGCATGTCCTTCTGCAGCATGTACGTGAGGATGTCGGGGAGCGCGCCCAGCGGGTAGGTCCCGTCGCCATCCGCGCTGACCAGGATGTCCCCCTTGGCGGCGTTGAAGCCGGTCTTGAAGGCCCTGCCGTAGCCGCGACGCGTCTCGGTGATGACGCGGGCGCCGTTGGCGCGGGCAATGTCCGCGGTGCCATCCGACGACAACGCGTCCACCACCACCACCTCATCCACCAGCGAGGGCACGGTGCGCAGGGTGTAGGCAATCCCCTTGGCTTCGTTCCAGGTGGGGATGATCACGGAGACGGAAAGGCCTTCAAACATCGGGAGTTCCCCCGGGTCCTAGGGTTCACTGGAGGCGCGCAGCCATCCCACACGCCCACGAGCATTTCAAGCGTTGGCGCCGGAGACGGGCGGCACCGGATCGAGCGGCTCCAGGCGCGCCACGAACTGCAGCTCGGACGGCGCCAGGATGGACCAGGGCAGGTGGTGGATCTTGAAGGGCCACTCCAGGGCGGCAATGCGTGCGCGCGCCTGGTCCACCATCTGCGTCCACTGGCTGGGCGTGAAGTACGTCCCGCGCACGTGCACCGAGGCCGACGCGTTGCCGGCCATGTCCAGCACCAGCAGCAGCTTCTCGCTCACCGGGCCAAAGGCGAAGTGGTCCTTCACCACCACGCAGCGACGCGCCACGCGCACGCACTCGCCCAGCAGGCGGCCGGGGTTGCCGGCGTGGTGGAGCACGTCGGAGATGGTGACGGCGTCAAAGGTCTTGTCGGGGAAGGGCAGGTTCTCGCCGTCGAACGGGGTGATGGGGATGAACTGGTCGGGGCGGATCTGGATTTCCACGCCGCGCACGTCGGTGGCGCCCACCAGCTCTCCCAGCATGCGGGCGGTGGAGCCGTCACCGCAGCCCACGTCGAGAATGGATTGCGCCTGGCCGATCTGGCGGGCCAATCCCTGGGCCACGCGCTGGTTTCGCGGCTCATAGACCTGGGAGCGGTGCACCGAGAAGATGGCCTGCTTGAGCAGATTCGCAACCATGGGGACCTCCATGCGGGGCCGCCCGCCTAGCACACCACCCGCAGCGGGGCGACCCCTCCCGCATCCCAGGTGACGCCATCAAGCCTGGCAGAAACCGAACGGCCTGCTCTGCGTCCAGCTCGAGCACGGAGGGGTTCCCATCACATGGTGTCGGCCCGCACCCCGGAGCGCTCCGGGGTCGAGCTACCGCGGCCCCTCTGCCCCTGGCCGCGAAGGGACAGTCCATGTCGTGTGGCCTTCGTGTTGTCTCGAACCTTTCCGCACAAGGGCGAAGGGATGAAGCGCCCGGACGTATGGGCTGCACAGGTTTGCTCGCCCATGAGCCCCCCGATAGTGTCGCGACTCACCGGGAGGGCCGAAATGAACACGACGTTTCACTTCGCCATGGTATCCGCGGCCCTGACGCTCCTGCCATCTTGCCCCGTCGGACATCCTCTCCCGATTGGTGAATCCGAGGGAAGCAATGTCCGCCGGCGGGAATCGCCATCCTCCAGCACCAACACGAGCAGCTCCGGTGGAGCGTCGTCTTCGTCGTCGTCCGCGTCGGTTTCGACGTCTTACACCTCGACATCTTCGTCTTCGTCTTCGTCTTCAGGAGGCACCTCCTCTTCGGAGGTGGGCCCCCAAGGATGCGCAGACGGCGAGCGCGAGATGTTTCGAAGCATCAGTTTCTATCCGCGTATTGCGGGTTGTGGCGGCGGCTTCCAGGTCCCGGGGATCCACGACGAGGCAGCCCCCACCTGCGGCCGCGAGGCAGGCGATGATGGGACCCGCCCCGACGGGGAGGGATGCAGCGCGGGTGACCTCTGCGCCGAAGGGTGGCACGTGTGTCGCAGCGAGAACGAAGTCGCCCAGATCATCGGCAGCGCCTGCCGTGGCGCGACGGACGCCGAAGGCGCGGTCTTCTACGCGACCAGGCAAAGCGGCACCGGGTGTGGCAACTGCGCCATGGGTACAGACTCGACCTGTAGTCGACCTGATGACTGTCGGCGCGGTTGTGCGGACACCGCCGTGACGACGAACGACGTCTTCGGCTGCGGCACCCTGGGTGCGCAACCCACGCCAACCCAGTGTGGGGTGCTCAACCGCTCCTGCGACGACCTCTGCTCTGGTCTCGTGTGGCCATGGCAGTGCAGCGGCCAGGCTGGCGAACCGACTCCCGAGGACCGCGAGTCCCTCATCATCGTGAAACCAGGGCCCGAGGCCGGCGGCGTGCTGTGTTGCCGGGATTGACGTGACGTTGACACGCAGGTGGTGTCACATGTCCTCGGACATATAGACCACCTTCGCGCCACCGCGATCCAGCCTCAGCGGCAACTCCTGCTGCGCATTGAGCGCCTCACGGATGGCCGGCTGAACCTCGGGCGCCGCCGCCACGAGGAGGAACCCGCCGCCGCCCGCCCCCAGCAGCTTCCCGCCCCACGCGCCCGCCTCCATGGCCTTGCGGTACATCTCGTCGATGTGGGGGTTGCTGATGCCGCTGGAGATGCTGCGCTTGAGCTCCCACGCCTGGTGCAGCAGCTTCCCGAACGCCGCCACGTTGTCCGCCTCGAGGAGCCCCTTGGCCTCGTGGGCCATCTCCACCATGCGCTGGACGGTCTTGAACTTCTCGGCGTCCGTCATGAGCGCCTTCTTCTGCTCACTAAGCACCTGCGAAGCGCTGCGCTGCTCGCCTGTGTAGAACATGAGCAGGCTCGCCTGCAGCGCGGCGCGCGTGGCCTGGGTGATGACCAGCGGCGCCACGTCGACGGTGTCGTCGGGGAAGAAGCGGATGAAGTTCAGGCCGCCGTACGCGCTGGCATACTGGTCCTGCTTCCCAATGGGCGCGCCCAGGTCCTCGATCTCGATCTCCGACGCGGTCCGGGCCAGGTACTCCACGGTGGCGTGCTTGCCGAGGTACCCGCTCATCAGGTTGAGCAGCCCCACCGTGAACGCGCTGGAGGAACCCAACCCGGTCCCCGCCGGCACATCCGCCGTGCTGGTGATCTCGACGCCACCGTTGATACCCATGCGCTCCAGCACTCGCTTGACGATGGGATGCCGGATCTCCTCGACGGACTTGGCCAGCTCGGAGTGGGAGTACTTGATGTGGATGGACTTCGTGTCGAAATAGGGATGCGCGGAGAGGTACATGTACTTGTCGATGGACGTCGACAGCACGGCTCCCGGGCTCTTGCGGTAGAACGCGGCGAGGTCGCTTCCGCCTCCGAAGAAGCTGACGCGGAACGGAGTGCGGGTGATGATCATGCAACCCCCTGGATCCTGAGCTGGCCATCCAAAGCCAGGTGAAGCGTGGCCAATCCCAAGGTGCTTGCCACGGTGTCATGCTCCTCGGCGCGACCATCCACCGCCGCGTCGATCTCCGACGGAGCGAGTCCCTTCCACACGTAGAACGCCCGCCGCCTCTCCCGCAGCGCCTCCGCATCCGCGCGCATCACCACCTTGAGCGCGCCCGGCACATCCAACGCGTGCGCCAAGAGGCCATCCACGACGAGGACGCCCTTGCCGCTCCACTGCACCACGGCGCTGGCGGCGCGCTCGCGCGTGACGGGGTTGTATCCCGGCATCAGCACCGGCTCGCACGTCGCAAGTCGCGCCACGGCCTCACGCGTGTCCTCGAAACGGATGCGTTCCCTGAGCGTGCTGTCTACCTTCCTCGTCGACGCGGGCTGGATGTAGCGGTCCAGGCTCACGTGCAGCACGGGGATGCCCAGCGTCTGCAGTCGGAGCCGAAGCGCGTTGGCCGCCACGGTCTTCCCGCTGCGTGAGCCGCCACCAATGAGCACCACGCGCGCACTCCGTGCCTCCTCGAGGAACGGGTCCCAGCTCGGCGCGGTGTCCAGCATCAGGCCCACCGCCTGCGCCAGGTCCTGCAGCAGTGGAATCTCCGGCGCCAGGGGATGCTTCCCGTCCTTGCACGCCACGCCGGTCATCACGCCCACGGGCAGCACTCCCGCCGCGCGCGCCGCCAGCATGTCGGTGGTGCGGTCACCGACGAAGATGCTTGCCCTGCGGTCGACGCCGAGGGCGGCTTCCGCCTGGAAGATGAGCCCCGGCTGCGGTTTGCGACAGTTGCACGGGACCTTCAGCTCCACGCGCTCCTGCGGGTAACCGCGGTCCGGGTGGTGCGGACAGGTGAAGATGTCGTCGAGCCACGCGCCACCTTCGCCGAGCTTACCCTCCATGTAGCGGTGCAGCTCGTGCAGTCCGTCCTCGGTGATGTCACCGCGCGCCACCACGGGCTGGTTGGTGCAGCAGACGGAGAGCACGCGCGCCTTGTTGAGCCGCGTGATGGCCTCGACCACGCCCGGCATGACGACGAGCTTGTCCTTCCGCGTGAGGAACGGCTCCTCCTGGATGAGCACGCCATCGCGGTCCATGAGCACGGCGGGCCGCGGCGTGGACCGACGCATGCTCGCTGGCACGCCCGAGCGCAGGTCTCCCTCCACCTTCTGCAGGCGCGTCAGCGTGCCCATGTCCTTGAGGTATTCCGCGGACCGGTACGCCAGCAGCCGCTTTCCCGACGACACCAACGCGGGGAACACGTCACGCGCGAAGTCCCGCGGCTTTCCGTCGGCGGGAATCTCCGCGAGCAGGCGCTTCTCCAGCACGTACAGCGCGGCATTGCACAGCGCGCCGGCCTCGGGACCCGCGTGGTCCTCCTTGCGCACCATCCGCTCAATGACGCCGTGCCGGTTGGTGACGACGCGGTCGCTGTCCATGGGATGGTCATTGGGATGCACCAGCAGCGTGGCCAGTCCTTCCCCCGCGAGGTGCGCCTGCCAGAACAACCCGATGTCCACATCCGCGAGCACGTCCCCGTACACGACGAGGAAGCGGTCCTTGAGCAGGTGCTCGGCCGCCTTCACCGCGCCCGCGGTGCCCAGCGGGGAGGTCTCCACGGAGTAGCGGATGCGCACGCCATGGCGTTCCCCGTGGCCCATCACTTCTTCCACGTAGGCGGCGCGGTACGCGGTGAGCAGCACCACGTCGTCGACGCCCTGGGGCGCAAGCCAGCCCAGGATGTGATCCAGCAGCGGCACGCCGCAGATCTTGACCAGGGGCTTCGGCGGCGCTTCGGCGTCCTGGCTAAGCCGCGTGCCCTTCCCGCCGGCTAGGATGACCGCCTGCATGCTTCCACCTCGGCGGTGACGGCGGCCTGCACGGCCTGGTTGCTGTTCATGCGCGGCTTCCAGCCCAAAGCGCGGATGCGGCTCGTATCATAGGCGAACTTAGGAACGTCACCCGGCCAACCGCGGTCCCCGCTCCCGTACTCGATGACGGCGTCCTGGAACCCGAGCGTGGCGCGCACCATCTCTGCAATCTCGCGCACCGTGGTCGCGCCCTCTCCGGCCACGTTGTAGACGGCCAGCGGATTGGCGGGATGGGACACGCCGGTGAAGATGGCGTCGAGCAGGTCGTCGACGTGGAGGTACGGCTTGAGCTGGGTGCCGTTCCCCAGGACGGAAAGCTTCTTCTTGTCGCGGTGCAGGCGCCGCACGAAGTCATAGACCGCCCCGTGCGTGAGGTTGGGACCCACCACGTTGGGGAAGCGGAACACCCACGCGCGCATGTTGAACAGGTGGCTATACGCGCTGAGGTACGCCTCGCTGGCGAGCTTGGAGGCGCCGTACAGCGAGATGGGCTGCAGCGGCCCGTGCTCCTCGCGCAGTTGTCCGTCGGCCTCACCGTAGATGGCGCTGGTGGAGGCGAAGACCACCTCCTTGGACTCCGCGCGACGCATCGCATCCAGCACGTGGAAGGTGGTGAGGAAGGTCTTGTGCAGGTCGGTGCGCGTGTCCTTGGTGCCGGCCTGGATGTCGCTGTTGGCGGCCATGTGGAAGACGCGCTGGGGCTTGAGCGTGACCACCAGCTCGGCGAAGGCGGGCGTGAGAATGTCCATCTCCGTGACGGTGAGCCGCTTGTTGCCAGCGTGCTGCGCCAGGTTCACCCGACGTCCCAGGGAGAAATCGTCGACGACGTGGACTTCGTCGCCCGCATCCAACAGCCGGCCCACCATCCGCGAGCCGATGAAACCCGCACCACCCGTCACGAGGATCTTCACGGTTGCGCTCCCGCAGTTCTTCCTGGGCGTGGCGCGTTATCACGAAGGCCTGGCGCCTGCACGGGTCGTTCGCGCTGTTCCTTGCCAGGTTTGCCTCATCGCGGGCAGAGGAACTCAGTCCTCGTCGCCATAGATGTGGGCGCGCGTGATGATCGGCCCGCCAACGTTGACGGTGCGGAGCCTTGGTTCGGGGTCGATCACGTCGCGGCTGTAAACCGGTGGACCACCTTGGATGCTCACCGTGTGTAGCTTTAGGGGTGGCCGGGGCTTCGTCTCCCGCGCGAGCTCCTGCTCCAGGATGTGCTTGACCTCGCTCTGGACGCTCCGATGGTTGCGCATGGCCCGTGCGCGCAGCGCCTCAAGGAGTCCTTCGTCCAACTCGCCAATGCTCAGCTCGGGCATGGCTTGATCCTAGTCATTCCCCGGCCGCGCCGCCATCCGGCTGGCTCACGGGCAACGTGAACGAGACCACGTTCCCCGGTACGTTCGCCGCCAACGCCACGTGCTCCGGCAGCCCCTGCTCCCCCGTCACGCCCTCACCCAGCCAATGAGCCGGCGCCACCGCGAGCGAGAGCGCCCCCTCCTTCAGCTCCGCCAGCGTCTCGCCCGCGCGCACCGTCGCACCCTTCTGCACGCGCCAGCCCTTCGCTCCGCGGTAACGCGTGAACACCGCATCCACGCCCGGCGTACACGCGCTCCCCGTCGGGTGATGCAGCAGGACCACCTCGTCCTCCGTCGCGCGCACCACGCACCCGTCGGCCACCGCGCGCACCGTGAGCGGCTGTCCTCCCGTGGCGCGCAGCTCCAGATCCGCCACCACCGAGGGAAGCACCAGCACCCCACCCTCCACCGCCGCCGCGCGCGAGAGGCTCTTCACCTCCACCGGCACGTCGTCACCATGCACCGGGAGGGAGAGCGTCCAGCTCATGCTCGGCCGACTCTCGTAACGCATGGTGCTGGCGCGCGGCGTGACCTGTTCGCGCGGGACGTCGCAGAGGTAGCCAATGGCGTCGACCCGCATGCCGGCGATGATCCGCATCCCGCGCGCAAACGGCGTGGGCGTGGTGGTCTCCGTCTCCGCGCAGCGGAACCGTTGCCCCTGCTCCGAGGGGAAACCAGCCTCCAGCACGCGTGTCACCGGTCGCGCCGCGTCGGTGAACGAGCCGCATTTGAACTTGAGCCCGATGAGCACGGTGTACGCAGCCCACGGCCCCAGCGTGGCTTCCCCGTCGGCAAGCAGCGCTTCGCCGGGAGGACACTGCACCATCTCCCACGCGCTCTTGTTGTCCTCGCCCCACGGTGAGCCCTGCGCGGAGGCCTCGGGCAACCCCGGCTCCGTCCGACACAACGGCGCCAGCTGCGCAATGGACCGCCCCGGTCGGTCCTTCCGGTACTTGATGCCCGTCTGGAACATGTGCGGCGGACACACCGCGGCGTTGTCGAAGGCGCCGCTGGGCCCACCCGCCATGAAGCGACGATGGCTGTACTCCCCGCGCGCTTCCTCGTCGGAGGGAAGGGTCTTGGCCACCTCGCCCACCTCGGCGGGGCGGGTCTTCCGGATCCAGTCGGGGTTGTTGCGGTGCTTCCGGATGTCGTAGCGGCCCAGGTACTCCCCGTCGGCGGCGCGACGATCCGGGTTCCGCCCGTCGTCACGCGCGTACTCGCTGCGGTCGCTCAGCACCTTGAGGTAGGCCACGTCGGTGTTGGCGTTGGGTCGCAGCGCGTAGAGCACGGTGGGCCCGTCGGGGGCCTGCGGGTCGCGGTACTCGCGGTACTCCACGTGCTGCCCGTCCACCTCGCTGGCCAGGCGGCTGCGCCCGGTCCACTGGTCCGGGGCCTGACAGCCCAGCGCCATCATGACCAGGAGCGCGCAAAGGCCCTGCCGGCCGGGTTGTGGCTTGAGCTGAACGGTCATGGCTCCCCGACGGGATGTGGGACGGCGCCGCTCTTAGCACGCCACCGTGCTCCGCGGTGAGGCCGGTGGGTTTGTGCAGCGCGCCGGGGTGACCGTGCTAGCGTCGCCGGCCCGGGAGTGGACCCACCGATGAAGACCCGCCTTGCATTCAAGATTGCCTTCCTGCAGGCCGTCACCGTGTCGCTGTCCCTGTTCCTGTTCACGGTGTCCGACTTCCTCTTCGACACCGGCGGGCTGCGGGTGGTCGCCTTCGTGGTGCCGCTGGTCATCGTCAGTGGGCTCTTCACCTGGTCGTACGTCAGCATGCTCAGCAAGAACATGCAGAACCTGGCCTCCACCGCCAGCCACATCACCCAGGGCGACCTCTCCACGCTGGTGCGCTTTGACCAGCCCAGCAGGTACCCCGATGAGGTGGACCAGGTGGCCGAGAGCATCAACACCATGCTCCAGAACCTGCGTGAGCTGGTGAGCCACCTGCAGAAGACCGCGCGCAACGTGGCCGAGAACGCCACCCGCCTCTCCAAGGCCGCCGAGAACGTCAACACCTCCGCGGAAGGCGTGTCCAAGTCCATTGCCGTCATCCGTCGTGGCGCCGAGCTGCAGAACGAGCTGGTCAACAAAGCCAACCGCCTCATCAACGAGCTGTCCGCCGGCATCGAGCGCACTGCCCAGGCCGCCCAGGACGCCGCGCGCGCCGCCGCGGAGACGCACACCGCCGCAAGAACCGGTACCGAGGTGGCCAACCTCGCTGTCGACAAGCTGCAGGAGGTGTTCCGCCGCGTGGAGCAGGCATCCAAGCGCGTGTTCGCCTTCGGCGAGAAGAGCCAGGCCATCGGCAAGATCGTCGAGGTGATCACCAAGATCAGCCAGCAGACCAACCTGCTTGCGCTCAACGCCACCATCGAGGCCGCGCGCGCCGGTGAGTACGGTCGCGGCTTTGCGGTGGTTGCCGACGAGGTGCGCAAGCTTGCGGAGTCCTCCGGCAAGAGCGCCGAGCAGATCACCGTGCTGGTCAGCGACATTGCCAAGGACAGTGAGAGCGCCGTGATCGGTATGCGCGACGGTACCCGCGAGCTGAACGCCTCCCGCGAGGACCTGGCGTCCATCATCCACAGCCTGGAGGGCATTGTGGAGTCCGCCCTGCGCGGCGCGGAGAAGGCGGAGCAGATTGCCCGCACCAGCCAGGGTCAGCTGGCCGGCTCTTTGGAGATGGTGAAGGCCATCAACAACATCCAGGACGTGGCCAAGCAGAACATGCAGGCCACCGTGGAGGTCAGCCGCGTCACCGCCGACCAGTCCAAGAGCATGGAGGAGATGGCCTCCAGCGCGCTGGAGATGAGCAACCTCTCGCTCGAGCTGGAGCACGTGGTCAGCCGCTTCCGCCTGGGCTCCACGCCGCCCACCGCCTCCAGCAGCGGCGGCGCCCCCGCGGGCTCCCCCACCCCCGGCAACCGCTCCACCGTCCCGCCCTCCAACGAGCGCGTCCCCGCCTGAAGTTTCCGCGGGTCCGGATCCGTTCCCCGTCGTCAGCTCCCTCGCGTTTCCGCTGCGGCTGGGCTACTTCCCGGGCTTCGGGACGCAACTTTTGTCCCCTCCCTGCCGATGTAGGTGTCCTCCACACCCTTCTGGCACCAGATCCCTTCGGAGACAGTTCATGCCCACCATTCGCGACCGGCAGCTCTCGAACGTCTACTCCGCCCTGGAGGCCCAGCGTCGTCTGGACCCCAACGTGAAGATCGACACCAGCAACATGGTGAAGCTGCTGGCCACCGTGGCGGACAGCTGGAAGGGCAGCGCGTCCACCATGGAGGGCAAGCTGAACCGCGCGGGCATCACCCGTGAGGAGCAGGTGGAGCTGGTCAAGGCGGGGATGAGCGCCAACGAGAAGAAGGACCTGGAGGCCATCCTGGACGGCGGCAGCGTGCCCATGGCCGACGAGGTCAAGCGCTTCCTGGAGCAGGTGCTGGGTCGCCAGGAGGTGGGTCCCTCCGACGGCAGCCTGCGCATCACCGGCAACCAGGCAGGCGGCGTGCTTTCCGGCGTGGCCAAGGCGGGCTCGCAGATTGAGGTCATCAACCTCTCCACCACGCCGAACAAGCGCCTCCACACCGACGACACCTTCGCGCTGGCCACCGCGGGCGCCGACGGGAAGTTCTCCGGCACCATGGACATGAAGGAGGGCGACATCATCCGCATGCGCGCCCGCGACGCCAGTGGCAACGTGGGCAACTGGGTCACGCTGCGTGCCACCGGCATGGGCGTGGATACGCGCAACGCGGAAGTGGCGCTGTTCCGCTTTGGTCTGACCGCCGACGCCGCCACTGGCAAGGTGGACGTGGTGAACATCAACGCCAGCCGCCAGATCAGCGAGCCCGGCGCCAAGATCCAGTTCGTCAACGAGCGCACCGGGGAGAAGACGGTGGTCACCCTCAACGAGGAGGGCACCTTCCCCGCGGGCCTCAAGGTCAACGGCAAGGCCGGCGACAACTTCTCCATCCGCGCCTCCGACGGGCGCAACAACACGGACTTCAGCCAGGAAGTGGGCAAGGTGACCGTGCCGGGCGCGGGTGGTGGCACCGGCGGCGTGGACCTCCCCGACCCCAAGCTGCACAAGGATGAGCTGAACGCCGACGGCACGCCGCGCTTCCAGACCAAGCGCTTCACCGGTCCGCTGTTCAAGGACGGCGCCAAGCCGGAGGACGTCAAGCAGGGCCAGATTGGCGACTGCTACCTGCCCAGCGCGGTGGCGGCCCTGGCGCGCAGCCATCCCGAGGTCCTGCAGTCCATCATCAAGGACAACGGCAACGGCACGTACACGGTGACCTTCAAGGAGCAGGACTGGCGCAGCGGCGGCTTCAAGGACAAGCAGGTGACCGTCGACGGCGACCTGTACGCGCGCTCCTGGGGCGGCCCGCTCTACGGCTCCTCCGCCGGCGACACGAGCGAGCGCGGCATGGAGATGTGGTGGCCCATCTTCGAGAAGGCCTACGCGCAGTGGCAGGGCAGCTACGACACCATTGGCAACGGCGGCGTCTCCTCGGAGGTGTTCGAGGCGGTGCTGGGCCGTCACTCCGACGACATGTACGGCCTGGGCTACCAGAGCGCGGACAAGATCTGGAACAAGATCAAGACCAGCATCGACAAGGGGATGCCGGTGAGCGCCGGCACGCATGGTGAGTCGGAGAGCTCGCGGTACACCAACACGGGCGTGTATGCGAACCACAGCTACAGCGTGCTGGGCTACGAGGAGAAGAACGGCGAGCGCTACGTCAAGCTGCGCAACCCGTGGGGTGAGAGCGAGCCGTTCCCCGGCGACGGAAGGAACGACGGCATCTTCAGCCTGAAGCTCGCGGACTTCCAGAAGCTCTACCAGAGCATCTACACCGTGCGCTGAGCACCATGCTGAATCGCTTCACACTCGCGGCCGGTGCACTGATGGTGGGTGCGCTGGCCGCGCGTGCTTCTCCGCCTGTCTTTTCCGTCGTCACGCTTGGAGTCCCCATGGCCATCCCTCCCGAACCCATCCAGGAACTGCTGCCCCAGGCCACCCTCATCGTGGAGGCCCAGGTCAGCGAGGTGATCTCCACCGACGCGTTCCCACCGCAACCCAAGGCCAAGCCCGGCGCCACCAGCGTGCCCGGCAAGACGCCGAAGCAGGTGGTGAAGCTGAAGATCACCCGCGTCATCAAGGGCAACGCCAGCGGCGAGATCACGGTGACCAAACCGGAGGGGCACTACATGTTGTCCGTTGGCAACAAGGGCCCGTTCCTGCTGAAGGATGACCAGCCCAACCCGGTGATCATCGGCCGGTACGGACCGGACACGTACACCGTGCAGAGCATCGAGCACACGCTCAAGCAGCTCGCGAAGTAGTCCTCGATGACGACGGAAAACCTGTCCACCGCCGCCACGGAGCGCCCATTCAGCGCGACGAGACAGCGGCCAGCAATGTAGGGGCTGCCCGTTGCCGGTAACGCGTGAACGGTGAAGGTGGCCGGCAATGGTCAGCCCCGAGCCGCGCTGTCATGACGACGGAAAACGGCACGCGATGCGACCGGACCGACCGATTCAGCGCGTTGGAGAACCGGCCTGCAATGTAGGGGCTGCCCGTTGCCGGCACCGCGTGAACGGTGAAGGTGGCCGGCAATGGTCAGCCCCGGGCCCAGCGGTTCGTGACGACGGGAATTGGTCTGCAACATCGGCCCAGCGGCTCATGACGCCGGAAACCGGCCCGCAATATGGGACTTGGGCGAGCTGCGTCGACCGGTGAAGAACGTTGTGCGGTGGCAGCGGTTCGTCAGTCGGATCGAGCGACCCAAACGAGGGCCCCAAGTGTCGTCGATGATGCAGCTCGGAAGCCGCAGCATGCAGCCAGTTTCCGTCATCATGAATCGCTGGGCCCGGGGCTGACCGCTGCCGGCCACTTCACCGTTCACGCGGTACCGGCAACGGGCAGCCCCTACATTGCAGGCCGGTTCTCCAGCGCGCTGAATCGGTCGGTCCGGTCGCATCGCGTGCCGTTTTCCGTCGTCATGACGGCGCAGCCCCGGGGCTGACCATTGCCGGCCACCTTCACCATTCACGCGTTACCGGCAACGGGCAGCCCCTACATTGCTGGCCGCTGTGTCGTCGCGATGAACAGGTCGGTCGTCGCGGACCGGTTTGCCGTCGCCATGACAGCGTGGCCCGGGGCTGACCATTGCCGGCCACCTTCACCGTTCACGCGTTACCGGCAACGGGCAGCCCCTACATGCTGGCCGCTTCTCCGTCGTGGTGATGAACCGTTGTGCGATGGCATCAGTAGAAGCCCAACACCGGGTCCAGGATGGTGCGCGCCACGCTGCCCCATGGGCGCGCCGCCTCCGCGCTGGCGGGGTCCACCAGCTCCGTGCTCTTGGCCACCGCGTAGTCAAAGAACGCCCGACACTCCGCCGCCAGCTTGGGGTCCTCGATCTCGTAGTGCATCTCGTCGTTGGCCGCCGACGACGGCACGTTCAGGTTGTGCGACCCGAAGAACACCGTGTTGTCCACGATCATCAGCTTCAGGTGCATGAACCACCACGGGCTGGTCCTGCGGAACTTGTGCACCTGCATGCCGTGCTTGGTCAGGTCCGCGATGTCATTGATGCTGGCCAGGTACGCCATGGTGGTGATGGGCGGCGCCACCAGCTCCCCGTTGGTCAGCATGCTCACCTTGGCGCCACGCTCGCGCGCCTCGATCACCGCCTGCTTCAAGCGCGGATGCAGGATGGCGTACATCGACGTGAAACGGACCTCGCTGCCCGCTCCGGCGGTGGACAGACGCGCCACCGCAGCGTCGATGACCGGGTCCTTGAGTTGACGCAGGCGCTTCTCGAAGATCCACGGCTTGTCGGCGGCGCCGGGGGCCAGCTGCGCCATCTGCCGGACGAAGTCGTAGTGCAACAGCCGTCCCCGACGTCCCGCCTCCGTGGTCAACGTCTGCGGCGGCGGCTGGTGCAGCCAGATGATGAGCCCGGCCAGCTCCTCCTTGCCCTTCTCGTCCAAGCGGGCCTTCTCGTTGGGGAGCCACTGCGTGACCTGGCGCGGCGTGCGCTCGCTCCTTCGGAACGTGGGCGTGTGGATCTCTCCGCCCGCCTTGGCGGCCGCCAGCAGCTCCTCGAACGCCGTCTGCGACTGGTCCACCAACGCGCCCTTCATGGCGAACGCGCTGTCAATCCACCCCAGCGAGCCCTCCGCGTGCCCGCGCCCCGTCGTCAACGCCCAGTGGCGGTCCACGATCATGATCTTGCCGTGGATGCCGTCGCTGGGGTGCCAACCGCTGCGCGCCACCGCAATGGGTGACCCGAACACCACGTACTCGATGGGCACCGCGGTGGGCGGGTTGGTGGTGTAGCTGGGCGACTCATTGAACGGGTGCGTCAGGTACTGGAAGAACCAGTGGGTGATGATGCGCACCTTGACGCCGCGGTCCGCCGCCTCACGCAGCGCGCTGAGCACGGGGAGGCCCACGGCCTCGTCGTCACCCTGCTCGTAGATGACCACGTCAATGCTCTCGCGAGCCTGGCGGATCATGTACAGGCGGAGCTGCAGCTCAACGCGCGGGTCGGGAATGAACTTGAGGTCATCCCCCAGCGGCACCCACGGGTAGGCCCCCGCGTGTGCGGGAAGGACGGCGCCGGCGGTCAGCAGCAGTGCCAACCCCAGGCTCGCCATTCCTCGTCGCAGACCCGCCATCCCGTGCATCCGTTGTGCTCCAGCTGCCATGCCTAGCCGTTGCCACGCGTCCGCGCCACCGCCCACGCGACGGGCGCCTCAACCGGCGCGCAGGATATTCAGGACGGGAGATCGGTCAAGCCCGACGAGCGCTCACGGCCCAGGCGTCACGCCGCCAACGGCTCGGCGTCTCCGGACAGCGCGCTCGGTGCCCCGCCGGATGCCACCTTCTCCGACGTCACCAGGTGGGCCACCTCCGGCTCCAGCGTGCCCTTCACGCTGGCCGGGTCCAGCAGGTGAAGGATGTGCGCGGTGCGCCGGGGCAGCAGGCTCCAGTGCAGCGTGGGCTTCTCGTGGTGGGCGGCGTGGTGGCCGATGTTGAACGTGAAGCGGTTGAAGGCGCGGCCCAGGATGGTGTGGCTTCCGTCGTAGTGGGAGGTGCTCTTCACGTCGAGGTGGTGGTCGTAGGAGACCATCCACACCGTGTAGCCGGCAATGACGTCGGGGACGAGGATGAACCAGAAGAACGCCCACGGGTTCACCATCGCCAGCGCGCCGCACAACACCGTGGCCACCACGAGATGCGTCACCAGCTTGGGCAGGTGATTCCCGCGCCCCAGCGCCCGCTCCTGGCGCGCAATGCGGATGGCGTCGCGGATGATGGTGAGGTTGCCCACCACGCAGTAGCGCCAGCGCGGCATGGGCTTGCCGGTGCGCGGGTCGATGATCGACGCCGGGTCGAGCGCGGGCGTGAGGTAGTGGCGGTGATGCCCGCGCGCGTGCTGCAGCTCCCACAGCGATGTCACGTAGCCGGTCATCAGCGCGAGCTGCAGGTCGTAGACGTGGTTGGGCCAGCGGCGCCAGAACGCTGGCAGGTGCCCCTGGTTGTGCTGCAGGTAGGGACAGCTGCTGCGCAGGAAGAACACCGGGATGGCCAGCAGCACCTGGCCCCACAGCGGCAGCTCGACGAGGAACGGCACCAGCGAGAGCAACAGCGTGGCCTGCACCCACAGGAGCGGGATGACGTCGATGTTGTAGCGGAGGAGGCCCTTGCGACGGGAAGCTTGCCGCTCACGGGAGGCGAGCAGCGCGGGAGACAACGACATGAACACCCTTTGGAAAGCGTGACTTCCCAAGGGTTGGCCCACGCACCGTCATGAACGTGTCACGCTTCACTGCGGCTTACGGATTTTAGCCTCGACTTCGTCGCGGTGCGTGGCCAGGAACTCGTCCACGGCGGCCTCGGTGAGCTCCAGGTCCTCGAGCACGCCCTGGTAGAGCAGCTGGAACCCGGGCGAGTCGCCTTCGCGCTTGTTCTCGAACGTGGCCTTGAGCACGGCCGCGCCCATCAACCGCTCCTCCAGCGTCTTCTGCTTCTTGGCCATGGGACGCTCCTCAGCGACGCAGCCGCTCCGGCCTCCGCGCACCCGCCATGGGAGCGTTGGCCACCGAGCGCACGCCTTCCGCGAACGCCGCCGCCGCGGCCTCCACCTCGGCCAGCGTGCCGACGAGATAGGCACCGCCGAAGTTCGTCTCGCTGGGCGGCGGGATGTGCTTGGCCAGCCGCACGTTGGCGGCCTTCAACGCCAGGTCCAGCGCCAACACGCTCTCCAGCGGCGGCGCAATGAGATACGCCATGGGGTCCCCGACGGGAATGCCCGCCTGCGGCGCCAGGTACCGTCCTGTCTCGCTGATGATGTGCGCGAAGAACGCGGGTTGGTTGTCGCCCTCGTAGGCGTGGAAGCAGATGGATTCCTGCAGCGCCTCACGCAGGGCCCAGAGGCCTTCCGCCACGTCGTCAGGTTGACGCCCGGCCAGGATGCCCAGGATCTCACCGGAGTACGGACCGGAGGCGTGCTTGGACCCGGCGTAGAAGCTCTTGGCAAACACCACGTCGACTTCGGCGTACTTCGTGGCGTGGTCCAGGGCCACGTACATGGCGTCGTCCTGGTCACAGGTCACCAGGCCCGCGGAGGTGTGGCGCTCCGGGTCCAGGCCCAACGCCTTGGCGAGCTGCGCGTCGACGACGTCAATGTGGCGACACGCCAGCACCTTGGGGCGCAACGGCACCAACCCGGGCACCAGCTCGGCAATGCGACGCGCGCTCATTTGCCACTCCGCGTGAGGTGCACACCGCCACCGCCGGCCGCGAAGGTGCGCTTGAGCAAGGTGGCACACTCGTGCGCCGCCTCGACGGGCGGGATGCCCAGGGGACGGATGTTGGAGATGCAGTCCTTCTCCGCGTTGTCCTGGCCCAGCTTGGGGCCGTACGCGGTGTAGATGGACAGGCTGTCGCCGGTGCCGAGTCCCGGTCGCTCCCCGACGAGAATCACGGTGGCCTTGGCCCCCAGGATGACGCCAATCTCATCCTGCACACCCACGCGCGCATGCTGCACGAACACCGGCTTGCCAACCTTGAAACCCTGCGCCTGCAGCGCGGAGACGAGCGCGGGCACCAGCGCGGGACCGTTGTGCTCCAGCGCCCACGCGCTGAGTCCGTCGCCGCAGATGACCACCACGTCGGCGCCGCGGGTTCCCTCGCGCTCCAGCTTGGCGCGACTCTCGTCGTCCAGGCGGCGGCCCTGGTCGGGGTAGAGCAGGAACTCCGCGTGGTCCTTGCAGCGCGTCTTCAGCTCCACGCATCCCAGCTGCTTGGGCAGCGCCGGTGGCACCGTGCTGTGCACCGCGTCCAGCGCAATCGCGTGCTCGGCGCGCAGGCCCACGTAGACGTGCGTGAGGTAGCGCGTGCCGGTGCGCCCCTGCGCCAGTCGCGCCGGGGTGGAGGCCTTGAGTGCGCGCAGCTCCTCGTCGTCAAACGGCGTGGTGCGCGGGACCGCGCGCGGCTTGCACACCGCGTCTCCCGGCGGAGGCTCGGGGGGAGGAGGCACGCCTTTTCCGGGGAGCACGCCGCCAACCTCCTCGGTCAGCATCTCCCGCAACACCTCGCGCACCACGGATTCCAGCAGCGCCTTGTCCAGCATCACGCCCTCCCGAGGTTCAGCCGTCGCCGTGGGCGAAGATGGACGCGTCGCCGGCGCGCTTGGTGAGTCTGCCGTTGCGCCACAAGCCCAGCTCCTCCATCCACGCCTCGAACTCCGGCGCGGGACGGAAGCCCAACAGCTCGCGCAGTGCCGCGTTGTTGTGGAAGGAGGTGGTCTGGTAGTTCAGCATGACGTCGTCACCCATGGGGATGCCCATGAGGTAGTTCACGCCCGCCGTGCCCAGCAGGATCTCCAGGTTCTCCTGGTCGTTCTGGTCCGCCTCGGCGTGGTTGGTGTAGCAGGCGTCGCAGCCCATGGAGATGCCGCTGAGCTTCCCCATGAAGTGATCCTCCAGGCCGGCGCGCGTGATCTCCTTGCCGTTGCGCAGGTACTCCGGACCAATGAATCCCACGACGGAATTCACGAGGAACGGCTTGTACCGACGAGCCAGCCCGTAGGCGCGCGCCTCCATGGTGACCTGGTCGGTGTCGTGGTGCGCGTTGGCGGAGAGCGCGGTGCCCTGCCCCGTCTCGAAGTACATGACGTTGGGGCCCTTGGCCGTCCCCTCGCGGCGCGTGAGGTCGTACGCCTCGTCGAGCAGCTTCACCGAGATGCCGAAGTTGCGGTTGGCGCCCTCACTGCCGGCAATGGACTGGAACATCAGGTCCAGCGGCGCGCCCTGCTCCATGGCCTTCATCTGCACGGTGAGATGGCTGAGCACGCAGTTCTGCGTGGGCACGCGCACCCGGCGCATGAAGTCCTTCACGCCCTTGAGGATGTCGACGGTGCCCTGCACGCTGCCGGTGGCGGGGTTGACGCCAATCACCGCGTCGCCGTTGCCAAAGCTGAGCCCGTCCTTCACCGCGGCCAGCACGCCCTGCACGTCGTCGCGCGGGTGGTTGGGCTGCAGGCGGGAGCTGATGCGACCGGGCAGGCCCAGCGTGTTGTTGCACCGGACCACCACGCGGATCTTCCGCCCCGCGCTCACCAGGTCCATGTTGCTCATCAGCTTGGCCACGCCGGCCACCATCTCCGGGGTGAGGCCGGGGCTGACCTCCAGCACGTCGTCACCGGTGGTGTCGGCGTCCAGGATCCACTCCCGCAGCTGGCCCACCGTCCACCCGCACACCCTGGAGAACGCGCGCGCATCCAGGGAATCCTCGACGACACGCGTCACCTCGTCCTGCTCGTAGGGCACCGAGGGATTCTCGCGCAGGTCCTTGAGCGTGAGGTTGGCCAGCACCCACTTGGCCGCCGCCATCTCGCGCATGGAGCGCGGCGCCAGGCCGGCCTGCACGTCGCCACTGCGCGGCTCATTGGCACGCGCCAGGACCTCCTTGACGGAGCGGAACGTGAAATTCTCGCCAAAGAGCGTGGTGGAGAGCTTCATGGACGGGCTTCATCTAGCGCAGCGTGTTGCCCCCGCGCCACCCCGCGCGCACGCCGCCAGGTGCTTGGACGCCGCCGCCACATGCGCGAAACTGCGCCCAGCCCATGCTCCCGGTGCGCCGTCTCCACCACCCCCTTCTGCTGCTCCTGTTGCTGGCCGCAAGCCCGGTGCGCGCGGCGGGGAAACCCATCCTGGCGGTGCTGCCGCTCGACGCTGCCGCGGGCGTGGACCGCGCCCAGGCCCAGCTGTTCACGGAGCCACTGGTCCAGGAGCTGCGCGACAGCCGCGCCTTCACCCGCGTGGTGACGCCCCAGGAGCTGGCCGCGCTCATGCCGCCGGAACAACAGGCCCAGCTCCTCCGCTGCGCGCAGGACGAGTGCGCCGTGGTGGACCTGGACCTCGCCGGCGCGCTCGGGGCCTCGCATCTCCTCGTGGGCAACGTGGGGCGGCTGGATGACGTCTGGCTCTTGAACGTGAAGCTGCTGGAGCTGTCGACGTCACTGGTGGTGGGCTCCGTCTCGGAACGTGTGACCGGTCCCGCATCCGCGCTGCTGGACGCCATCCGTCCCGCGGTGCGCAAGCTGCTGCAGCAGGGCGGCTTCGCCGTGGCCCCCAAGCGCGACGGAGGACCACTCAAACGCACCGACATCCAGGGTGGCGCGCTCGGCGTGCTGGGCCTGGGCGCGGCCATCTCGTCGACGCTGGCGGCGGGGGCGGCGGTGCTGTGGGTGGTTGCGGTGCTGCGGTTTCCGCTCTTTGTGGCGCTTCTGCCACCGCTCTCCGCGCAGGCTTCCGATCCCGAGTTCTACGCGAACCGCTACGGCGGGGCCGTGCTGCTGGCGGGAGCGTCTGGCATCCTCGTCCTGCTCGCGGTGGCGAGCCTGGCCGTGGGAGGTTCCGTGGCGGTCCTGGGGAGGTTCCGGTGAAGAACGCGTGGCTGACCAGCCTGGTCGCGCTGCTGCTCTCCGTCGGAGGATGCAAGGAGACCGCGTGCAACTCCGACGCGGACTGTCCCGGCGACTACACCTGCGTGGTCGGCTCCTGCTCAGCGGCGGGCACGTTGGAGGCCAGCTCCACCTCGGGCGGCGGACAATCCTCGTCGTCATCCAGCAGTAGCTCCTCGAGCGCGGGCACCACGTCCAGCTCCGGCACCGTCTCCAGCACGTCCAACCCCGGAAGCACCAGCACCGTCTCCTCCACCAGCTCCGGCGTCATCACCACCACGTCCAGCACCGGATCCTCCTCGTCGGGAGCCAGCAGCTCCGCGGCGACAACGAGCGCATCCGCGGCCACGTCCACGGCCAGCACCACGGGTGGAACGTCCACGTCGTCCAACGTGGCCTCGTCGTCCAGCGGCGCGCTCTCCACGTCGTCGTCCACCGGTTCCTCGTCGTCCTCCAGCTCCTCCGGCGGCGTGCCCGACGCGGGCGCTCCGGATGCCGCATGCGCGCAGCCCGAGTCCTGCGCCAATCCCGGTGTCGACAACGACTGCGACGGAAACACCACCGAGCTGGAGAACGGCATCCCCGCCGGAGGCACCTGCGTGGCGGGCCAGGGCATCTGCGCGCCGGGCATCTACCAGTGCGCGGATGGCGGAGTGATCTGCCAGCGGACCGTTTCGCCGGGGACCGAGAGCTGTTCCAACCAGGGCACCGACGACGACTGCGACGGTGATACCACCGAGATCGCCGACGGAGTCCACGCGGGCGACTCGTGCAGCACCGGGCTGGCCGCACCGTGCGGAACGGGCACCACGGTGTGTGAGAACGGCTCCTTCAAGTGTCAGTCCCCCGCGGGCAACGCCGAGACGTGCGACAATGCCGGCGTCGACGACAACTGCGACGGCACCACGGACAACATCCCCAACCTTGGCGAGGGGTGCAACACGGGCAACTACGGCATCTGCGCCTTTGGCACCAGGCAGTGCGACGCCTTCTATGGCGAAGTCTGCTCGCAGACCTACGCGCCGGACACCGAGGCCTGCGGCAACTACGGTACCGACGACGACTGCGACGGCGACGAGTACGAGATCAGCGACGGGATCCACTGGTACGACAGCTGCGCGTGCAGCGGCGCCACCTACGCGTGCCAGGGTAGCTACCTGTACTGCGACTTTGGCGCGCAGCAGCCTCCGTCGGAAACCTGCAACGGCGCCGACGACAACTGCGACGGGCAGACCGACGAATCCAGTTGCGCCAACCAACTCGCCTGCTTCTACAACAACGCCTATGGCGGCTACGAGTGCGGTTGCTACAGCCTCTACCAATGCAACGGAAGCGGGAACTCCGGCAGCGACGTCGCGTGTGACAGCGGCCGGTGCAAGTGCAACGGAACGACCTGCGCGGCGGGACAGATCTGTGTCAACCGGCAGTGCTCATGAACGACTGACGCGCGCCCTCAACGCTGCCGCGCAATGTGCTCACCCAGGCGCAACGCCAGCGCCATGATGGTGACCTGCGGATTGACGCCCAGGCTGCTCGGCACCGCGGCCCCGTCGGCCACATAGAGCCCCGTGCGACCGTGCACCTCGCCGTTCACGTTGCACACGCCCTCGTCGGGATCCTCGCTCATGCGCGCGGTGCCCAGCGGGTGGAACGCGCTGAGCTCCACGTCCTCCGCGCCAAAGCGGTAGTTCTGCAACGCGCGCAGCTCCTGGGCGTTGTGCACCTCCGGGAAGCTCGCCAGCGGCGTCAGCACCGTCTTGGCGCCGGCGGCCAGGAAGATCTCCGCCACCATGGACACGCCCTTGCGGAAGCGTTCCATTTCGTATTCGCCGGGCGTGTAGAACGGCACCACGTCGTTGCCATTCATGAGCAGGAACCCGTTGGGGTTGTCCTTCACCATGAGCCCGTACGTGGCCAGGCGGTCGTACTGCTCCATCACCGCGGTGTGATGCGCGCCGACGTACGGAATGGCCACCGCGCCCACGCTCGGCGGAACAAACGCGCCCTCGAACTTGATGCCATCCAACCCCGGCGCGTCGACACCCAGGCTCTGCGGCACGCCCTCCCAACCGCGGATCATCTCGTCCATCAGCGCCATGCACTTGGTGGCCGGGTGCAGCGTCATGTGCTTACCCAGCCCCGGACCGCGCACGCCGGACCGCTTGAGCAGCGCGGGCGTGTGCAACGTCCCCGCCGCCACCACCACGTGCGGAGCGCGCACCGTCACCCGTGGACCGTTGCCATGTCCTCGCCCCTCCACTCCCACGGCGCGACGTCCCTCCATGCGCACGCGCTGCACCTCCACGTTGCACAACAGCGTGGCGCCCAGCTCGGTGGCCATGGGCAGCCAGCTCTCGTTCGCGCTGCGCTTGGCGCCCGTGGGACAGCCGAAGCAGCAAATGCCGCTCCCCTCGCAGCCCGGCCCGTTCCGCGGCAGCGGATACGGCGAATAGCCCAGCTTGCGCGCGCCCCGCGCCACCACCTCGCCGCACTTGCCCAGGTACTGCTCGGGCACCGGCGCAATGGCCAGCACATGCTCCACTTCCTCGAAGTGCGGACGAAGCGCTTCCTCACTGAGCTCGGTGAGGCCGCGGGACCAGCGCCACTGCTCCAGCACGCTCGTCGGGGTGCGGAAGCAGGTGCCGCTGTTGATCGTCGTGGTGCCGCCCGCCACGCGGCCAATGGGCAGCAGGATGCCCGGCACACCCAGCGCAATGGTGACGCCGTCGTCGCGGTACATGAGGCGCGTCATGTCCAGCGCGTGCCCGGTGAACTGTCCGCGTGCCACGAACGGGCCATCCTCCAGGATCACCACCTTCATGCCCTTGCGCGCGAGCGCATAGGCCGCCGCCGCACCACCCGCGCCGCTGCCCACCACCACCGCGTCGGCGTCCAGGGAGATGTCGCCCTCGTCACGTCGGACGTTGCGTGCGTTGCGCGGTGGCGTCGTCGGTGCGTCGGCGCGCGGCTTGGGAGCGCGGAAGTCCAGCGCCCCGTTGATGCGCGGGTGCCCATAGAAGACGATGAAGAGGAGCGTGGTGGCGCCGCGCAGCAGGGCGCGCGCGATGAAGAACGGGCTGTCGTGCCACGCGTGCACGTAGGCGGCTTGTTTCTCGTCGGAGAGGCGGGAGAACGGGCGCATCCCGAACCCCGGCAGCAGGCTGCACAGCTCCAGCACCCACAACAGCACGCGGTAGCCCAGCAGGAACCGCTTGCGTCCCGACGTGAGGAATTGGTCCAGGCTGTCAATGAGCCCGCTGTCCTCGACGGTGAGACCGAATCGCTGACTGGGCGCAATGACGTGGCGGGCCAGCGCCAGCGCAATCTGACGTTCCCGCGCGGACAATCCTTCCGACGTCGTCTGGGGCTTCTCATGGACCTGGGCGAGTGCGGACATGCCGTTGGCCTACAGGTACGCGCACGTGGCGGTCAAACGGTGCTCAGCGTGCGTAGGCGCTGACGCAAACAGTGCGGCCGTCCAGCACCACCGTGATGAGGCCATCCTCGTCGGTGCGCCAGATGTCCACGCCGTGCTCGGCCAGGCGACGTACCACGTCGGGATGTGGGAAGCCCCACGGGTTGCCCGCGCCCACGCCCATCAGCGCATGCCGCGGCTGCACCGCCTCCAGCAGAACCTCCGACGTGGACGTGATGCTCCCGTGGTGCGGCACCTTGAGCACGTCCGCACGCAGGCGTTCCCGCACCGGCCCCTCCGTCAACATGCGCTCGGCCTCCACCTCGACGTCGCCGGGGAACAACACGCGCGTGCTTCCATGGCTGATGCGCACCACCAGGGAATTGTCATTCTCGTCGAGCTCGGGGAAGAAGCGCGGGGCCTCGGGTCCGTCGCGTGCAGGGAAAGGGTGCAGCACCTCAAACGTCGCGCCGCCCAACTCCACCGTCGCCACGTGGGCGCCCGCGGGCGGCTCCGGCGTCACCACCCGCGTGCCAACCTCCTTCACCGTCGTCATCAGCTCCTGGAACTTCGGGTGTCGGGAGGCCTGGCCGTTCCACCACAGCTCCTCGGGCCGCAGCTCCTTCACCAGCGTGATGAGGCCATTCATGTGGTCCGGGTGCGGGTGGCTCAGGATCATGAGTCGCAATCGCTGCACGCCGAGCCGCTTCAGGATGGGCAACATCACCGTGCGCCCCGGGTCCACCTCGGAGATGAACGACCCGCCGGCATCGATCACGACGGTCTCCCCGCTCGGCAACGTCACAATCGCGCCGTCGCCCTGCCCCACCGGTGCCATGAGGACGCGCAGGTTCCCGTCGTGGCGCGGGGGAATGAACGCCACCGCCAGGCTCAAGCCCACCACGCCCAGGCCTGCGCCCACCGCCCACCGTCGTCCCACCGCGCACAACAACGCCCCGCCCAATCCCGTCGCCACCGCCCACGAAGGAGGCGGAGGCACCTCCAACGTCGCGCCGGGAAGCTGCGCGAACACGACGCACAGATCGTGCAGCGCCATGCTCACCGCGCCGGAGGCCTTCACCAGCCACGCCAGGTCCAGCGCGGTGCCCAGCAACGTCGCCACCACCACGGCGGGAAGTGCGATTCCTCCCACCGGTACCAGCACCACGTTGCTGAGCGCTGCCCACGGCGCCACGCGACCGAACAGGTGCGCCACCAGCGGCGTCGTCGCCACCACGGCGGCCACCGACGTTGCCAGCGTGGCCAGCAGCATGACACCGACGCGCGGCGACTTCTCCGTCGGTGCCATGCTCTCCGCGAGCCCCGGCGCAATCAGCGCCAGCGAGAGCACCGAGAGGAACGAGAGCAGGAACCCGGCGTCATTCACCGCGCGCGGCTCCAGCGCCAACATGATGAGCGCGCCCGCTCCCAGCGTCTGCACCACGGCGCCTTTGCGTCGGATGAGCACGCCCACCATCACCGCCACGGCCATCCACGCCGAGCGCATCACCGACGCCGCGCCGCCCGCGTAGAGCGCGTAGAGGAAGATCGCTGGGACACACAGCACCGCCGCGGCCGGGCCGGGGTCCCCCAGCGTCAACAGCCACGACGCGCGCCCCCACAACCAGCGGACCAACGCGTACAACAGGGCCGCCAGCAGCGTGGCCTGCAACCCGCTCACCGCGAGGAGGTGCGACGCACCCGCGTCGTCGAACACCTTGCGCAGCTCCGGCGTCATGATCGCGCTGTCACCGAGCACGAACGCCTCGGTGAGCGCCGCCGCGTCGTCGGGAAGCGTGCTGCGGATGAGCACCCGCGTGGCGCGACGCGCGCGCGTCACGACATCGACTTCGTCTCCGACGATGGCGAGGTCCAGCTCGTCGTGGATGCTGCCGGTGAGGTCCACGCCCTTGGAGCCCAGGCTCGCTTTGGCGTCGTGGTCGCCGGGGAAGCGGGAGGTGTGCGGCGCGTGCAGGTGCGCGCGGAAGGCCACGCGGGAGCCTTCGGGTGGCGGTCGCAGCGTGATGGGCAGGCGCAGCACGGTGCGCGCGGGGAACTGCGTGGCGCCCTCGTCGCTCACCGCGCTCTCGAGTCGCACCAGGATGCGCGCCGGGTGCTCCTCCTGCAGCACGCGCTCCACCACACCCACCCAGCGCATGGCGTCCACCGCGGAGAGCTCCTGCGCGTGCTTCACCTGCTCCCTCGCCGAGGATTCCGTCGCTGCGCGGTTGGCGGCGCCCGCCACCAGGAACGCGCATCCCCACGTCACCGCGCGCAACGTGAACGGCCCGCGCAGCGCCACGACGCCGAGCGCCGCCAGGGAGGCCAGCCACGGCCACGGTGCGCCCACGCTGAGCGCGGAGCCCGCGGCAAACATGGCGGCCAGCCACAACAGCGGCGCGTGGAACGCGGATCCCGTCACGACGCGCGCACCCTAGCTTGTCCGGGTGCTCGGGCGTCCAGCGTTGCTCGCGGGTGGGCGCGTCGACAAAGATGGCGCCATGCCCCTGCCTCCCTGGCCGCAGCTCGGCGAAATCTCGGACCGCGCGCAATCCGTGCTCGGCGGGGAGGTGACGCTGCATCACCCACCCACGAGCGCGCTGTGGCAGGTGGGCTTTGCGTCCCAGTTCGAGCTCGTGATCCGGGAGGACGGACAGCTGCACCGCGGTGGTCGTGACCCCCATTGCGCGCCGGTGCTGCTCTGGGCCCACCTGCGCTGCGCGGCGCTCAACAACGCGCTTGGCTCCGACCTGGACCTCCTGCTCAAGGCGGAGCCCACCATCTCCGTCGTCGACGTGTGGGATCGTCGCCGCGGCGCCCTGTGCGACCACGCGCGCACCCGGGAAGTGCTCTCCCGCGCCCGGGTGGAGGCGCCGGTGGTGGCCCTGCTGGGCGAGGTGCGCACGCTGGCGGAGTTGACCACGCGCACGGTGGCGTTGGGCGCGCCGGGTTCCCTCGTCGAGCTGCGACGGGAAGAAGGCGGCGTGGTGGTGGCGCGTGCGCACCTGCGCGTGGGGAGTGCCCGGACCCGGGAGCTGGGTTGATGCAGACGCGCCAGGTCCAGCGTCGTCGCTACACCGGCGCGGAGGTGCACGAGGAGCAGGACCTCGTCGCGGTGGAGGAGCCGCTGGAGATCCGCTTGCGTGGCCGCGCGGTGGTGGTGCTGTTACGCACGCCCGGCCGCGACGAGGACCTGGCCCTGGGCTTCTGCATCACCGAGGGCCTGCTCCCTCCCGACGTGGGCGAGGTGGACGTCCGCCCCTGCGAGAACACGCCCGCCGAGGCGCAAGGCAACGTCGTCGAGGTTTTTCCGCCGGCGGGACTGCAGCCCGACTTCTCCCGTCACGCGCAACCGCGTTACTCCAACAGCGCGTGCGGCGTGTGCGGCACCGCCACGTTGGACAACCTCCTCCGCAACACACCCGCGCTGCAGGACGCACGCACCGCCACCCTCGACGAGCTGCGCCACGCTCCCGACGTGCTCCTCTCCCAGCAGCCCGCCTTCCGCGCCACCGGCGGCCTGCACGCCGCGGGACTCATCGACGACACGGGCGCCATGTGTTGCGTGCGTGAGGACGTGGGGCGGCACAACGCCACGGACAAGACGCTGGGCGCGTGGGCGCTGGAGCGTCCCGGACCGGTGCGGCCGCGGGTCCTCGTGGTGAGCTCGCGCGCGGGCTTCGAGATCGTGGAGAAGGCGCACGTGGCGCGGGTGCCCGTCGTGGTGTGCGTGGGGGCGCCCACGTCGTTGGCGGTGGAGACGGCGCAGCGGGCGGGACTGACGTTGTGCGCTTTCGCCGCGCGCGGCGGAATCAGCGTGTATTCACATCCGCAGCGCGTGCGTTGAGGTCGCGCAGCCGCTACGGTCCTGCGCCATGCGCGTTCTTCGCCTGGCCCTCCCCACCCTGCTCCTCCTCGCCGCGTGCCCCACCGACCCCGGTCCCAGTCCCGGCACCGGTTCGACGTCGTCGGGTGGCGGCGGGGGCAGCACGTCGTCGGGCGGGAGCGGTTCTTCCACCAGCTCGGGCGGTAGCAGCAGCGGGCAGCAGATTGAGCTGGGCGCATTGTGTCGGGAGCTGCGGGACGGATACCGGCGCGCGGTGCTGCGCACGGTCAACCGCTGCGGCGCCGCCTACCTCGACGAGGACCTCGAGCGCCTGCGCCCCGTGGGCTGGGACCCGCACGTCTCCAGCACCATCAGCACCGCGCAGAGCAACCTCCTCGCCGCCACCTGTGACCAGTTCGGCAACCTGCGCGTGTATATCGACCACATCACGCAGAGCATTGACCGTGGCCGCGTGACCTATGACCCCATCGCCGCGTTCAAGTGTCGTGAGGCCTCCAGCCAACCCAACCTGGCGCAGCGCGACCGCCCACCCTTCCAGTCCGGCACCTTCAACCTGGAGGGCGTGCAGCTCCCCGACGTGTGCAACGAGGTCTTCCACGGTCTCGTCGAGGAGGGCGGGGAGTGTGAGCTGACGCATGAGTGCCAGGCCGGCCTGTTCTGTCGTCCCACGCGCGACGATGGAACCGGCGCGGTGTGCAAGCGCAAGGTCGCGCTGGGCGGCGCGTGCGACGGTCGCGACGAGTGCGAGGGCGACGGCTTCTGCGAGAACGCGGCCTGTCGCGCGCCGCTGGGCAACGGGGAGAGCTGCCTGGATCCCTACGGCTACACGCTCCCGTGCGGGCCGGGCTTCGTGTGTTCCAACGGCACCTGCAACCCGTATGGCGACGTGGGCGCGTTGTGCGGCAGCGCCGGCGCGCCGTGCAAGATCGGGCTGGTGTGTGCGCGCAGCGGCAACGGCGTGGATCGTTGTGCCAACCCGATTGCGCAGGGCGGTGAGTGCGACAATGACACGCAGTGTGCGGACTGCTTGCGCTGCGGCGTGGGCGGCAGCTGTGAGCCGTACCTGATGTTCGGCGAGGGATGCAGCAAGGACGCCGATGCGTGCGGCCCGGGCCTGCGCTGCTCCGACGCGAGCCTGTGCGAGGTGGTGCCGCGTGAGGAGGAGCCGTGTCGGGTGGCGTACACGCCCAGCGGCAGCAGCCAGGGGGACTGCATGTTCATGGACAACTTCTGCCAGCGCGCCAGCGACGACGCGGAGACCGGCACCTGCAAGCCCTTCAGTGCGCAGCTGGGCGAGCCGTGCGGCTATGCCTCCGACGTGTACCCCTCATGCGGCCAGGGCTACTGCGACAGCACCGAGCGCGGCAGCTGCGTTCGTGCGGCGCGGCTGGGAGAAGCGTGCACGTCGTGGGGCGGAGAGGAGCCCCCGTGCGACCACGGCTACTGTCGGATCACGGACACCGACGGCGGCACCCTGGGAACGTGCGAGGGCCTGCCGAACATCGGCGAGCCGTGTGGCACGGGGCAGGACCAGGCGCCCTATTGCCAGACGGGTTTCTGCAAGCGCCTGCTCGACGCGCCCACGGGCACCTGCGCGGCGCTGCCGGACATCGGCGAGCCGTGCGGCACGGAGAGTCACCTCGCGAGCTATTGCGTGTACGGCGTGTGTTTGATGGCGCCGGAGGCCACGGAGGGCGAGTGTGGCTACCAGGTTCCGGCCGGCTCACCGTGCCAGTACGACGAGCAGTGCGAGACCTACTACTGCGACCCGCACATCAACCGCTGCATCACGCTGGGCCAGAGCTGCCAGGGCTGCACGCGATTCGAGCCGGTGCTGTTCATCCTCAGCCTGGGCTTGGTGTACCGCCGCGCCCGTCGGCAACGCTGAAGCGCGCGGGGAGGCGCCTGCAAAGGGGGGAGAGCTGGCCAGCAGAGTGCCCGGCGGCGTTGCGAGCACGTCGTGAGCTTTTGCAGGCGAGGTGGGGTGCCTTTGCAGGCAACCGCGGAGCCCTTGCAAGCAAGGTGGGGCGCCTTTGCAGGCAACCGCGGAGCCCTTGCAAGCAAGGTGGGGAGCCCTTGCAAGCAAGGTGGGGAGCCCTTGCAAGCAAGGTGGGGAGCCTTTGCAGGCACACCGGGAGCCCTTGCGAGCAGGGTGGGAAGCCTTTGCAGACACGCCGCGAGCCCTTGCAAGCAGGGTGGGAAGCCCTTTGCAGGCACGGGGGAAGCGGATCGGCAAGGGGCCATTGAGCCTAGGGTTGCCTTTTCCCCCTCCCTCTCCGCCTCCCCCTCCCCCTCCCCTCTTTTTTTCTCCCTCTCGCAGGACGTCAG
>JBFMGU010000105.1:0-35416 GCA_040752415.1 Myxococcota bacterium
CTCCGCGGCCGTGGCCGGGGGCGGCGCGCCGGTGGGGGCCGCGGTCGGCGCGGCGGGCTGCGCCGAAGGCCCCACGCCCGACGTGGACGTCGCGTCCCGGGGCTGGGTGTGCTGGGGCTGGGTGCGCGACGTGCTGGATGCTGGGCCCACGGACATGTCGTCTCTCCGCTCTCTCGGGTCAGTGCCGAAGCGATCATATCGCGCCAGGCGGCGCCAGGGTGCGGAAGAGGGCTTGGGCATCCGTCAGCGAGAGGACCCGACGGGTGGGGCCACGTGCACCTGTGGGCCGCGGTCGCCAAGGACTTGATCGCGCAGTCCGTCACTGGCGGCGCGGGCCGGTGATCAGCGGAACCGGTCCGTCCCGTGTCCCACCACGGACCGGCGGGACGCGACCGACGACGCGTCACACCTTGTGGTCGCGACGTTGCCATCGGGTTTCAGGCCGGCTGCGCGCTCCTGGGCAAGCCCATGGTGCATCAAGTCGGCAACGGCCCGCGCCAGTTCTCAGCAGCTTCTCGCGCTGGGGTGGGGCCTCAGCGCCCGGTGAGCGTGGTTGTCATGCGCGCAGAGGCACGTGCATCCGCGTTGACCCGCCGGTCCAACACCTTCAGCGCCCTTCGCCACGACGCATCCGAACGCCACGACGAGAGATCCACCTGCAGCCCCTTACCGCGCGGAGTCCAGGTCTCGCCCGGCCGGAACCACGCTTGTGAACCCGCGCCCGCGTACAGGCGCTCTCCGGTGCTCATCATGCGCTCCACCACCGCGCGCCCCGCGGTCCAGCGCGCATCAAAGCAATCGTCGACGACGACGGCGCCTCCCGGCGACAGGCGTGGCACCACCTCCTCGAAACACGTGCGCGTTCCCTCGTACATGTCGGCGTCCAGGTGGGCCAGGCAGAATTGACGGTGGCGCAGGCCGGGGAGCGTGTCGCGGAACCAACCGGGGATGATCTCCACCATGTCACCCACTCCGGCGAGATGCAGAATGCCTCGCGTCACGTTCTCGTCGGCGGCAAGCCAGCCTACGCCGTAGAATTTGTCGACGTCACGGTTGGGACCGGGCATGGCCTTGAAACTGTCCAGCAGCACCAGGCGCTTGTTCACGCCCCAGCGCTTGAGCAGCTGACCCATGACAATCGCCGAGCCGCCGAGCCACACGCCGCACTCGATGACGTCGCCGGGGAGGTGAACCGACTCCGCCAGCCGACGCGCGAGCGACGCCATGCGCCAGGGATCCATGGGCGTGACGGCGGCGGCGGCGTGCCATGCCTCGCGGAAACCATCAGGCCCGGAAGGAAAAGAGCGCGGCTCCTCGTCGAGGATGTGTTGCTGCGCACGTTTATCGAAAACCAGCGGTCCCACGGCGCGCCAATGGTCCTGCAGCACGCGGAAGGGAACGCTCACCGAACGTGTCGTCATGGTTGCGCTCTCCGCATTCGTGCCGCCAGGCGTGTTGTTACCAGGATGGTCAGCACCGGCGTGACCCACAAAGCGAGCACCTCGCCCAGCAACAGCCAGCTCACCGGGCTGAACTTCTCGCGCAACACCGCAGGGAGCACGTGCTCCATCCCGACGAGAGATGCAACAAGGAAGGCGGCGTACGCCGGCACGCCCTTGAAGAGGATCATGAGCGCCTGCGCCGGATGGTTGAGGATGGTGCTCCACACTTCACGCTGGAAGTGCGCCACGCCCCAGTCGGAACGGCCCCACTGCGGCGTGAGTCGCATCGCGAGATTCGTATCGTTCCCTTCGAACAGGCCCATCGACACCAGTGGCGGAATGGCCATCAGGACCATCATCACGCGTGTGTGTAGCGGTCGACGACGGGTGCTGGCCTCGAGGAAATGCGCGAAGGGCACCAGCAGCACGGGCATGGCGCTGAACACGAAATACCGGTAGCCGTAGAAACCACCCTGCGAGCCGAAGTTCACCGTCAGGTACAGGTTCACCAGCAGGGTGGCGGCCAGCCACGCATACACACGTCGATCCGGGAAGCGCACCATCACCAGGCCGACCACCGCCACCAGGACGAACGGCGCGGTGAACACCAGGCCCCAGTCGTCGCCGAGGAGGAACCACCCGAAACGCCGCGGCCACTCCGTGACGGCGAGGCCCTTCAGGATCACGCCCAGCGCTTCACCCGCGTATTTCTCCTCGCGCGCCATCAGCGTGGGAATCACCTTGAAGACCAGGAGCCAGGGCAGCGCCACCACGACGGTGCGTGCGATGAAGCGGACCTCCTGACGACGTCCGTCCGCGGTTCCGAGGAAGTGACCGAAGATGAGCGGCCACGCGGCGGCGATGGGAACGTTGTTGTAACGCGTCAACGCAGCCAGCGCGCACGCCGTGCCCACAAGAACGCTCCAACGCCACCGGGACCGTTGCTCGACGGGAAGATGCGCGCGGTGGTCCAGTGCGAAGAGCAACGCCGTCAAGGTGAAGAGCTCGAACACGTGCGAGAAGATCGGTCTGCGCCACACGTAGAGGAGCGTGCCCTGGCACAACACCATGAGCACCACCGACCACGACGCCACCAGCTCCGGCACACGACGTCGTGCGAGCTGGAAGAGCAGCAGGCACGTCAGGCCGAAGTAGAACGCGGTGGCCATCTCGAAACCGAAGACAGACCACGTCCCGACGACGTTATCCGGCGCACGCACGTGCACGATCGCGTGGCCCGCCAGTCGATCCAGCAACGAGAACACGAACACGAAGGGCGCGGCCAGGAGCCCCGGGCCAATGCTGGCCATGGGGTACTCACCGCGACAGGTGAGCTCGAGCCGGTAGTCGGGCCACTGGAGGTACGCGAGTGACGACGCGTGCGCGAAGTAGCAGAAGTCGTCGCCGCCCACGCCCTGGTACACGAGGTGGGTCTTCTGCACATAGCTGGGCCACAGCACCAACGCGCCCAGGAGCAGCATGGCGACGACGAGCGGCCTCATGTCCAGCGGGCTACCACGAACGCGCCCACCGCCGCACGTTCCTCACCCGCCGAAGTTCTGCGTCCAGTAGTGGCCGTAGGTGGAGCTGGGCCCATACGCGTAGCCCACGCCGAGATGACGGAACGCGCCGTTCATGATGTTCCGACAGTGCCCCGGGCTGCTCATCCACTGCTCGACGGTGGCGGCCGCCGTGTCATTCCCCGCGGCGATGTTCTCCCCCTGGGTGAAGCCTCCGTTGTAGCCGGCCTCGGCGGTGCGGTCGAAAGGGCTGCGCCCGTCCTGGGACGTGTGATCGAAGTAGTCGTTGTCCGCCATGTCCTTGCTGTGTCCACGGGCGGCGGCCTGCAGCGCGGGGTGCATGGTGAGGGGGTCCACGGCGTCGTACGCCTGGCCGCCGCAGGTTGCGCCCTGGGCGCGGCGCACGTTCACCTCGTCAAGAACCTGTTGCTCCAAGGCGGCCCACGCGGCGGGCCAATCTCCCGGGTCATTGCCCGCGTCGACGCCACTCCCCGCGTCCGGCTGCTCCTGCGGAATGCACGCGCCCATCACCGCGGTGTTGCACGTCGCCGCCAGGATGCACGCCTCGCCGCCGTTGAACTCGCCGTTCTCACAGGCCTGCACGCACTGCGCCTCGGTGACGGGCTGGCCGTTGTCGGCGCGGAAGGAGAAGCCGCAGTCGTCGTACACGTGGGCGCACATGTCGACGCACACCGACGACGATGCCGCATCCGCGGCACTTCCGCCATCCGGTGCACGCCGCGCGTCGGGTTGTCCACCGTCGGAAGGGGAAGCCGTGGACGCTGCGTCCGAACCGCCTTCCGTGGGCACCGAGGGAGATGGTGACACCCCGCTGCACGACGTCACGAAGGTCACGAAGCCCAGGCACACCGCGCGAAACACCCGTGCATCCATGGGGTGGAGCCTAGCACGCGCAACATCGTTGACATGACGACGAGTGTCGTATTCCCGACCGGCTCAGAGGCGCCCGCCCACCGGGAGGTCCACGCCGCGCGTGGGCAGGATCGAACGTCCACCGGCGAGCCAGGCGTCGACGTGGCGCGCGGTCTCTCGACCGTCGGAGATGGCGGTGACGATGAGGCTGGCGCCGCGCCGCGCGTCACCCGCGCAAAAGACGCCGTCCACGTCGGTGGCGAACTGCGCGTTCACCGCCACGTTCCCGCGACCATCCAGCGCCACGCCCAGCTGCTCACGCAACGTCGTGGTGTCCGGCCCCACGAAGCCCATGGCGAGAATCAGCCGGTCCACCGGCAACTCCAGCTCCGTGCCCGGCCGTTCCACCAGTCGCGTGCGCCCGTCGTCACCGCGCTGCAGCTGCACCTGGATCGCGTGCAACGTGGTAAGTCGTCCGTCGGTGCCGGTGAGACGCTTGGTCATCAGCGCAAATGCGCGCACCCCGCCTTCCTCCTGGCTCGACGACGTGGTGAACACCGCCGGCCACTGGGGCCACGGGTTGTCGACGGTACGCAGCTCCGGAGGTTTGGGCATCAGCTCCACTTGCATGACGTGGGCGGCACCCTGGCGCAGCGCGGTGCCAAGGCAATCCGAGCCGGTATCCCCGCCGCCAAGGATGATCACGCGCTGGCCCTTGGCGTCGTAGCGACGACGGTACGCCGCATCCGCCACCGCGCGATTCTGGTCCTCGAGGTAATCCATGGCCTGGTGCACGCCGACCAGGTCGCGGCCCGGCACGTCGAGCTCCCGCGGCACGCGCGCGCCGACGGCGATGACGAGCGCGTCGTGGGTGTCCCGCAGCTCACGCCAGGAGGGGTTCCTGCCCACGTCGACGCCGGTGCGGAAACGGATGCCTTCCGCCTCCAGGACGGCGAGGCGCCGGTCGATGACGTCCTTCTCCATCTTGAAGTCGGGAATGCCGTAGCGGAGCAGACCGCCGGGCTTGTCGTCGCGCTCGTAGACGGTGACGAGGTGGCCCGCCTGGTTGAGCTGTGCCGCCGCCGCCAATCCCGCCGGGCCGGAGCCCACCACGGCCACCTTGCGACCGGTGCGGCTCGTCGGAAGACGGGGCACCACCCAGCCTTCCACGTACGCGCGTTCGATGATCTCCTTCTCCACCTGCTCGATGGTGACGGGATCCTGGTTGATGGCGAGCACGCACGCGGCCTCACACGGCGCGGGGCACAGCCGTCCGGTGAACTCCGGGAAGTTGTTCGTCGACGTCAGGTTGATGAACGCGGCCTTCCAGCGGTCCTGCCAGATGAGCTCATTGAAGTCCGGGATGGCGTTCCCCAGCGGGCAGCCCTGGTGACAGAACGGCACGCCGCAGTCCATGCAACGCCCTGCCTGCTGCCGCGTGACGTCGGGAGCCTGCTTCAGGGAGATCTCGTGCCAGTCCTGGAGGCGCTCGCTCTTGGCGCGCTTGGGCGCGGCGGCACGAGGCCACTCGATGAATCCGGTGGGCTTGCCCATCACTCGCCTCCCGCCACCACGCGCAGCGACGGACGCCCACGCGGAGGACGCGCCGCCGCCCGACGGGCCTGCAGCACGCGTTTGTAGTCGGTGGGCATCACCTTCACGATCTGCGAGACGACAATCTCCCAGTTGTCCAGGATGCGCTGCGCCAACGGGCTGCCGGTGAGACGGTGATGGTCGTCGATCATGCCGTGCACCAGCCACATCTCACTCTCATCCACCACGGACTCCAGCTCCACCATCGCCAGGTTGCAGCGACGACGGAACGAGCGGTCCCGGTCCACCACGTACGCGATCCCGCCGCTCATGCCCGCGGCGAAGTTGCGCCCGGTGCTCCCAAGCACGACGACGACGCCACCGGTCATGTACTCGCACCCGTGGTCGCCCACGCCTTCCACCACGGCGCGCGCGCCGCTGTTGCGCACCGCGAAGCGCTCACCGGCCACGCCGTTGATGAACACCTCGCCGGCAGTGGCGCCGTAGAGCACCGTGTTCCCGACGATGATGTTCTCCTCCGGCACGAACCGGCTCTCGCGCGGCGGGTACACGATGATGCGTCCACCGCTGAGGCCCTTGCCGAGGTAGTCGTTGGCGTCGCCTGCCAGCTCGAGGGTGACACCGCGCGCCAGCCATGCGCCCAGGCTCTGTCCCGCCGAGCCACGCAGCTTCACGTGGATGCTCTCGTCGGGGAGTCCCTGCGCGCCGTGCTTGCGGGCAATCTCTCCGGACAACATGCCGCCCACGGCGCGATGCGTGTTGCTCACGGGCAGCTCGATGCGAACCGGTGCTCCTCCGTCAATGGTTCTGCGCGCGCGTTCAAGGATCTGCGCATCCAGGTGCTCGGAGATGTCCTTGCGCTGGGAGCGCATGCAGCGACGCGCAACCTCCGGTGCAGCCTGCGGCACGGCGAGCAGGCCCGACAGGTCCACCATCCGCGCCTTCCAGTGGGGCACGTCCATCTTCTGCCGCAGCATGTCCACGCGGCCCACCATCTCGTCGACGGTCCGGAATCCCAGGCGGGCCATGATGCGCCGTGCCTCCTCCGCGACCATGAAGAAGAAATTGATGGTGTATTCCGGCTTGCCGCTGAACTTCTCGCGCAGCAGCGGGTCCTGCGTGGCAATTCCGACGCTGCAGGTGTTGAGGTGGCACTTGCGCAACATGATGCAGCCCTGAACCACCAGCGACGCGGTGGCCATGCCGAACTCTTCCGCGCCAAGCAGCGCCGCCACGACGATGTCACGCCCCGTGCGCAGACCACCGTCCACCTGCACGCGGATGCGACCGCGCAGGTCATTCTGCACCAGCACCTGCTGCGTCTCGGCGAGGCCCAGCTCCCACGGCAGGCCGGCGTGCTTGAGGCTGGAGAGCGGTGACGCGCCGGTTCCTCCCTCGTAACCCGAGACGGTGACGCATCCCGCGCCCGCCTTGGCCACACCCGCGGCCACCGTACCCACGCCCACCTCGCTGACGAGCTTCACGCTGACGCGCGCCTGCGGGTTCACCGACTGCAGGTCGTAGATGAGCTGCGAGAGGTCCTCGATGGAATAGATGTCGTGATGCGGCGGCGGAGAGATGAGCGTGACGCCGGGCGTGGCGAAACGGACGCGCGCGATGCGCTCATCCACCTTGTGGCCGGGCAGCTGTCCGCCCTCACCGGGCTTGGCGCCCTGGGCGATCTTGATCTGCAGCTCGTCGGCGTTGACCAGGTATTCCGCGTTGACGCCGAAGCGTGCGCTGGCCACCTGTTTGATCGCGCTCCGACGGAGATCGCCGTTCTCGTCGGGGGCGTAGCGTCGTGGCTCCTCACCGCCTTCACCGCTGTTGGAGCGCGCACCAATGCGGTTCATGGCAATGGCCAGCGTCTCGTGCGCCTCCGCGCTCACGGAGCCGAAGGACATGGCGCCAGTCACGAACCTCCGCACGATGTTCGCGGCAGGCTCCACCTCGTCGAGGGGGACGGGCGTGGCCTTGTCTTCCGCCAGCTCCAGCAGGCCGCGCAACGTGCAGAGCGCGCGTTCCTCCTGGTCCACCAGGCGCGAGTACTCGTTGAACAGCGCGGGGTCGTTGGCACGCGCGGCGGCCTGCAGCTTGGCAATGGTGGCCGGGTTCCACTTGTGGTGCTCTCCCCGACGTCGCCACAGGTACTGCCCGCCCACCGGAAGCTGCTCCTGCTCCAGCTGGGCCTCGCGACCGAAACCGCGCGCATGGCGCTCCAGGACCTCGCGTCCCAGCTCGGTGAGGCCCACGCCCTCCACGCGGCTGGCGGTGCCGGTGAAGTGCTTGTCGACGACGCTGCGGTTCAGCCCCACCGCCTCGAAGATCTGCGCGCCACGGTAGCTCTGCAGCGTGCTGATGCCCATCTTGGACATGACCTTCAGGATGCCGTGGTCGACGGCGTGGATGTACTTCTCCTGCGCCTCGTCGACGCCGACGCCGAGCTTCCCGGACGTGGCCAGGTCCCGCAGCGTGTCCAGCGCCAGGTACGGATTCACCGCCGCGGCGCCAAAGCCGATGAGCAGCGCAAAGTGGTGCACCTCCCGCGCCTCCGCTGTCTCCACGACGAGACCGGTGAGCAGTCGCGTCCCTTCGCGCACCAGGTGCTGGTGGACCGCGCTCACCGCGAGCAGCGACGGGATGGCCGCGTGCTTCGCGTCGACGCCACGGTCACTGAGGATGAGCAGGTTGAATCCCTCGTCCACCAGCTCGCGCGCCCTCTGGCATAGCTTCTCGACGGCGATCTCCAGCCCACGCGGCCCATCCTCGACGTTGTAGAGCAGGGAGATGCGCTGCGGCTCGAACACGCCTTCCTTGATGGACTCCAGCTTGGCCATCTGGCCACTGGTCAGGATCACGCCGGGAATGCTGATGCGGTGGGCCTGTTCCGGCGTCTCGTCGAAGGTGTTGCCGTCGGGGCCAATCGCGGAGGACGTGGTCATCACCAGCGACTCGCGAATGGGGTCGATGGGCGGGTTGGTCACCTGCGCGAAGAGCTGGTGGAAGTAGTCGAACAGGTTGGGTGCGTGGTCGCTGAAGACGGCGAGCGGCGTGTCCGTGCCCATGGACCCCAGCGGCTCCTCACCCTTCTCCGCCATCGGCGTCATGATGAGGCGCAGGTCCTCCTCGGTGTAGCCAAAGGCGCGCTGCAGACGCCACAGCTCGTCGCCGGCAATGCGCGGCGGCGCGGGCATGTGCGGGAACTGGTCGAAGTTGAACACGTTCTCCGTCAGCCATCGACGGTACGGCCAGCGCGACGCGATCTCCCGCTTGAGCTCCTCGTCGTCAATGATGCGTCCCTCGACGGTGTCGACGAGGAACATGCGTCCCGGCTGGAGCCGTCCCTTCTTGCGCACCTGCGCGGGCGGGACGTCAATGACGCCGGTCTCCGAGGCCAGGATGACATGATCATCCTCGGTGACGACGTAGCGCGCGGGGCGCAGGCCGTTGCGGTCCAGCGTGGCGCCAATGAGCTTCCCGTCGGTGAAGGCAATGGCGGCGGGCCCGTCCCAGGCCTCCATCAGCGACGATGCGTACTCGTAGAACGCGCGCTTCTCGTCGGGCATCTGCTCGTTCTCTTCCCACGCCTCGGGGATCATCATCATCATGGCGTGGGGCAGCGTGCGCCCGCCCAGGTGCAGCAGCTCCACCATGTTGTCGAACTGCGCGGAGTCGCTCCCGTCGGGGACGATGAACGGACGGAGCCGGGAGATGTCGCCGCCGAACTTGGCGGATTGCAGCAGGCTGCCGCGCGCGCGCATCCAGTTTCGGTTGCCCTGCAGCGTGTTGATCTCCCCGTTGTGGGCGATGTAGCGGAACGGTTGCGCGCGGTCCCACGTCGGGAAGGTGTTGGTGGAGAAGCGTGAGTGCACCAGCGCCAGGCCGCTGACCATCTCCGGGTCGCGCAGGTCGGTGTAGAAGAGCGGGAGCTGGCGGGGCAGGAGCAGGCCCTTGTAGACCACCGTCTCCGACGAGAGCGAGGCCACGTGGAAACGCCGGTCCGGGTCCACGCCGCTCTCCCGGACGCGGTTCTCGGCGAGCTTGCGGATCACGTACAGCTTCCGCTCGAACGCACTGGGCACCACGCGACGACGTGCCACGTAGACCTGCCGCACCACCGGCATCACCTCGCGTGCGATGCGCCCGATGACACCGGGCTCCACCGGGACGTCGCGCCACCCCAGGAGATGCTGCCCTTCCGCCTCCACCACGTCCTCGAGGATGCGCTCACACGCCCGGCGCGCCTCGGGCTCGGGCGGGAGGAACACCATGCCAATGCCGTAACGACGACGTCGCGGCATCTCGAAGCCGAGCTTGAGGCCTTCGCGCTTGAAGAAGCGGTGCGGAAGCTGCAGCAGGATGCCCGCGCCGTCGCCGGTCTCCGGGTCGCAGCCGGTGGCGCCACGGTGGCTCAGCCGGTTGAGCAGCTCCAGCCCGTTCTCGACGATCTGCCGCGACTTCTCCCCCTTGATGTGGGCGACGAAACCAACGCCACAGGCGTCATGCTCGGTGCTGGGCTCGTAGAGTCCCCAGCGTCCTGGTGCGATGGGCAAGGCTCCTCCTTCAACTCGGGCGCGCGCGCCGTGGGGAGTCTCCGGCATAACGCACAGCGTCATAGGAGGCCAAGGGGATTCCGCCGCCATGGTGGCCGGTCCGCGCACTCTCTTGGGGATGACGTCGAGACCGCGAAGGCTGGCCGGACTGGCGCCGTGTCACGACGACGGATATACATTGATGATTCGTATATCCAAGGAGTCAACCGATGCAGGTCGCCAAGTGGGGCAACAGCCTGGCCGTCCGCCTGCCTCAGTCCGTGGTCGAGGTCCTTGGGCTGAAGGAAGGGGACGACATCGAAATCACTGTGGCCGGGCCCCGTTCATTCGAAGTCGGCAAGGCACCGACGCCACGGGAGCTTTTGGCGCGACTGCGCAAGTATCGCGGTCGTCTTCCGGAGGGATTCAAGTTTGACCGGCTGGAAGCCCATGAGCGGCGGTGACGCTTTTTTCGACACCAACGTGCTGCTCTACCTGCTGTCGGCCGATGTCGCGAAAGCCCAACGCGCCGAGGAGGTGTTGGCCGCCGGCGGCTTCATCAGTGTTCAGGTGTTGAACGAGTTTGTTTCCGTGGCTCGACGGAAGGTGGGAATGACCATCCCGGAGATTCGCGAGTTCCTGACGACGATTCGTGCTGTATGCAGGGTGTGCCCGTTGGATGTCGACACGCACGACCTCGGCATGGACATCTCGGAGCGCCACGGCTTCGCGCTCTATGACAGCCAGATCATCGCCTCGGCCAAGCTCGCGGGTTGCCGCACGGTCTTCAGCGAGGATCTCCAGGACGGCCAGACCGTCGCCGGCGTGAAGGTCAGCAACCCCTTCTCCCCGAAGGACAAGGGATGAATCAGCGCAGCGCGTAGACCACGTGCACGGTGCTGGTCACGGTGGACTCCCCGCCCTCAATGGGCACCGCCGCCGCGGCCTCCATCGCCATCATGCGCCCCTGCACCAGGGGACGCGGCATGCCCACGTCGGGCTCCTCGATGCGCACCACCGACCCGCGCTGCACCCCGGCCAGCCGGGCCAGCTGGTCCGCCTTCCGGCGCGCGTCCAGCATGGCCTTCTCCCGCGCCGCGTCGACGAGGGAGCGGGGGTCCGAGAATCCGAGCTGAATGCCGTGCACCTGGTTGCCGCCCGACTTCACCACCACGTCCAGCAACGGCCCCAACTTCTCGACGGGCTTGACGGTGACGGTCACCATGTTGACCACGCGGTAGCCGGTGATGCGCTGCTCGCCACCGCGCATCGGGTCGCTGTACGTCGGGTGGATGGTGAATTGCGTGGTCTGGATGTCCTTGGATTCGACCCCGCCGTCCTTCAGCGCCTTGAGCAGCGCGGTCATCTTCCGGTTGTTCTCGGCGAGCGCCGCGGCGGCGGTGGCGGCCTGGCTCTCGACGCCAAGCGAGATCACCGCCTGGTCCGGCATGGCACTGGCCTCACCGTGACCGGTAACCATCACCACGCGTCCCTCGTCGACATTGGTGCGCGCGGGCGGGACCACGGCTTCCTGCTGCGCCAGGGCCACGGCTGGGAGGAAGAGGGAAAGGAGGACGGGAAGGGTCATTTCACGCATGGCGGTTTCCTCGGTCAGGGTCCGCAACATACGACGACAGGCGCGAGCTTGGCCTTCACCCCTCGGCACCATGCTCAGAGGCACGCGCTATAACGGGTTCTTGAGGAGGCCGCGTGATGCTCCATCGTCGGGACTGGGTGATGCGCATGGTCAAGCAGCTGACCGACGCGTTGGCGCGCATCCTGGGCCTGCGCAAGGCCGGTCGCCACGACGAGGCGCTGGCGCTGATTGGTGACACGTTGCGGGAGGTGCTGGGCGAGGTGGTCGACGTGGCGGAGCGCGTGGACGAGAAGACGGCGGCCTCCCTGCTGGGTCACGCCGACGCCATTCGCGCGTATGCGCAGCTGCTGACCGAGCGCGCGGCGGTCCGCGAGGAGATGCAGGACGTCCCCGGCGCGGCCACCGACCGGATGCGCGCGCTCCGGATGCACCTGGCGGCGGTGGCGCAGACCGGGACGCGCGTGGATGCGGCCACCCACAACGCCATCATGGAGCTGGCCAGGCGGGTGGACACCACGGAGCTCACGCCCGACCACCATGCCCTGCTGGAACGGGTGCGCGGCCACGCCAACGGGCCGCCGTAGGGCTCCCAAGCTGAACATTCCGCTGCGGTGAAGCGCAGTCGTCGGCACCCTTTGCATTCCATCCCGAGTGACATTACATCACCCAAGGAATGGACGAGCCGCTTTCTCGCCCGGCCGCGCGGACGCTGATTCTGAGGATCCTGCTCAATGGGGAGGTCACATTCTCACCTCATTCGCTGGAGGAGATGGAAGACGATGAGCTTGAGCGGACGGACTGCTTGAACGTTCTGAGGGGTGGCGTTGTGGAGTTTGAAGAACTGGTCAATGGGACCTGGCGCTACCGGTTCGGACGTCGCGCATCACCGTCGTGGTTGCATTTCGCTCCGAGGAGGAGCTGCGCGTTGTGACGGCGTGGAGGAACAAGCCATGAAGTGTATCCAGTGCGGGACCGAGATGGCCGAGACCCGAGGGGACCACAAGTACCGGGAGCTGCCCGGCCTTCTCCTGCGGGGCGTGCGTTTCCGCCACTGCCCCAATTGTGGGGAGGAAGAGGTCAGCATCCCACGGATTGAGCGCCTGCACCGCGCTGTCGCGCTTGCCCTAGCAGCCAAGCCTGAACGACTGACGAACAACGAGATCCGGTTCCTTCGCAAGCACCTTGGATGGTCCCGCGATGACTGCGCCGGCATCATGGACGTTGTGCCGGAGACGGTGAGCCGATGGGAAAATGGGCGCATACCCATGTCTCGCATGGCCGAGCGCTTCCTTCGGCTCGCCGTGATTCGGTTGGAGCCCGTGAGCGACTACCCAAGCGAGCGCCTGCGGGATGTGGCCACGCGCAAGGCGCGCCCCCTCAAGGCTGTCATGGAACCAACCGGGGACGGCTGGCAGGCGGTTGCGTGATCGCGCGTTCCACAACCAACCGACTCATGAGTTGGGTTGAGCTCGCAGCGACGAGAGCTTCGTTCCCCATGGGCTCCCCAAATCCAGAGCCCGACTCGCACGTGTTGACAGCGCACAAGCGCTCGCGTTCCAGTGCGTGGCATGGGGGATTCTCAACGTTCCGCTCCGCCGCGCTCCGCGGTGCTGCCCAAGTCGGCCCCACGTGAAGATGCCGACGCCACCATGGTGGTCGGTCATGACACCGTGAAGCCCGCGCCCGCGCCCGCGCCCGGTGAGGCCACCGTGCTGGTCTCTGGTGACGACGTGGCGGACCTGCGCGCCCAGCTTCGCGCCGAGGAGAGACCCGCGTTCGGGCGCCCGCCCACGGTGAGCTCCCCCAAGCTGCGGCCCCTTCCCGCGGTGGCCCCCAGCGCGCCGCCCGCCGCCGAGCCCGCGCCGCCACCGGCCAAACCCGTCGTCACCGCGGCGCCCGCCCCGCCTGCTCCGTCGCCTGCTCCCGCCAGGCCCGCGCCGCCGCCTCCCGCGCCCGTGGCAACGCCGCTCTCCGCCAAGTCGCCCTTCTCGTTGTTCGCGGCGTCGGCGGCGCCGGTTCCCACGCCCGAGGAGGCGCCGGCGCAGGTGGCCCGCACCGCAGTGGCGCAGCGTGGCTTCCTCCTCGGTGAGAAGTTCGCCCAGCGGTTGGGTGCGCGCCGCTTCGGAGGGGACGTGCCGCGCCAGGCGCGCATCCTGGGCACCGAGGTGCTCAGCACTTCCGGCGGCAAACAGGCACGGGAGCCCATTGCGCTCGTTCCCGTCGACAACGGGCCCGGCGCCAACGTGGTGTGCGGGTTTGTGGACCTGGCGGCGTTCCGCGCGGAGGTCCGCTCGCATGCCACGTTGGAGCGCATGCACCTCACGCGCACCGGGATGACGCTGACGCTTCCCAAGGCGGAGTACGAGCAGTTCCTCGACGAGCTGCGCGCGTTTCTCGCCGAGGAGGGACTGGATCTGCACCTGGCCTCCGACGAGGCGCACGCCGAGACGCCCCGCCCCACCACCCCGGTGCCCGCGGGACGCAGCAGCCCGATGAAGTACGTGGCCGCGGGAATTGCGGTGGCCGCGGTGCTGCTGAGCGTGGTGCTGCTGTTGGCGCGCTGAGCCTCCTCCCGACGAGCGTGATACCCGTCCCGGATCCCGCACTTTTTCCTCCGCCCCACATGTGGCGCGCGCCTCCCGTCGATATGGATGATCCGGGAGGTTCCGTCGCATGCCCGCCGTTTCCCGGAAGCTCACGTTGATCGCCGCGCTGGTGTGGCTGGTGCCGGTACCCCTGTGGTCGCGCGCTCCCCTGCGCACCTGCGCCGACCGGGCCCGCTGCCGGGTGGACGTGGGAGATGACCTGCGGCTCTCCACGCGCTGGACGCACGCGCACCACTGGCGGGACCTGGACACGCTGCACCTCCGCCTGGTCGACGACGACGGAGCGGTGCTTGCCTGGGTCCGCTACACCGAGGCCAGCAACGAGCTGGCGCTGTGCCGCGCGGAGGCCGACTGCGACCGGGGCGTCCGCGTGGGCTCCCCGGTGATGCTGGAATCCGGCCCGTGGGCGGTGCTGGACGTGGGCCAGAGCCGGGTGCAGGGCAGCGGACCGGAGGGCTCCTCCGTCGACGTCACGCTGGTGTTCCGCTTCAAACCGGACGCGGGCGGCGGAACCTACCGCATGGAGACGCTGGCCGTTGACGACGAGGGCACACACCACCTGCCGATGAGCCGCGGCAGCCTCACCGTCACCCCGCGCGGGACGTGAGCGCGCTCATCCCAACACCATCTCGTCATCGTCCACCTCCGCCACGGTGCTGCGCTCAGGGCGTCCCCGGCTGGCGGGCACCCTGCGTTACCCCACATGGACCGGGCAACATCCGTGCGGCCAGCGCGTTGACACTGCGGTGCACTGCGTCGGTGCGCGCACGCCCTCGGAGGACGCCACGCCACGCGGAGGGAGCTCCACCCGACGTCCGTCGCCACAACCGCTTGCTGGCCCTGGGCTTGGCCTCTAGGCTGCGCCGCCCCTGAGACCGCTGGACACCCTCGCGTGCTGCTGACCGCTGTTTCACTCTCGTTGGCCCTGTTGTTGACGCAGCAGGCCCCCACCGACCCCTCCACGGCGACGGGGACGGAAGGATCCACGGCGGAGCCCAGCGCGCCGCCGGAACAGCCGCCGCCGCAACCCCAGCAGCCCACCTCCACCGGCATCCCGCTCATTGACCGCCTGCTTCAGAAGCTTCCGCAGGAGCCTCCCCCGTCGGGACCGCCACTGCAGCCGGGGCAGCCGCGCCCGCTGCTGGGCGTCCAGTTCGAGCTGGAGGACTTCCTCAACGCCGGCTACTTCCGCGACGAGACGCTGCGCAGCTTTGTGCGTCACCCGGTGGGCGTGACGGTGGACCCGGCCATCCTGGATGACGACGCGCGCTACATCGCCCAGCAGTACCGGGACCGCGGGTTCCTCAAGGCGCGCGTGCGTTGGTCCCTGGACCAGACGCCCAGCGGCGACATCGCGGTCTTCTCCATCTACGCCGGCACCCGCGCGCAGCTCCGCACCATCGAGGTGGTAGGCAACCGCGGCGTCACCGACGAGCAGCTCCTCACCGGCCTGTTCCACCGCCCCACCGCGCTCTTCGCGCTGACGGACCGCGGCGGCGTCTACCACGCGGGCTACCTGCCGCAGGACATGCAGACCATCGCCAAGAACTACGCGGACCACGGGTACCTGGGCGCGCAGGTGAAGGGTGCGCGCGCGTACAGCAACCCGGAGGGCAACGGCATCGTCCTGCGCTTCGACGCCGAGGACGGCCCGCTCTACCACGTGGGCACGCTGGTCCTGGTGGGCGACCTGCCGCTGCCGCCCGAGGGCTCCATGCGCGTGCTCGGCGTGGGACCCGGCAGTCCGGCGGAGATGGCGCGGGTCAACGCCGGGGTGGAGCGCCTGTTGGACCTGTGGCGCAACGAGGGGCACGCCGCGGCGCGCGCGGTGCAGAGCCAGCGCCTGCACGAGAAGGATGCGCGCGTGGACCTGCTCATCCGCCTGGAGAAGGGCCCGGTGGCGCGCGTGGGTGAAGTCCGCATCAGCGGCAACACCTTCACCGCCAACCACGTGGTCCGACGAGACCTGGCGGTGCGGGAGGGCGCCATCTACTCGCTGCGCGGCCTGCGCAAGAGCGAGGAGCGCCTGCTCTACACCGGTCTGTTCCAGAAGGTGACCCTCAAGCCGGTGCTCACCGCCGACCCCGCCGTCGTCGACATCGAGGTGGAGCTGGTGGAGCAGCAGAGCTGGTACTTCTCCATCGCGCCCAGCTGGTTCCCCGGAGAGGGTCTCATTGGCGTGGGCCTGTTGGGCTTCTCCAACTTCCTGGGCCAGGGCTGGCGTGTGAATGCGCAGGGCCTGGTCTCGCTCCGTCGTCAGACCGGGCGCGTGGACTTCGAGGATCCGCGCCTGCTGGACACGCTGCTGAGCTTTGGCGGCAACGTGCACCGCGACCGCTACGTCTATCCCTCCTACGCGCTGACGCGCACCGGTGCCGCGGTGGCATTGGGCTACCCGCTCATCGAGCGGCTGCGTCTCTCCAGCGGCTACGGCATGGAACGTGTGGACATGGAGGCCATTGGACCGGTGGCGCCGTACGCGGGCGCGCCGGGGTTCCCCAGTGGCCAGCGTCGTGGCGTGGTGCACTTCGAGGCGGTGTTCGACCAGCGCGACAACATCCTGTTCCCCTCCCGCGGCTTCTATGTGGCCTCGCGCATGGACTACGGCGGGCCGCTGGCGCTGGGGGAGTACAGCTTTGTGACGTTGAGCGGGAATTTCCGTTTCTACATTCCGCTGCCCTTCGGCTTCGTGGTGAAGGACAACGTGGCGGGTGCGTTCACGGTCAATCCCGGCGGCGGACCGGTGCCGGTGACGGAGCGTTTCTACGAGGGCGGCCCCATCCAGACGGTGCGCGGTTACAACTTCCAGTCCATCAGCCCCTACACGGAGCTGGGCGACCCCTACGACCCCGCCGGCCCGAAGATCAGCGCGCCGCTCGGCGGTGTCTCGCGCTTTGTGAACAACCTGGAGGTGGAGACGCCGCCCATCCCGGTGATGCCCATTGTCCCGGTGAAGCTGTTTGCGTTCATGGACGCGGGCAACACCTGGAGCGAGAAGGAGCGGCCGTTCTTCTTCCCCAACATGGTGCTCCCCAAGCGCGAGGGTGTGGACCTGCCCCTGGGGCTCTTCTACAGCGTGGGGGTCGGCATGATGGTGGTGAGCCCGCTCTTCCCGTTGCGCTTCGAGTTCAGCGTGCCGCTCACGCGTCGTCCGCAGGATGAGCCGCTGAACTTCTTCCTGAGCGCCGGCAGCCCGTTCTGAAGGTCTCTCGCGGCATTCCAGGAAGTCTTGGGTTGTCGGGGAATCCCAAAGAAGAAAGTCAGAATCATGGGCCGTCGGAGAATCCCCAAAGTGGGTCATGGCTCCGCCCCTGGAAAATGCAGCGGCGCCGAGCGCGTCAAAAAAGGGGTGAGCGGAACAGCAACGCCAGGCGCGTCACGAAGGGGGTGAGCGGAGCAGCGGCGCCAGGCGCGTCACGAAGGGGGTGAGCGGAGCAGCGGCGCCAGGCGCGTCACGAAGTGGGTGAGCGGAGCAGCGGCGCCAGGCGCGTCACGAAGTGGGTGAGCGGAGCAGCGGCGCCAGGCGCGTCACGAAGTGGGTGAGCGGAGCAGCGGCGCCCTGGAGTGCGGTGCGAACCGAGCGAGCGGTCGACGACGTGAAGCACCGCCCTGGATGGGGTCCATCGTCCAACCAGGTCGGCCATGGGAGCGCCGTGGCCCGGAGAACTGGGCGACGTCCGCGCCGTCGGGGCGGCCCGATCCAGGGCGGTGCTTCACGTCGTCGACCGCTCGCTCGGTTCGCACCGCACTCCAGGGCGCCACTGCTTCCGCCCACCCGCTTCGTGACACGCCTGGCACCGCCGCATTTCAGGTGCAGGCTCACCCGCCGCAGCAATCAGCGCAGGACCACACTCTCCGTTGTGACGCCCTTGTCGGAATTCTCCGACGCCCCTTGAGAAGTCGGAATGCAGAAGGTGGTCCCGTGACGACGACAGGCAAGCACCTTCTGACTTCTGACTTCTGACTCCTGACTTCCTTCTCCTGGCAACGTCCGACAGACCTTCAGGAGTCAGAACGCAGAAGTCCGAAGGTGCGCGACCATTGGCGTCGTGGGACCACACTTCTGGCTTCCTGTGGCAACCTCGAAACCGCTCACTCGAACGCGCGCGTACGGGAAGCCAGCTCGTCCACCGTTTCCGCGCTCGGCGCCCTCCCGCGCGTGACCTGGCGCTCCAACCGGCGCACGTCGCGCAGCAGCGGGGCCAGCGTCTTGGCCAGGTCGGGGTCGGTGGCCTCGGAAAGGGCCTGCAGGTGGTCCCCCGCCGCCGTCAGCAGGAGCCCGGCCTCGCCCGCGTTCCCGGCCCGCAGCGCATCCGCCGCCGCACGCAATTCCAGGCGCACCGGCACCAGCGGCGCGGAGGCCTGCACCTGCGCCATGGCCGCGGGAACCTCCTGGAGCAGGCGCAGCGCCAGACCCACGTCGCGGTTGCGCACCGACGCCCGCGCCGACTCCACGTGCGCCAGCGCCGTCTCCACCGGCTCCAACGCCAGCTCCGCGGTCAACATCTGGCGCGCGTCCCTGAGGTTTGCCGCCGCGTCGGTCTGCTCTCCGTCCAGCAGCGCGCCCTGCGCCGCCTCCAGCTCCTCGACGACGCGCGGGTCCACCCGCACCGTCGCGTCCCGCAGCTCCTGGGCCAGGTTGCCCAGCTCGGTGGCAACGTCCGGCATGTCCTCCCGGGCGAGCGCGCGCACGCTCAACACATCCAGCCGCTCCAGGAACCCCGAGCCCATGCGCGCTTCATGGAGGTCCTGCAGGGCGAAGGAAGCCTCTCGCAACAAGCGCTGGGCGCTCACCGCGTCCCCGTCCGCCAGCTGCACCGCAGCCTGGGCCACCAGGTCGGTCACGTTCTCCGCACCCTCGCCAGGCGCAACCACCAGCGTCTCCTCTTCCCACGCGTACGACGCGGCCACGGGAAGCGTGTGGTCGTAGACCTGGAGGTCGTCGTAGTAGCCCGCGCGCCCGAAGCCGCGGTGTCGACGAGGAACCAGCTCGGTGGGCTCCTCGGCGCCGGGGGCGGAGGCCGCAGGGCTGGGCGCGTCGGGACGCAACGGGTCCGCGGGGGAGCGCGCGAGGGGCACCGGCGCGTCCGATGCGGAGCCCACCGTCCCCCTGTCCGACGTCACGCTCCCGCCCACCGCTTTCTCCGTGCCTCCGGTTCGCGCTCGTGAAGTCTGGGCGCAGCCGCCCACCACCAGCAGCGCCACCACCGCCGATCCCAAGCAGAGCTCCCGTGCCATGTGCCTTCTCCATCCCCCACACGGAGCTACCCCTCGGCATCCGGGCGGCAAGGACGCTCCGCGACGCGTGTGCGCCAACGCATTCGTCGGCGCGGACGTGGCTCACACCCCGCTCTCCAACAGCGTCATCGTCGCAGTGGGCCCCCTTTCCCCTCCCCCTCCCCCTCCCGGACGTGAGTGAACACGGGACGCGCGGTTCTCCCGCCGGAACGCGACAACCCAAGGTCCGCTGACGTTCCGGGATCGGATCGGAAGCGGGAGCGGGAGCGGGAAAAGCGGGCCACTGCGACGACGTCGTCATTGGCGTAGACGCGAGGTCGGGCCGTTCGCGCAACGTGTTTCGGCACCGCCCGTGGCCCCGGAATCGGGCGCCGGCCGTTGAGCAACCCACACCCACGGGACTAATCTCCTCCCGCATCACCGCCACAGGCCCTCATGACGACGACAACCACCGCTCCGGCCTGTCCCACCTGCTTCGGCAACCCCGCGCTGACGCCGGGCGGAATCGACAGCGCCTGGATCTGCGGGACCTGCGGCGGCGGGTTCCTCCCGCGGGAACAGTGCTACGCCGTCGTCGTGGAGCGCATGGGCGTGGGCGTGGCCGAGATTGGCCAGCTCCTGGCGCGCCCGGGTCCCCAGGTGCTGCGCTGTCCCGGGTGCGCCAGTGGCACCAGCGCCATCGTCGTGCGCGGGACGCCGGTGGACATGTGCTCGCGTTGTGGTGGCCTGTGGCTCATGCGCGGTCGCACCCTGGGTGCGGCACCGGCGCCTCGTCCCGCGGCCATCCCGACGTCACCCTCCGCACCCGCGCGCGTCCGCACCGTCTCCCAGCCCAACCTGAATCGCGTGGCCACCCGACCCGCCAAGGCCAGCAGCTCCTGGCGCGGGACCATCGTCGCGGTCTCGGTGATGGGGATCGTCGGGGCGGGAGCGTTCTGGACGCTGACGCGTCGGGACAAGGTCAAACAGGAAGCGGTGGTGGACCCTGACGCCGCGCTCAACCTCGGCTCGGATGCCTATGACGTCTACGAGCTGGGCGGACGGAACATGGTGTGGTGGCGCAAGTACCTCCAGGAGCTCCGTGGCGACGTCAGCGAGGCCGGCAAGCGTCGCTATGAGCTGGCGGTGCGCCGGGCGCGGGCGTTGCGGATGAACGTGACCGAGACCGCGGATTCCGTCGTGGTGCGGCCGTCCCGGGAGCTGGCGCGGGCCATCCTGCGTCGCCAGGGAGCCGAGCTGTGAGCCGCACCTCGTCGGCGCTCGCCGTGTCCCTGGCCGCGCTGTGCTTCCTCGGCGCCAGCTCGCCCGGCCCGTTCCACGTCGAGACCACGCAGAAGTCCCCCGCCCATCCGCGCGTGATCCTGGCCCACCGCGCCACCCCCGACGCCACGCTCTCCATCATCTTCAACGCCGGGAGCCTGGATGACGGCGTGGCCAGCGGCATCACGCGCCTCAGCCAGCACATGCTCCTGGAGGCCAACGCCACCGCGGATTGTCGCCAGTTCCACCAGGACGTGTACGAGTCGGCGGCCACGCTTTCCGTCGAGACCACCACGCGCACGGCATCCTTCACCCTCACCGGGGACCGCGAGCACTTCCCCGCGCTGGCGCAGCGCCTGTTGCGGCTGGTGCTCAGTCCCAAGCTGGTGGCCAAGGGCCTGGGCCGCGCCAAGCGACTCACCCTCAACGACGAGCTGGTGGGCGGCTCCATGAATGACCTGCTGCGGTTCATCGCCGCCTCGGTGATCCTGGAGGGCGCGGAGGATGGCGCGGACTACGCGTCCTCTCCCTACGGTGATCCGCTGGTGGTGCGGGACCTCACGCTCGCCGACGTCACCAAGCACGTGGCCAAGCGCTTCTCTCCCGCCAACGCCACGGTGATTGCCACCGGCGCCTTCGACCGTGAGCTCATCGAGGGCACGGTGGCCACGCTCTCCGGTGGCAAGGCGCGCGGCGCGTTCAAGCGCTCCAACATCAAGCCCATGCTCCCCATGCGCTTTGACAAGATGATGCGCCGGGAGCTCCACATGCAGGTGCAGCTCATGGAGCTGGAGACGCCCCGCCAGGTGGCCGCGGCGCGCATCCTGGCGCCCCTGCTCAACGACCACATCATGTGGCGCCTGCGTGAGCAGGGCATCACCTACTCCACCATGACCTTCCCGGCGGTGCAGGAGTGGCTGGACTTCGTGGTGATGGTGGTGCCGGTGGCCAACGCGCAGGACGTCCGCGTGGACAAGATGCTCGCCGACTGGCTGGGGAAGATCCGTGAGGGATCGCTCGACGACGCGGAGTACGACGCCAGCCGCTCCTGGGCCATCTCCGAGATGCACCGCGCCGACGGAGAGAGCGCGGCGCTGGCCGGGGAGCTCACCGTGGGCCTGGGACGCGTGCGTTGGTTCGAGCCCGCCGTGGAAGCCGAGCTGCGCACGCTGACCAAGGCGCAGTTCCTGGAGACGGTGAAGCCGTGGCTGGAGCCCAATTCCAGCATCACCTTCGTGTTCGGCCGACGTGACGCCTCGCCCGGGAGCAACCGATGAGCCTGCGCCACCGACGGGGAATCTTCCTGGGCCTGGCGCTGTTGGCCAGCGTCTCGGCGAGCGCCGCGCAGAAACACGCGGTCCTGGCCCTGGATGGCGACGTCCCGCTGGTGCACGTGCCGGCGGAGCCGGGGAGCAGCATCTCGTCGTTCCGCTTCATCGTGCGCGCGGGCGGCTTCCAGGATCCGCCGGGCAAGGAGGGGCTCGCGCACCTGCTGGAGCACCTCATCTTCCACGGCAGCTATGAGATGCCCGGGGGCGAGCTGTGGCGCACCATGCGCGCACGCGGCGCGGTGGTCAACGCGTTCACCTCGACGAGCGCCACCGTCTACACGCTGGACGCACCGCATGACGCGTTCCTGCCGCTGATGGAGCAGTACACCGCGCTCATCACCAACCCGGCGCTGCGGCTGGCCCAGGTGGAGCGGGAGCGCGACGTGGTGGCGGTGGAGCAGCGGGAGCGCAACCTGGTCTCCCTGCTGGAGATCATGGACGCGCACGTGTTCCAGGACCGCGTGGGTGAGCTGCTGATTGGCACCCGCGACACGCGCGCCACCATCACGCTGGAGGACATCATCGCCTTCTACCAGCGCTACTACAGCTCCTCGAACGTCTCGGTGGTGGTGGTCTCCCGCGCCTCCGGTGACGACGTGCGGGCCGCCCTCAACCGCTCCTTCCTGCTGCCGCCCGAGCCGCCGCGCGCGCCGGAGACCATGGACGCGGAGCCGTTGCTCCCGCTGGACCAGAAGACGCGCAGCTGGGTGACCGCCACGCTGTTCGGCTACCGCATGCCCGACGGGGAGATCGAAGCGTGCGAGGACATCGCCGCGCTGCTGGACCACCGCGTGCATCGGCGGCTGGTGATGGAGGATCCGGTGGCGTCGTTCACGCACGTGTTGTGTCGACGCACGCGGGGCCGCACCTTCCTCCTGGCCGTGGCCTTCACCGCCAACCTGCTCGGCAGCAACATCCCGGTGGACGCGGAGGAGATCTTCCGCCATGCCGCCAGGAAGCCGCCCAGCGAGGCCGAGCTGCGCGTCATCCGCGCCCGCAACGCCAGTGAGCTTGCCGCGCTGCGTCGTCATTCCGACGCGCTGGCCACGGTGTTGGCCTTGCGCGTGGCGGAGACGCCCGGCCCGCCCGACGCGGCCGCGAGCCAGGTGCTGCGTCCCCCCGCGCTGAACTGGGAGCGCATGCGCGCGGTGATGCAGCAGGCCTTCCAGGCCCAGAACCGCGTGGTGCTGCACTACTCGCCCTTCGAGGGGTGACGCAGGAAGTGCCGGAACGGCGGACCCGCTCCGGTGGCGCGCTTGTGCCCGAGTCAAAGCGTGACGTTGGGATCCCCTCCTCACCCGGGCGCGTGGTAGGTTGCCCACCCCTTGGTTTCCCGCATGCGTCCGTTCGCCCGTCCCGCCCTCGTGGCCCTCCTATCCCTCAGCCTCATGCCGGACGCGCGCGCGTTCGTGCACCTGGGTGGCCACTGGCCCACCGAGGATGGTCCCGTCGAGTACTACATCTCGCCGCAGGGCTCGGATGACATCGCGGATGACTCCGAGATCCAGGCGGTGAAGTACAGCTTCCGCTCCTGGGACTGCACCCAGTGCGACGACGGCAAGTACAACGCCATCCAGTTCGTCTACAAAGGTGAAGGCCCCAACGAGGCCGCCGACGACGACAAGAGCAGCGTCTTCTGGCTGGAGACCGCCGAGGAGTGGCAGAGCCAGATTGGCGCGGACATCTCGAGCACCCTCGGCGTCACGCAGCACTACGAGGGCGGCGAGGGCGTCGCGTACGCGGAGTCGGACATTGCCTTCAACGGCACGCACACCTGGAGCACCGACGAGGGCGCCAGCGCCACCGACGTGGAGAGCGTCTCCCTGCATGAGACCGGGCACTTTGCCGGGCTGGGCCATCCCTGCACCGGCACCACCGAGGACACCTGCCTGCCCGTGGAGCAGGCCGTGATGTACCCCACCTATCCCGGCGGCCTCTACCGCACCGTCCTCTCCGACGACAAAGCCGGCATCTGCGCGCTCTACACGGGCCGCAAGGACGCGTGTGAAGGCAAGAAGCGCCTCAAGGAAGCCTGCGAGATGGACTGCGAGTGCGAGAGCGGCCTGTACTGCGTCCCCGACGGGGAGGCGCGCATGTGCTCCCGCCCCTGCACCACCTCCAACGCCTCCTGCCCCAAGGGCACCGGCTGCGTCATTGGCGCGGATGGCGACGGAGACCGCGGCTTCTGCCTGCGCGTGGGCACCGACAACAAGAAGCTGGACGGCATGGTGTGCAGCCGGGACGCGGAGTGCGCCGCGGGCGTGTGTCGTCGCAATACCGTGCTCAACAAGAACGTGTGCTTCACGGCGTGCAGCGCGGACACGGACTGCCAGCACGGCTTTGCCTGCCGCGGCGGCTCCTGCGTGCTGCCCAACGCCGGCTCCGGCGTCACCTGCCCCGACGAGAGCCCCGAGCCCGACCCGCTCTTCCCCCTGCCGCCGGGCTGCGGCGGGTGCCAGCAGTCCCCCGAGGGCAGCGTGTTGTGGGCGCTGGGTCTGGTCGCCCTGTGGCGCCGGCGCCGCGCGCAACCGACGTTCAACCGACCCCATCACCCTTGATGTTCCCATTCCGCCGGCGAGGATGGGCGTCTCTCGTCGTGCCAATTGATTCCCTGGCGTCCCAGTTGGAGGTTCCCATGCGCAGTCTGTTGAAGAGAGGACACCTTGCCGCCGCCGCGGCGGTCCTGCTGCTGCTTCCCGCGGTGGCCCGCTCCACCGTGGTCATCCAGCCCTCGCTCGAGGAGATGACGCAGAAGAGCAACGTCATCATCCACGCCGTGGTGGAGGAGCAGACCGTGACCCGTGGTGAGGAGGGCAAGCGCATCCTCACGCTGAGCCGCCTGCGCGTGACCGAGGGCCTCAAGGGCGCCAAGACCGGCGACACCATCACGCTCTACCAGGTGGGCGGCAGCGAGGGTGGTCGCGTGGCGCGCGTGGTGGGCATGAACGACTTCAAGGTGGGTGAGGAGGTCATCCTGTTCGCCGCCACCTTCATTGCCACCGACACCATCCGCTTCCTGCAGGAGAACCGGAAGGCCGAGGTGCCCGCCGCCACGCTGCATCCCAGCGGCGGCTGGGTGGTGACCTACGGCATTGGCCTCGGGAAGTTCGCCGTGGTGCCCGGTCCCAACGGCTCCGGCCCCATGGCCGTGGAAGAGGTGGGTGACGTGGCGGTCGCGCGGCAGGTGCAGGGTCGCGTGATGGCCGGCACCCCGGTGGTCAACCGCCAGCCGCTGGACGCCTTCAAGGCGGAGGTCCGTCGCATGGCCAGCACCGGGAGGGCGCCATGAGCCACCGTCTCCTCCTCGGCGGCGCCGCCCTGCTGGGCGCCCTCACGCTGGCCAGCCCGGCGCACGCCTTCCGCTACAACTGCAACTCCATCGACGCCAACGGCAACCAGGCCCAGTCCGACGGCTGCGCGTGCAACTCCGGCAACGCCGCGCGCTGGAGCACCGGCTTCATCGACTGGCGCATCAAGCGCGCCGGCACCAACCAGGTCAACAACAGCGCCTGGCTCACCGAGGCCACCGAGTGCCTGGCCGCCTGGAACAACGTGGGCTGCAAGAACTTCCTGATGCGTGACATCGGCGACGTCACCAGCCCCGACTTCGGCACCAACGAGTCGCAGCACACGATCTGGTGGATCAGCAGCGCCAGCCAGTACCAGCAGGTGGTGGGCGGCGGCGTGGACTCCACGCTCGGCGTCACGCTGTCTCCCTACTACTTCGTCGGTGGCTGCCAGGGCCGTGACACGGTGGACTCCGACATCGTCATGAACAACGCCGGCGGAGCCACCTGGACCACCAACATGGCCAACTGCTCCGGCAACTGCGTCGACGTGGCCAGCACCCTGGTGCATGAGCTGGGACACGCCTTTGGCCTGGGCCATCCCTGCACCGGCCTCTCCGGGGATTGCCCGGTGGGCGGCACCATCATGCAGGCGGTCAGCGGCTACCGCGAGGACATTGGCCAACCGCTGCAGGACGACATCAACGGCATCTGCGACCTCTACCCCGGCAACCCGCGCGGCCTGGGCGCGGTGTGCAACGTGGCGGGCGACTGCGACAGCAACGTGTGCGTCGACGACAACGGCGTGAAGTACTGCAGCCAGTCGTGCACCGGGACGGACTGCCCCACCGGGTACGCGTGCCAGAACAACCAGTGTCGTCGTGCGCTGCCGCAGGTGGGTGAGACCTGCACCGGCAGCTGCGTGGACGGCGCGCTGTGCCTGCAGGACACCGAGACCACGCGCCACTGCTACCAGCAGTGCACCCCCGGCAACGACGCCACCTGCGGCGCCAACCAGCGCTGCGCGGACCTGGGTCAGGGCGTGGGCGCCTGCGTGGAAGCGGGCACCCGTCAGCCCGGCGAGGAGTGCGGCGGCAACTTCGGGGACTGTCGCGCGGGCGCCACCTGCTACATCGTGGAGCAGGGCGCCACCACCGGCGTGTGCTTCCAGGACTGCACCGCGGACACCGAGTGCGCTTCCGACCAGCGCTGCGACACCAGCGGCGGCACCCCCGGCGTCTGCCTGGGCGCGCGCGCGGAGAACGCCGCCTGCGGCGACGACGGGTTTGACAGCCTGTGCGACGAGAACCTGATCTGCCTGTGCGACGACAGCCAGTGCGGCACCGCCCACTGCGTGCGCGACTGCACCGCGAACCAGTCCTCCTGCCTCAACGGCCAGCAGTGCGTGCTGCTCAGCGACAACCAGACGCGCGTGTGCGTCAACACCGCGGTGGAGGGACAGAGCTGCAATTCCAGCGCGTGCGGCGCGGGCCTGCTGTGCATCGCCGACGCACCCAACAACGGCGCGCACTGCTACGTGGATTGCAGCCAGCAGCAGTGCCCGCAGGGCAAGTTCTGCAACACCTACGGCAGTGGCAATGACCAGGTCTCCATCTGCGAGACGGAGCAGGCGGGCACGTCGTCTTCAAGCGGCGGGTCCAGCGGGGCCAGCTCCGGCGGCGGGAGCACCTCCAGCGGCGGTTCCAGCGGCGGAAACACCTCCAGCGGCGGCTCTTCCGGCGGCGCCACCAGCTCCGGCGGCGGCAGCAGCTCCGGCGGGAACCCCAACGGCGCGGAGTTTGGTCAGCCCTGCGCGGAGGGCACCGACTGCAAGAGCGGGATGTGCCAGTCCACCAGCAACATGGGCCGCATCTGCGTCAGCTCCTGCGACCCGCGCGTGGGCCACTACGACTGCAACAACGGCGCCGAGCGCGAGGGCTGCCGGCCCAACGACCCCAACGATCTCAGCGCGGGCGGCACGTGCCTCCCCGGTGAGCAGACCGGCGACAAGGGCCTGGGCGAGGAGTGCTCCAGCGGCACGGAGTGCAAGTTCGGAATCTGCGAGACCGGCCAGTGCACGGTGTGGTGCAAGCCCGACGGGACCTGCGTGGGCAATGACTACACCTGCGACCGCACCGAGGTGTCCGACCCCGGCGTGTGCAAGCCCAGCGGTACGGGCGGCTCCGTGACGCCGTTCAAGTGCTCCTGCACCGAGCCCGGCACCCGCGTGAACCCCGCGGCCGGCGCGCTGCTCCTGCTGGGCCTGATGGCGGTTCGTCGTCGCCGCGCCTGAAGCGGCCCCCGGACGGCGCGGGAGCCCCCTCCTCCCCGCCGTCCTCTCCCCTCCCCCCATTTCGCCAGCTCCCGCGCACATCCCGGCGCCAACCGGGTGCGCTCCCCGTGCGCGGCGCAGGTCTTGCGTACCCGACCCGTTGGCGATCCCAAACGATCGGTCTACAAAAGCTACAGCTGGATTCAGGGTGTGCCGAAGGTGGACCTGACGGCCGCAGCACACCTTTTCGGGGGCAGCACGTGAGCCAGGATATCCACCACACCGCGCTGGTCATTGAGGATGACGACGCCACCCGGAACATGGTGACGCAGGTGCTGGTCCGGGAGGGCCTCTCCGTGTCCGGCGCCTCCACCGGGCTGGCGGGGCGCAACGCGCTGCAGACCGACGAGTTCGACGTGGTGGTGTGCGACCTGGCGCTCCCGGAGGTGGACGGATTCGAGCTGCTCACCGAGTTCCGCGCCCTGGCGCCGGAGACGCCCATTGTCATTGCCAGCGCGCACCTGAGTGAGGCGCGCATGCTGAGCTGCTTCCGCGGCGGCGCCTTTGACGTGCTCATCAAGCCCTACGGCCCCGCCGCGCTGCGCGGCGTGGTGGCGCGGGCGCTGGAGCACCGTCGCAACAGCGTGTCCCGGTTGCTGCACACCATCGAGGAGACGGTGCTGCACCTCAAGGACCCGGCGCACACCCCGGACCGCATCGTGGAGGCCACGGTGCGGCTCATGGACGCGGACGTGGCGTCCCTGATGACGCCGGAGGATGACGGCACGCTGCGCATCCTCTCCGCCCGCGGCCTCAGTGACGACGTGGTCATCGGCACCGCTATTGCCCCGGGGACCAGCATTGCCTCCGCGGTGGCGCGCCTGGGTCGTCCCGCGCTGCTCCAGGCCGGCGCGGAGCTGGAGGCCGCGTTCGCCGGCTTGCCCCGCCAACGGGCCACGCGCTCCTCCATCGTGTTTCCGCTGCATGCGGGCGGGCGCGTGGTGGGCGTGCTCAACGTCGGGCGCCGCACCAACACCGTCCCGTTCCGTCAGGCCGACCTCAAGCGGCTGGCGCTGCTCGCCACCAGCGCGGCGCTGGCGCTGGAGAACATGCGCCTCATGAAGCGCCTCACCAGCAATGAGCGGCTGGTGGCCATTGGCCAGGTGGCCGGAGGCGTGGCGCACGAGATCAACAACCCCTGCACCTACGTGCTGAGCAGCCTGGAGCACGCGCAGGAGACGCTGGAGCAGATGCGCCGGGAACCGCCTTCCTCCGCGGGGGCGCTGCAGACCACGCTCTCCGACGTGGGTGAAGCCCTCCGGGATGCCATGGAAGGCACGCGGCGCATCCGGGAGATTGCCCGCGACATCCGCGCGGTGGGCCGGACCCATGACAAGCTGGACGCGCCCATTGACGTCAATGACGCCGTCCGCGCCGCGGTGCGCATGACCGCCGCCGAGCTGCGCCACCTGGATGTCAGGGTGGCCCTGGAGCTGGGCGGCGGGCTCCAGGTGCTGGGCAGCGTGGGCAAGCTGACGCAGGTGCTCATCAACCTGCTGGTCAACGCCGCGCACGCCACCACCAGCCTGCCCGCGGAGCGTCGCAACCTCACGGTGCGGACGGAGCACCACGGAGACCGCGCCGTGGTGGAGGTGATGGACCAGGGCTGCGGGATTGCCACCGCGCTACAGCGACGCATCTTCGAGCCGTTCTTCTCCACCAAGCGGGAAGGCGGCATGGGCATGGGGCTGTGGTTGAGCCGGGAGATCGTGCGGGCGCACGGCGGGGTGTTGCTGCTGTCCTCCGTGGAGGGTGAGGGCTCCACGTTCGCGGTGCACCTGCCGCTGGTCCCCGCCGCGGTGATGCCGGACCGTGTGGTGGTTCCCGTGACCATGCCGCGCGTGCTGGTGGTGGATGATGAAGCGGCCATCCGTCGGGCCTTTGCGCGCATGTTCGCCCGCACCCACCACGTGATCACCGCCGACGACGGGGACGACGCCATCCGCCGGCTCCAGGCCGACGCGTTTGACGTGGTGGTGACGGACCTGATGATGCCGCGCACCAGTGGCAAGGAGCTGTTTGAGTGGATCAACGTGAACGCCGCGCACATGGCACCGCGCGTGGTGTTCATGACCGGCAGCATCGCCGCGCGGGACATGCAGGCGTTCTTCGAGCGGGTGATGAACCCGGTGATCGAGAAGCCGTTCGAGAAGAAGACCATGTCCGATGCGCTGGAGGACGTCATCATCCGGCTGGGACGGGTGCAGCCCAGCGCGCCGTCCAGACCGGCGCCCGAGCTGGTGTGACGGTCAGCCCTTGAGCGCGAGGATCCGCTCGTACACGGCGGCGCGTGAGAGGCGCAGCTCCCGGGCCAATCGCTTGGCCAGCGAGCTGGGCGGCTCCCCGGCGCTGAGCCCGGCGCGGATGGCGTTGTCCAGGGCGTGCTCGTCGGCGGCCACATCCTCCGCACCGCCCACCACCACCACCGCCTCCCCCAGCAGCGTCAGCTCCTCCTGCTGCAACCCCTTCAACGTGCCGCGGCGCACCTCCTCGTGCAGCTTGGTCAGCTCGCGACAGATGGCCGCGGGCCGGTCTCCCAGCACCGCCTCCAACGACGAGAGCACCTCCTTCAGCTCGCGCGCGGGGGCGAAGAAGATGAGCGTGGCGGACAGCTCGCGCAGCTCCTCCAGCAGCGCCTGACGGCGGGAGACCTTGTCGGGAAGGAACCCGGCGAAGTGGAAACGCGCGCTGGGCAAGCCGCTGAGACACAACGCCGCCAGCGGCGCGGAGGGACCGGGGATGACCGTCACGGGGATGTCCTGCCGGATGGCCTCGCGCACCACCGGGAAGCCCGGGTCGCTGATGAGTGGCATGCCCGCGTCGGTGATCAAGGCCACGCGGGACCCGCTCTTCACCTCGTCGACGATCTTGTGCGCCAGCTTGTCCTCGTTGTGCTCGTGCAGCGCCAGGCGTCGACCGGTGGCGCCCACGTGCGTGAGGAGCGGTGCGCTGTGCCGGGTGTCCTCGCAGGCCACCACGTCGGCCTCACGCAGCACCCGCGCCGCGCGCCCGCCCATGTCCTCCAGGTTCCCAATCGGCGTGGCCACCAGGTAGAGGCCGGGCGGCAGCCGTGCGTCGCGACTCATGGCTCCGCCTCCGGACGGAACGCATCCCGGATGAGCTCCCAGGGCGCGTCCTCGCGGTCGCGACAGAGCACGTCAAAGCGCACCGGGCAATCACACGGGTGCTCCAGCAGCCAGCGGTCCGCCGCCACCGCCATGCGCTTGCGCTTGCGCGCATCCACAGCCAGCACCGCGGGACCAAAGGCGTTGTTGCGCCGCGCCTTGATCTCCACGAAGCACAACACCTCGCCCTCCCGCGCCACCACGTCCACCTCGCCACCGCGCACCGTGTAGTTCTGCTGCACCAGCGTGTAGCCCTGCGCCACCAGGAACGCCCGCGCGCTCTCCTCCGCCCGCGCGCCGTAGCGACGGTTGCTGTGTTCTCCCCGTCGTGAGGGGGTGCGGGTGGGGACCATGCGGGAGGGGCTTTAGCGCGAGCGCTCCAGCGGGTCACGTCCCGCGTGCCCACCGCCCATCCGTCGTCGGGAGCGGTGAACGTCACGGCAATGTCGGAGGAGGCGGCACGGCCCGCACCGCAGCGGGATGTGGGAGGCCAGGGTCCCAATCTGGCTGCGGGTGCATCCACCATGTTACTCGCATGGGCGCTGGGAGGTGCCCGTGCTCACGAGTCTCACCGTCAAGGACTTCCGTTGCCTCAAAGACGTGTCGGTGCCCTTGACCCCACTTCACGTCTTCATTGGCCCCAACGACAGCGGAAAGAGCACGATCTTGCGCGCGGCCCACCTGATTGGTGAAGTGGCGAGCGCCTCGACAAATGGCGCGTGGCCATTCGACCGAGTCAGGGCGCTTTTCCGATTCGAAGAACGACCCACGCTCCAAGCTGACGTCGTTGATGGGCGCTCCCTTGTGATGCGACACACCGGCACAGGCTACGAAGCCCGCGTGAGGCCTGGGGGCGCGGTCGTCGCCGAATTCACACAGAACGGCACGTCAGGGGCCCGCGCGACTGGGCCTGATCGCGAAGTATGCGCAGCGATCGGACCAGCGACGTTCGTGCGCCTGAATGCCAGCGCCCTTCGCGAGCCCAGCGAGCTCATTCCGGAAGGTGCGGAGATCGCCTTCCAGGATACCGGCGCCGGATTGGCAGGCGTGTACGAAGCCATTCTGTCGCGCGGCGACCAGAGCTTTCATGAGATTGCCGCGCGGGTACGGACCCTCTTCCCAACCATCAAGCGACTGTGGGTCCCCACCACGCCCGAGAAGAAGAAGGAGCTTGCCATTGAGTTGCACGACGGCGTGGAGGTGCGTTCCGCGGACATGAGCGAGGGCCTGCTCTACTACCTCGCATTCGAGGCACTCGCGTGCATCCAGCGCCCAGCGGTGATCCTGGTGGAGGAACCAGAGAACGGGTTGCATCCCGCACGCATCGCTGAGGTCATGAAGCTGCTTCGCGGCATTGCAGAGGACAAGACCAGGCCGGCGCAGGTGCTCATCGCCACGCACAGCCCGCTCGTGGTCAACGAGGCGCGCCCAGAAGAGGTCACCGTCGTCACCCGCGATGTCGAACGCGGAACGCAGTGCACGCGGATGAAGGACACACCACACTTCGAGGAACGCCAAAAGGTGTATGCCCTCGGCGAGCTCTGGCTCTCCTATGCCGACGGCCGGGACGAGACTCCCTTGCTCCGGGGCCTTTCATGAAGGTGCTTCTTGCCGGTGAGGGCCCCACGGAGCTTGGCGGATGGGCCAATGAGCCGGCCTATCGCACCCCCGAGAACCCTGGCCTGCTCGAGGTGCTTGCCAGGCGCATTCGCCCCGATGGCTGGGAAATCGGCGACGCCATCATCTGGAAGTACATCCGCAAGTATCGCAGTGGCGACCACCGTACGCCTGAACAGCGGAATCTGCTGGGAGCGTTGCTGCTGGCGCATGAGAAGGGCCTGTCCGGCGTTGTGTTCTCGCGCGACCGTGATGGCGACGTCGAACGGGAACACCAGTTCAATCAAGCACTGGCACGGGCTGCGGGACAGTTCCCCTCACTCACCCTCGCAGGCGGGATGGCGGTTGAAGAGATCGAAGCGTGGGTATTGGCCATGCGTGGTGACAAGCGCGCGGAGCGGCACCGGGATCCCAAGCAGGAGTTGGGAAAGCACGGCGTCGTGGGCCTGGAAGCCATGAGGCAGGTCGCGGAGAAAGCCGACCTTGCACAGGCCTGCGCGCATTCACCGTCGCTCGCCAGCTGGTTGGAACGCGCCAAGGCTCTGGGCGGCGCCAAAACGGAACCTTCCGCTGCGGCATCACCCCAGCCCAAGCCGAAGAAGGCTCCGTGATCGGGCCGACTGTCCCCGCCCGGCCGCCCTTGGTGTCCTGAGCTTGTTGGACGAGGCAGTTGGCTTCTCGGACGACGGCCCTGTGCGTTCCCCGTCGGGAGCGAGGGCGGTCCCCGCTATTCGCTGGGTCATCTGGTGCGCCCTCCCGACCGGAGCCAGCGCGCCCATCCGTCGTCGGGAGCGGTGAACGTCACGGCAATGTCACACGCCTGCCACGCGCCATGTCTTATGTGCGCGCCGTCGATTTCCCAGGAGGACACTCCATGAGCGCCACCGTGCTGTTGGTCGAGGATGAGGCGGACATTGCCTCGGTGCTGCAGTTCAATCTCGAGCGTGAGCAGATGCAGGTCCGCGTGGCCCACCACGGTGCCCACGGCCTGGAGCTGGCGCAGCAGTCCCCGCCGCCCTCCCTGGTGGTGCTCGACGTCATGTTGCCGGACATGAGCGGCCTGGAGGTGTGTCGACGCCTGCGTGCGCATCCCGGCACCGCCACCGTGCCCATCATGCTGCTCACCGCGCTGGGCGAGGAGATCGATCGGGTGGTGGGGTTTGAGATGGGCGCGGATGACTACGTGGTGAAGCCGTTCTCGGTGCGGGAGCTGGTCCTGCGCATCAAGGCGCTCCTGCGACGCGCCCAACCGGAGCAGGAGGCGCAGGTGCGTTCCTACGGCATGCTGCGCGTGGACGTGGACGGGCACCGCGCCTGGGTGGGCAACGAGGAGGTCCCCGTCACCGCGCTGGAGTTCAAGCTGCTCATGACGTTCGTGGGTCGCGCGGGACGCACCCAGACGCGGGAGGCGCTGCTCGACGAGGTGTGGGGCTCCCGGGGAGACGTGGGCACACGCACCGTGGACACCAGCATCAAGCGCCTGCGCGAGAAGCTCGGGCCGGCCGGGGACTACGTCGAGACCGTGCGCGGCGTGGGCTACCGGTGGGCCACGCCTCGACCGATGCCGCAGTGACTCACCGTGGCCCCACCACCGTCGGGGTTGTCACCGAAATGACATCCTAATTTTCGGAGAGTTCGTGGTGATGTCATCGAGCTGACACGCACGCATGGCACATCCGCACGCCTTCACGACACGGAGGCGTGACCATGAAAAAGCAGATCAATTCCCTGATGATGGCTGCCGCGGCGTTCCTGGGCGCATGCGGTGAGACCGGCAACCCCCAGGACACCAACCCGCCCGCCACGACGAGCGGCGAGTGCACCAACGGCGTCTGCGTGCTGAGCGGCGCGCTGGTGCAGGACCTGACCCTGACCGCGGACAAGAAGTGGCTGCTGCGCGGCGGCGTGTTCGTGGGCAATGACGTGGATCCCACCGTGCTCACCATCGAGCCGGGCACGCAGATCTACGGCGAGTCATCCACCAACGGCATGCTGGTGGTGACGCGCGGCTCGAAGATCATGGCCCAGGGCACCCGCGAGAAGCCCATTGTCTTCACCTCCTCCAAGAGCGAGGGCGCCCGCGCCCGCGGCGACTGGGGCGGGGTCATCATCAACGGCCGCGCGCCGGTGAACGGCTGCAGCGCCGGCACCGATCTGTGCGAGGCCTTTGGTGAAGGCGGCACCGGCTACTACGGCGGCACCAATCCCGACGACAACAGCGGCGTCATCCAGTACGTGCGCGTGGAGTTCGCCGGCCGGCTCATCAGCCCGGACAACGAGCTCAACGGCATTGCGTTCCAGGGCGTGGGGCGCGGCACGGTGGTGGACTACGTCCAGATCCACATGGCCAAGGATGACTGCATTGAGTTCTTTGGCGGCACGGTGGACGCCAAGCACATTGTCTGCACCGGCATTGCCGACGACAACCTGGACTGGACCGACGGCTGGAACGGCCGGCTGCAGTTCATGATCGCCCAGCAGTACGAGGACGCCGGCGACAACGGCATCGAGGGTGACAACAACGCGGAGGACAACGCTTCCAGCCCGCGCAGCCACCCGGTCATCTCCAACGTCACGCTGCTGGGCTCCCCCAACTCCGACCAGTCCGACATTGGCGTGCTGCTGCGCGAGGGCACCGCGGCCAACATCTCCAACATCATCGTCTCCGGGTTCAATGAGGCCTGCCTGGACATCGACCACACCGAGACGTTCACCCACGGCATCAACAACAACACGCTGACCGGCAACCTGACGCTGGACCACTCCATCTTCCACTGCGTCACCCCGTTCATCGAGGACGCCGACGAGCCGGTCACCGTGGCCACGTTCTTCAACGACCTCAATGACGCCAACAGCGTCGAGGACCCGGTGCTGGTGGCGCCGGACAACCTGGTGCAGCCCAACTTTGCCCCGGAGTCGGGCTCGCCGGCGCGGCTCAACGTGGCCATCCCCAATGATCCGTTCTTCACCCAGGTCACCTTCCGCGGCGGCATGGACCCCGCCGACGACTGGACCACGGGTTGGACGGTGAGCATGCGCAACTGAGGAACCCACGCGGAGGTGGCGGGCGTCTGGTGTCCGCCTCCTCCGCGCTGCAACCCC
>JBFMGU010000106.1:0-35036 GCA_040752415.1 Myxococcota bacterium
CCCTCCCGCTCCCGGAAGTCAGCGCGGGGGAGTGGCGTCCACCCCTCGGCCCCCCGGGAGGGGGAGCGGGAGGGGGAGCGGGAGCGGGAAAAGCAGGGGCAAAGGCAGGCTCGCACAAACAGCAACGCCCCGGAACCCAAGTGAAGGGCGCCGAGGCGTCAAAGCTGCGAAAGACAACGGCTTTCAGCAGTTGAAGATCTGCTTGAACTCCGCTTCCACCTCCGCCTCCTTCATGCTCTTGGCAATCGCAATCTCGCGCACGAGCAGGGAGCGGGCGGTGTCCAGCATCTTGCGCTCACCGAACGAGAGGTCCTTGTCGTTCTTGAGCAGGTAGAGGTCCCGGAGGACCTTGGCCACCTCAAAGACGCTGCCGGTCTTGATCTTCTCCATGTACTCCCGGTAGCGACGGTTCCAGGTGGTGGAATCCACGGTCTTCTCCTTGCGGTTGCGCAGGATGGCAAAGACCTGGTCCACTTCCTTTTCTCCAATGATTTCACGGAGCTTCACGCTGGAGACATTGGAGGTGGGGACGTAGACCTTCATCCCGTTCTCCAGAATCTGCAGCTCGTACACCATCTGCTTCTGGCCAGCGAAATCCATCTCCTTGATGGCGGTGACTTCCGCCACCCCATGGCTCGGGTACACGGCCTTGTCCCCGATCTTGAAACTGTCCATGGGACGGAATGGTGCGGCTTCCTTGGCAGCGGCTGCTGCCGGACCGCGATGGTTGCGTGCTGTGCTCATTCAAGCTCCTTGGCACCGACATGTAGGTGAGTGGCGACAAACGTTGAACAATTCACGCCAAACCACCGACAAGTCAGAGGTTTTTGCCCTGCGGGAACGGCCAGAAGGCCATCAAAAACGCGCCTGCATCTAGCCGAAAGGACGGTTTCCGTCAACCCGATAATCCCCCTGCTTGACAACCCCACCTCCGACGAGGCAGCCGCCTCCACCCGTTGGTGCTGGTGGTGGCGTGTGCGTGGGTGTGTGTGATCGCCTCCCGTCGTCGAGTGTGATTGTGAGACGTTGCAGGGGCTCACTCCAGTTTCCTGCCACTCACCTCCCACTCGAGGATCCCGCCGCCAAGGTAGCCCGCGCCCGCTGCACGCTCGCGGTGGATCCGTCGCGCCAGGGCTTCGCTGAGCTTGCCGCTGCGACACAGGAACACCACCGGTCGCGGGTCTGCATTCACCGCGTCTGGCAGGCTGAATGCGTCCAGTGCCTCCGGATCCGCGGGTGCGCACACGGATCCGGGGATCCGCCGGCGCTCAAAGTCGGCCGCGGGTCGCAGATCCACCGCGATCACCGCGCCCTCCTTCAGCGCCTGCTCGAGCTGGCGGGGATTGAGCGTGGAGGGCGCCATGCCGGGCACCGCCTTGTCCACGAGTTGTCGCAGGGCGCTCTCCGGCAGCGCTCCCGCCATCTCCGCCGCCAGCTTGCCGCCCACGAACACCCCGAAGGTGGGGATGGAGCGGATGCCGTAGCGCTCGGCCGTGCGCGGGGAGGCGTCCACGTCCACCTTCACCACGTCGACCGTCCCCGCCCACTCCACGGCGAGCCGCTCCACCACCGGCGCCACCGCGCGGCAGGGCGCGCACCACGTGGCCCAGAAGTCCACCAGCACCGGCCGGGCGGCCTGGAGGACCAACTCCTCGAAGGTCTCGTCGTCTGCGTTCACGGTCATGCTTCAGCTCCTTGCCGCCCGCGGAGAGCCCAAAGCCTGGGTGTCCGGGGAAAACCCAACATGTTCAAGGCCTTATGGTCCCGCCCGCGTTGACACCCCCTGGGGCAATCCCTACAATTCCTGGCCCTTGGTGCGGCTCTTGTCCGCGCTCTGGAGGGTTCGGGGAAGGCCATGTCCGAGACCGCCCAGCGCCCCAGCTTGTCCGAACGTGAGCGCTTCATCCTGGAAGCCATCGTCGAGGACTACATCTCCTCTGGTGAGCCGGTGGGCTCCCGCACCATTACCCGCCGGGCTGAGGTGACATTCTCGGCGGCCACCATTCGCAACGTCATGAGCGACCTGGAAGCCTTGGGGTTCCTGACCCAGCCGCACACCAGCGCCGGCCGCATTCCCACCGAGGTGGGGTTCCGCTTCTATGTGGACACGCTCCTCAAGGTGCGCAAGCCCTCCAGTGAAGACGTGGAACGCCTCAGCGACTCCGTGAAGAACGCCACCGGCGTGCAGGAAGCCCTCGAGGAGTCCACCCGCCAGCTCAGCAGCCTGGCGCAGCAGACGTGCGTGATGCTGATGCCGCGCCGTGGCGCTGCGCGCTTCCATCACCTGGATTTCCTGCGCCTCCCCGACGGGAAGGTGCTGGTCATCGTGGTGGACCAGGCGGGGCAGGTGCAGAACAAGATCCTGGAACCGGAGCAGGGCGCGGCAGTGGAGCAGGGCGCGCTCAATGAAATGGCGGCGTTCCTCAATGCGCGCTGTCGCGGGTTGACGCTGGAGGAGGCACGCGGCCGGTTGCTCGAGGAGATGCGGGCCGCTCGTGCGGAGGTCAACCGCATGATGAGCCGCGCGCTGGCCATGGCCGACGAGGTCCTGCGCGACGCCGAGCGCAGCCCCAAGGACGTCATCCTCGCGGGCGAGACGCAAGTGCTGGAGAAGCCGGAGTTCGCCGACGTGGACCGCATCAAGGGCCTGCTGAAGGCCTTCGAGGAGAAGCACCTGTTGGTCCGCATGTTGGACCGCATCGAGGTGGCTCCGCAGGTGCAGGTCTTCATTGGTCACGAGAACCGCTACGCGGAAGTGAGCGGGTGCTCCCTGGTGGCCGCCGGCTACGGCACCGACGAGAAACCGCTGGGCGCCATTGGCGTCATTGGCCCGGTGCGCATGGACTACTCGCGCGTGGTGCCGCTGGTGGAGGCCACCGCCCGGCTGATGTCGCGGTTCCTGCGCGGCGGTGGCTGAGGAAACGACAATGGGCGGCGCGCCGGTTGTTGGCGGGCCGCCCATGGGGCTGGATGCAGCGCTGGAATCAGGCGGTCTTGTCGGACCGACGGGCCGCGGCGAGCCACTCCGCCATCTCACGGCTGGCGGCAGCGTAGGCCTGGATGACCTTCTGGTACATCTCGTCAAGCTGCGGCACGGCGGCCGCCAGGCGACGACCCAGCTTGGGTGTCCGCCCCTGCCGCGACACCTTCTGACGGGCCTCCGCCAACGCCTCCGCGCGGGTCTTGTCCCGACCGCCGCGCTTCCCCCGACCCTTGGCCTTGGCGCCCTTGCTGCTGGCCTTCCGCGCTGGACCGCGCGCCGCCTTCCTGCCCGCGGGCTTGCGTGCCTTGCTGGAAGCCGCTGCCTTCTTGCCGCCTGCCTTCTTCTTCGTCGCCATGCGCCGCTCCTGTCATCCCGCCCGAGGCGTCTGGAGTGCGGGCTTATGTCACGCGACGAGCAAACGGGTCAAGGCAGTGCGATCACACGCGGCGGCTTCTGCGCGGTGTAACGCACCGGGATGGCCGCCTCCATCGTGGCCTCGCCGTTGAGGCCGTGGATCATCAGCGTCACGGTGGTGCCCTCGCCCGGTGCGGAGTCGATGAGGACGTCGCCGCCAACCTTGCGCGCGCGCTCCCGCATGTTCATCAGGCCGTAGTGGTGCGCCGGCGTGTTGTGCAGGTCAAACCCCTTGCCGTCGTCCTGGATGACCATGTTCAGGCCGTCCACCGTGAACTGCACGCTCACCGTGACGCGCCGGGCCTGCGCGTGCTTGGCAATGTTGGTGAGCGACTCCTGCAGGATGCGGAAGATGGTGAGCTGGGCCTCGCTGGACAGGCGCGGAGGGGCGCCGCGGAGCTGCAGCTCACAGGGGATCTTGTGTCGCGTCTTGAAGGTGCTGACCACGTTCTCCAGCGCGGGGACGAGCTGGAAGTCGTTCTTCATCATGGTGAGCGCCCGCCGCAGCTCGTCAATGGCCTCCTCCGCGGCGCCCTTGAGCTCCTTGATCTCCGCTTTGACCTTGGGGTCCTTGGTGAGCGTGCCCGCGTACTCCGCCTGGATGATCACGCCGGAGAGCGCGGCGCCCAGGCCGTCGTGGATCTCCCGCGCCAGCCGGTTGCGTTCCTCGACGACCGCCAGCGCTTTCAACTCCTGCTCCAGCCGGGCGATCTCGGTGGTCTGCGCCTCCTCGCGACCCGTCAGATACACGATGACGTAGACGGCAATGGCGTCGAGGGCGGCGTACCAGAGGACGTAGAAGAGGTCGGCGGGGTTGTCGCTGCTGACGACGAGATCCACGCGCGCGGCCACCGGCAGGGCCAGCAGCGGCGGGATGAGCGCGGCGGTGGAAGGGAAGAGCAGGGCGAAGAAGATGGTGAAGATGAGCTGCGCGGCCATGACCGGGCTGCGCACGCCGCCGCTCTGGCCGATGAGGAAGACCAGCAGCATCAGGTCCACGCACAACGTGGCGAACGTGAACTTCTGGCCCCACCGCACCTTGCGCAGCAGGAAGTAGTTGGCCACCGAGTACGCGAGCGCGAGGGCGAACCAGACCAGGGAGACCAGGCCGGTGGCGCCGACGGCGGGTCGCCAATCCGGGAGCAAGAGCACGCCCACGCCGAGCACAAGGAACGCCACGCGCGCGAAGAACAGCGCCTGCGCACGCACCATGAAGCGTTCATGGCGACGGGTGGCTTCCCGGGGATCCCGCCTCTTGGGCTGCGCTTGAGCTGACTTCTCCGCCTCTTTCACGGCTGCCTCCGGCCAGTGGCACTTCCAGCGCCGCAGTCTGGCACCGTTGGCGCGCTGGCCCAACTGCACGGCGGGGTGTTAGCGGGTGCCCCCGTGCGTACGACGTCACTGCTCCTCTGCCTGGGGCTCCTGGGCTTGGCCTCGGCCTGCGCCTACAAGGTGGTCCACGGCGGACGGCTCTCCCCCTCCGCCATCGAGCGGCTCCTCTCCGACGTGGAGCGCATCCGCGGGTTGAAGGCCACGGCGCCGCTGCGGGTCTCGCTGGAGGGTCGCCAGCGCCTGCGCACGCGCAGCGAGGCGGATCTCCACCGGCCGTCGTTCCTGCAGAGCATGGAGGAGCTGAGCCAGGCGTGGATGAAGATCGGCCTGGTTCCCCCGAACACCGACCTGGCCGCGGCGTTCACGGCGGTGGGCTCGGAAGCTCCCGCCGGCTACTACGACACCTCCGACCGCATCCTCCGCATCATCGACCGCCAGAACCCGCGCAGCGAGATCCTGGAGCTGACCGGCTTCGTCCGTCGTCGGGACCTGATGGATGGCGAGGTGCTGGCGCACGAGGTGGCGCATGCGCTGCAGGACATGCACTTCGACCTCAACCGCTTCCTCTCCACCGCGCCCAACGACGACGCCTCCGTGGCGCGAAGGTGCCTCGCCGAAGGGGATGCCAGCTTTGTGGGCTACGCGTACAGCAGCGTGTTCACGCCGAGCATGGAGGCGTGGCTCAAGTTCCTGGAGAGCCGGGCCTCCGCCCTCGACGTGCGGGGTGCGCCGGACTTCCTGAACCGCCGGTTCCAGCTCCCGTACATCTCCGGGGCGCGCTTCGTGGCCAAGCTGCACCGCAAGGGCGGGTGGAAGCTGGTGAACGCCGCGTACGCGGACCCGCCGGCGTCCACCGAGGAGATCCTGCACCCGGAGAAGTACCTCGAGGGCCGCGACCGGCCCGTCGACGTGCGCCTGCCCGACCTGCGGAAGCTCCTTCCCGAGGGATCCCGCGAGATCTTCCAGGACAGCGTGGGAGAGCTGGGGTTCAAGACCGTGCTCGCTCGCGAACGCCCCGACGACAAGGCAAAGGAGGAACCCACCGTCAACGACGCGGCGCTGGGCTGGGATGGCGACCGCGCGAGCGTGCTGGTGCGCAACGGGGAGCTGCTGCTGGCGTGGAAGCTGGCGTTTGACGACGAGAAGGACGCGCGCGAGGGGTTCGAGGCGTATCGCATGATGGCGGAGCGGTACCCGGCGTACGCCGTCATCAAGCGCGAGGGCGAACGCATGGAGGCGCGGACCGGGCCCGTGGGGTTGTGGTTGGAGCGCCAGGGTCTCGTTGTGGTGGTGCTCGAGGGGTTTCCGCTGGACTCCCAGGCGCGCATCGCGGAAGCGGTCTTCCATGAGCCGGATGGCCACGCATTCGATCCGCCCGGGACCGACGGTGGCGGGCTCGAGGACGGCGGTGTTGTCGACGGTGGGGAGGCGGACGCGTCGGTGGATGCCGGCGTGGCGACGGACGCAGGTGACGGTGGGGTGACGCCGTGAAGCGGACCCTGTTCGCGTTCGCACTGGTGTTGTGGGCGGGAGGGGCCGTGGCCGCGCCGCGCGTGGTGATCGTCGACGAGGAGACCGAGCCGTCCGACCCGGGAACGGTCACCATTGCGAGCGACGCGTACCGGCTGCGCCTCAGCGGTCTCTTCGAGGCGACCCTGGGCCGGGACCGCACCGGCAACTTCCTGGGATTGCCGCGTGCACGGTTGCGGGCGGAGGGACTCCTCTCGACGACACTCGAGGTGGGCTTCGTGGCGGAGGTGGATTTCTCGCCGTGGTCCACCGTGGCGCTGAAGGAGGACGGACCGGGTTTTGTCCGTGACCTCTACCTGCGCATGGCGCTGGGCAACAAGAAGGTCCTGGACCTGGGCGAAGCGCGCATGGGCCTGTTCACGCCGCCGGTGATGGCCGAGCAGTGGCGCATGCAGAGCGAGGAGATGTGGCTCACCGGAAGCCTGGGTCGCGAGGCATGGATGCCGGGACGCGAGCTTGCGGCGGCGTATGAAGCCAGTGGCGACGCTTACCGCCTCCCGGTACGCGGAACGCTGACGCTGGGCTCGGGAATCACGCCGCGGCCCATGCCCTCCCTGCTGACCACGCCACCACCGGAGCAGACCAACGCAGGCACCGCGGCGACGAACGTGCCGCTCACCGCGGGTGAGAACAGCGCGCTGGTGCTCAATCCCTCCGTCTCGGGGCGCGTGGAGGCAGAACCGCTGCGGAGGTGGACGGGGCGTTCCCGCCTGGTGGTGGGCGGTGGGACGTTGTTGCGCCCGTTGTCGACGGGAGCGGATGCGCGTGTGGCGGCGACGGCGGACGTGGAGCTCGCGTTCCCGTGGGTCACCGTGCGCGGGAGCCTGCTGGGCGCGGACACGCAGCGGCCGCCGTTCTTCGACTCGCGGTCGGTCATGGTCGAGGGGGCGCTGCAGGTCATCCCGGACTTTGCCGACGTGCGGGCGCGCTACCAGATGGCCATGGGGCCCACGTCGGTGGAGGCGCAGCATCTCAGCCTGGGCATGGCGTTGTTCTACCTGGACGGCGCCCCACCTGCGCCGCTGGCGGACCCCACGACGTCGCGGCGGACGGTGCAGCTCGGGCGCGCGTTCACGTTGCTGTGGATTCGCACCTATGACCTGCAGCGCGTGCCGGCGGAATTCACGGCGCTGCGCAATGTGTCGTCGACGGGGCCGTTGGATCCGCGGCCGCTCGGCGCTGTGAACTGGTTGGTGAGCGGGGACACCGACCAGCTCGTCGCGCGGATCTCATTCTGACTGCGGTCACGAATCGGATTGAGCGGGACTCGCGTCGCCCTGGAGTGCGGTGCGGACGCGTTCAGCCGCGTGGACGGTGCAGCACCGCTCTGGATCCGTCGACGCCGGCGAGAGGTTGTTCCAGACACGCAGCCGTTGACGGAGGTGAACTGATCCAGAGGGGTGCTGCACCGTCCACGCGGCTGAACGTGTCCGCACCGCACTCCAGGGCGACGCGCGTCGCGTTCAATCCGACTCGTGACCGCAGTGAGGTGTCGTGCGGCCGCGACCTCCCCACAGCCAGGAATGGCCGCGCCACGGGGCCTGGCCGGTGTGGGCTTGACGGTCAGTACTGCGCCTGCATGCGGATGTACGGTCCGTAGGCGTTGCGGTCCGCCTTGGCGAACTCGTCGTCGGAGACGCGGCTGAAGTTGAAGCCCACCGCCAGGCGCACGAATGGCACCGGCACGAAGCCGATCTCCGTCACCACGCCGTGGTCGAGCTGGTTGCTCGTCAGCACCGTGCGCAGCCGGTACTCGAGCGCGAGGTCGATGTCGCCGGGCCAGCGGTTGAACCAGGGCACAAACTTCTTCAGCAGGCGGAACGCGTGATAGTTCGCGCGATTGATCCACAGCGCCGTGAACGCGTTGCCTTCCTTGAGGTCATCCGTCTTCTCGCGGCTCAGCTTGAACGCCACCTTCTCGACGAGCTGCAGACCAAACGGCAGCTCCAGGACCGGCTCGATGCTCGCCACATCCGCCGTGGTGCGCTCGAAACGACCCTCGGTCAGCATCACGGGGCGCAGCTCCAGGCGATGGCGCAGCAGGCCCAACACGCTGAACCACTCGTGGTGCACCGGGCGGTATGCCAGACCCACCGCCGCTTCCTGCAGCGACGCCTCGGTGACGCGGAGCGTGCGGTTCTGCACGTCGGCGAGGTGGAAGCGGCCGATGAACTGCAGGTCATCCGTCCAGTTCCACGCGAGGCTGTTGGCGGTGAAGAAGATGAAGCGGTCGTAACCGCCGCGGCGCTCGTCGGCGTTGTCGTAGCGGAGCTCGAAGCGGCTGCTGACCTTCAGCCACTTCCACGGGTTGAAGCCGAGCTGCACGAACATGCTGTCGCGGCTGCCGCTGCCCTGGATGGGCGCGATGGCACCGTTGGCACCGGGCGCGCCGAACGCGTAGCTGTCGGAGACCGCGGCGGGAATCACGGTGCCGTCGGGATTCGCGGTGGGCGGACCGCTGCCCGGTGACGACGTGCTGGCCCCGATGACCTGCATGCGCTCGTACCCGAGCGAGAAGGTGAGGCCCTCCATCAATGTCCACTGGTGCGAGGCGCCCATCACGCCACGGCTCGTCCCGCCGCCAAGTCCGGTGTGGTCCACCTGGTATTCCGCATAGGTGCGGCTGTCCGGCGAGGCCGCGCGGCTTGCGCCGATCACCGACGTGTTGAACCAGCCGCCGGAGCGCGCCTGGAAGCGCTCGGCCACGTAGATGTCGCTGTCCTCGTCGACCTTGGTGCGCAGGCCCACCGTGGTGGCGTTCTCGCCGTTCCACTTGATGGCCTCGGTGACGTTGAGCTCCAGGTTCTCCACCAGCTTGATGCGCGCGCCGCCGCTCGTCGTGAGACGGTCATTCCAACGCGGGGCCAGGCGCTGGTCCGCGAGCACTGCGCCCTCCTGGCGGAGGAACAGCACCAGCCGGTCATGGATCCTCCAATCCACCTGCCCGGCGACGACGTTGCCGAGGTGCCGCTGGTAATCCTCGTAGCGCACGCGACCGAAGGTGGCGCCGTCCTCGTTCCACGTCAGCGCGTACTCGCCGGTGAGCGTGAACGGGCCCTCCTGGTGCTGCACCTGCGTGACGGCGATCTCGCGGTGGAGCTGACGGTACTCGCCCACCTGCGGGACCGTGTTGACCTCGGACCAGATGCCATCCCAGCGCAGCCGCAGCCGGTCGCGGCGCGTCACCTGCCAGTTCCCGTCGACGCCGTACTTCACCTGGCCCTGGTCGTAGAGCGTTCCGTCGGTGAAGAAGCCGCGGCTCACGCGCTGGGCGTACGCGCGCGCGGAGAGGTCCGTGGCCGGACGGCCAAAGACCTTGCCCAGCGCCACCTGGCCCTTGAGCTTGAAAGCCGTGCCCTGACGCTCCGCCGGATACAGGCGGTTCCCCACGACGACAGCGCCGCTGTCCACGCTCTGGCCCAGCGGTTGATAGGAGAGGCCGCCGTCGTTGCTGATCGCGGCTTCCACGGGGATGGAGCGGGAGTAGGCGGCCTCGGCCTGCACGTAGTTGTCGTCGTCCCAGAAGAGACGGGTGTGCGCGCCGGCGAGCTGGTAGCTGGGCGAGTGATTGCGACGCCCCTCGAACACGTAGCCACCACCGACGGCGAAGTGGTCCAGCACCGTCTGCTCCGCGGTACCGCCCACGGCCACCTCGCTGAAGTCCTCGGTGCCCTCGTGTTCGTAGTCGATGACGAGGAACACCGGGTTGCCCGTGGTGACGGTGGTGGGATTCTGGTTGGTGATGAGCGTGGCGTCCGCCGTCGACGGGATGGGGTCGTTCATCATGATGCGACCCTCGCGGTAACGGATGACGTAGTCCTGGCCGCGGACCTTCTGGATGCGCGCGATCTCCTGCGCGGTGACCGCGTCGCGGATCACGATGTACACGCGCTCGCTGCCTTCCACGACGTCACGGTCCTTGAGGAAGTAGAGGCTGCCACCAGTGCCGCGCAGCTCCACGTGCGCCGGGCGACGTGGCGTATCCCCGCCGGCAACCAGCAACCGTGCCCGCGTGTGACCGAGGTCGACGCCACCGAGCGGCTTCAGCTTGACGTAGCCCTGGTCGATGGTGGCCATGCCGGCGTAGCGCGAGCGGCTGTAGCGGAAGAGGTCACCGCCCTGGAGCTGCGCGAGCGCGTTGCCGACGAAGAGCTCGTTGTTGCCGCCGCGAATCTTCGCGTAGACGGGATAGCGCGCGCGAGCCTCCTGCACCTCGACGCCGTTGTCGCCGTAGGTGGGGTAGTAGACCATGTCCTGGGCAAGCAGGTCGCGCTGTTGCACCGGGTCGTTCCAGCGGCTGGTGTCGATGTGCAGCGTGGCCTCGAAGAACGGGATGCGCCAGAAGCCCTTCCAGCGCGCCTTGGCGTACGCCGCGCCGCGTCCGTAGAGGAAGACGGGGCCGCTGCGCAGGGAGAACCCACCGGGCCCCACCACCGGCGCGACCATGTTGTACTGGGTGTGCTCGTCAAGCTGCGCGCCCGCGGCGCCCACGCCGGTATCCGCGAAGCCCATCAGGAAGAACCCGGTGAGGTCCACGTTGTAACGACGCGTGAGGGTGCCCTTGTTGCCGCGCACGTCGGTGGTCTCCACGGTGACCGCGCTGTCGCCCTCATTGAGCTTGACGATGGCCACGAACTGCCCGGTCACCGGGTCCACCACCGCGGGCTGACCGTTCACGCTGACGACGTTGAGCGGATGCGTGATACCGCGCACCAGCAGCTTGTCATTGCCCAGGCGCGTCCCGTCCGGCGGCAGATCCACCACGAGACTCGCCGCGCCCACCTCGCGCGGGTTGGGCATCCACGTCGAGGGATCGGGCTCGGTGGGCGCGGGCGGCGGCGCTTCCTCGATGACCACACCCTTGCTCACCATGAACACCATCGGGATGCCACCGGGACCGGCGGGGCCGGCGGCGGTCGTCGTCGGGTCCCAGGAGACGAAGTCACCGCCCTGCGGCTGCTCAGGCGCCGAAGCGGTCAGGACGGTGCCGTGCGCGGGCGTGGGGCCCAGGATTTCGTGCAGCGTCGGCGGGGCGCCCTCGGCGGCGGGGAGGGCGGGTTTGTGCTTCACCACCACGCGGCCACCCACGGTGTCACGCCAGGAGATCACCACCTCGCCATTCCGCGTGACGAACGCGCGCGTGTTGAAGCTGGTCACGCCCGACGGCAGCGGCACGCCGTTGACCTCCACGCGCGCGGGAGCGGGGGAGGGCGGGGCCTCCACCGTCGTTGGCGGATTGGAGAAGATCAGCTCCACGCGCTTGTCGATGTTGCGGTTGCGCTTGCTGGTGGAGATGGGCTGCTCCGAGCCGCGCCCCACCGCGATGATCTCCGCCTCCGGCACGCCATTGACGACGAGAAGGTCCTTCACCTGGTCGGCCTGGCGCTGCGTGAGGAAGAGCGCCTTCATCTTGGGGCCCTTGTCCTCGGTGTGGACCTGGATCTGCATGGTGCCGCCGGGCTTCTTGTGTTTGGCCACGGCGGTGCGGATGGCCTCCTCACCCCTGGAGGTGATGTTCTCGCCCTTCTTGTCGAACGGGTTGGTGATGACCACGGGCTTGTCGAGGTCCACCACGGTGAAGGTCCCGTCCGGGCTGTGTTGTGTGACGCCAGCGGGGAGCTCCACGGTGAGGCGGTAGCGGAACTTGCCAGCGCGCAGGACCGCGGCCCCCCCGGCGTTGCGGCCGGACCAGTTGAAGGTGGGCGGCGGCGCGCCGTCACCGGCCTCCTCGTGGATGATGACCTCGTCCGCCGGGAAGAGCGGCACGTCGACCGGGGCGGCGCCCTCAACGGGAGCGGGGGTATTGTCGCCAACCACGCGCAAGGTCCAGCGCAGGGTCTCCGCGGGTGCGGTGAAGCGGAACGCAACCTCGCGGTCGAGCGTGCCCGAGCCGTCGACGTTGAAAGGCGCCTGCGGACCCTCGCCGATGGTGGCACCGACGGGAATGCTGGGCGCCACCGGGATGACCTGGTCGCCGACGAGGAGCTGACCCGTGGCGATGTCGCCCTTCACCTCGACGCCGGCGCTCCCCGGGGGAGGCGGCGCGCCCTCGGGGAACGGTTCCCCGGTGTACATGCGCGTGATGACGCTGCGCTGTCCCGTGGACGACATCATGTCCACCTGGAGCATGTCGCCAACCTTCAGTGGCACATCCAGGTCAAACAGCGTTTCCTCGTCGAGAGAGGTCTTCTGGCCGTTGACGAGGACGCGCGGCTCCACCTGGTAGGCGGGCACCGGCGGGCCCATGGCCGCGGAGGTCCGCGACCGCAGCACAATGCGCCGGTTCATCGCGCGCTGCGCGCGACCCAGGTTGGGTACCGCGGGCCGCTCACCGCCGACGCCCAGCGCGTCGATCTTCGACGGGACGAAGCCCAGCGCCGCCAGCTCCGCTTTCACGCGTTCTGCACGCGCCTGGTTCGCCTCCACCACCTGCTCGGTGGCGCGGTCGTCGCCGTGGACTTCGATCTGGATGTGCGCTTCCGCGGGGTTGCCAAGCTTGGGCGCTTCCTCCTTCAGCCACTGCTGGACGCGACGGTCCATGGTGTTCGTCTCATCGAACAGCGGGCCCGTGCTCTCGTCGAGGACGGCCTCGTAGGCATTGTCCGTGGGCGCGGTGTCGCCGGCGCGGATGCCAAAGCGGCGGGGAGCGGAGACGCCCAGGTCACCGTTGGTGGCCACGGCGGCCAGCGTGACCAGGTAGACGCGCCCCGCCTTGAGGACGAGCGTTCCCTGCTCGTCGCGGCCGTCCCAGGACAGCATGGCGGCGGGCGTCTCCTGGCCTTCCAGCACGTACACTGCCTCGTGCGTCTGCTCCTCTTCCACGACGAGACGCCAGCCGCTCAGCGGCAGACTGGTGTGCACGCGCGGGTGGAACCAGAGCTTCATGCCCAGCCCGTTGACGTCGTCAAACGCCATCAGGTTGGGGCCGGGGCCCTGGCCGATGATGGGGTCGTCGTTACCGAAAGACACGCCCAGGTCCGCACGCACCGACTCCTGCCGCGCGCCCAGGAGCGACACATTGCGTTGACTCGCGACGCCGCGAATGTGGATGCGGTCCGGCATGGACGCGGGCGGCGGCAGCGCGGGCAGCGGGCGGTAGCTGTCCTCGTTGATCGTGACGTCGGGATTCGTCGCAGTGTTCTCCACGCAGCGCACGCCGAACGAGAACCGCGTGGGCAGACCGCGCGTGACGTAGAAGAGTTGGCGCTCCAGCGTGGTCATCTCCGCGCCGGCCGGCAGCGTGTCGTCGTCGATCTTGGCCAGGTGCGAGCCGGGGCGGACGCCGCTGAAGTGGAACCGGCCCGCGAGGTCCGTCTCCGCGTAATAGCCGGTATCGAGATACACGCGGGCGCCGTAGACGCCTTCCTCCGTCGGGTCCTGCCAGCCGTCGCCGTTCTGGTCGCAGAAGACCTTTCCGAGGACCACCCCGTCGTCGAAGATGGGCTCGGGCCGGATGTCCACGCTGGCTTCCGCCTCATTGGACACGTTCACCTGGCCCGCGGCGGCACGCAGCACTGCGCGGTTGACCTGCTCACCCATTTTCACCGACGGACCCACCACGAGCTGGTAGCGGATCTCCGTCTCGGTCTTGGCGAGCAGGTCGAACGGCCCGAAGGTGAGGAGGCGGTTTCCCTGCGGGTCCGGCGTGGGCAGCTTCTCCCGACGGACGCGACCGCTGGAGTCACGCACCAGGCGGTCAACGCGCGCGCTGCCGGGAAGGAGCTTGAAGCCCGGCGGAATGGCGTCGGCGAGCTCCACACCACCCATGTTCTCCACCGTCATGTCCCGCGACGCCGTGTTCGTGGCGCGCACGGTGTACGTGATGATGTCGCCGACGCTGGCGGTGCGCTTGTTGGCCAGCTTCTGCAGGCGCACGTGTGAGAGCAGCGGGTCCACGGGGATGTGGTTGTTGAAGACGGGGCGGTCCGGCGTGAGGTCAAAGCGCAGGTAGTAACGGCGGTCACCATCGAGCTGAGGCGTGGCGCTGTCGACGACGTTTCCACCCGGGAACGTCCGCGCGAACGAGCCCATGGGATGCGCCACGTTGTCATCGTTGGCGGGCGGGATGATGGTGGAGGGCCAGATCGACGTCGGAGACGGGCCGGTCAGCCCAACGCGGTACTTGCCAGGCCGCGGATCGAAACGGTAGCGCCCGTCGGTGCCGGTCACCTGGTTCTGCTGACCCTCGGGCAGGTCCGCCTCCGCCACCGGGACGTCGTTGTTCGGGTCGTCATCCTCGTTGTCGACGTAGAGGATCGCGGTCACGCCGGCCAGCGGCCGTCCGTCGCGGGAGTCATAGACCACACCGCTGGGGTCCACGCCCAGGTCCTGGACGCGACGTTCACCGCCGGTCAGCGCAGCCACCACGTGCTCCGCGAACTGCGCGCCGCCCTGGGAGACGATGCGCGCGCGATAGTCACCGGGAGCCACCGAGCTGAAGTGGAAGCGCCCGCTCTCGTCGGTGAGCGCGGTCATGATCGGCGTGGCGCGCGGGCCGGCATCCAGCGGCACCAACAGCACCTGGTAGCCGACGAGAGGCTTGTCCTTCCCGCCGTCGAGCTTCTTGTTGCGCTTGCCCACGTCCTCGAACACGGAGCCGCGCAGGTCGGCCGTGCCGGGGATGGCGCCAATCACGAGAACGGCGGGCCCCACGCTGGTGGTGGTCCCATCCTCGAGGACGACCACCGCGCCGTTGCGCAGCTCCGTACCGGCGTCCGCATTCCTGGAGACGAGCGCACGGAACCGGATGGTCAACGAGCCGCCGGGCGGGATGACGGGTCTCACGTCGGGCTTCAGCGTGATCTGCGTGGGATCACCGCTGGCTTGGAAGCTGCCGGACGGCTCCAGCGAGGTCTCGACGAACGTCAGGCGCGAATCGAGCGCGTCGAGGAACCCATCCGGCGACCGCAAGCGCGCCTCGGTGGCACCGCGGTTCGGGATCTGAACCATGTACAGCAGCTCGTCACCCGGCTCCGCGAGGCCGCCGTCCAGGTCCACGACGGTGATGGATGCGCCGCTGACGTCCGCACCGCTGCCCGCACGGGTCAGCACGGTGGGCTGATCGCCGGGGCTGGCCGGGTCGGCGTCGGAGTGCATGTCCGGCGCTCCGGTACGCTTGATCTCCGCCTGGAACTGCGCGGTGTTCACGGAGTTGAGCCGCACGCGGACGGTGGCGATCGTGGCGTCACCGCTCTCCAGGACGGGGAGGCGGATCCACCAGCCGCCGTCCTCGATGCCGCCCGCGTCGTTGTCCGCGGCCGCGGAGATGGGCGCGCCATTGAGCGTCAGCGTCTGCGGATAGATGTCCACGCCGTTGGGGATGGGCACGCGGATGAGCGCGTCGTGGGCGGGCAGTGAGCCGGGGTTCTCGAGGACCAGGCGCAGCGTGGAGGTTCCATCCGCGTTGGCAATGGACGGGTCTGCCTGCAGCCACACGCCGAGGATCGCACCGCCGCCGACGACGGCCTGCGTGGGATCACCGAGGATCTCGGGCGTGCGCGGGTCGTCGCTGGGAACCGGCGTGGTCTCCTCGGACTCGAGCCACCCTTGTGCGCTGATGCGGTAGCCGCGCGGGAGCGTGAGGAGGGCGCGCACCTGGAACGTGGCCACAATCGCCGCACGCGGTTCCAGGCCGCCAAGCACTTCCCCAGCGGCGAGCGCGGAGAGGTTGCCGACGTCGTTGCGCTGCGCGCCGCCCACCCGCGTGGTGCCCGCGACGTACTCGGTACCCGCGGGGATGGGCATGGTGGCGCGCACGGTGTGGGCCGCGGCGGAGCCGTCATTGACGACGGTGAGGCGGAAGTTCAGCAGGTCACCCGGCTCCACCTCACCGCTGTTGACGTCGATCATCTCCAGTGACGACGCGCTCAGCCGCGGAATGGACGTGACCTCGATTGTGGCCGGGCCCATGGTGAACCCACCCGGCAGCTCCACCGAGCGCGCCGTGGCCACCTGGCGGATGTTGGTGCCGTTGGGCAGCGGCGAGCGGACCTGGGCGCGGAACCGCAACGTGACGACGTCGCCCGGTCGCATCAGTGCGAGCTGCGTGTTGTTGGACGCGTCCCAGGTCAGCTCGGCGCCGTTGCGCGTGCCGCCGTCCTCGGGAATGGGGTCGGTGAGGGAGGCATCCACCGGCGCGCTGACCGAGACGCCGCGCGTCACCGACGTGCCGCTGTTGCGGACGGTGATGGTGAACCACAGCGTGTCGCCGGGCTCCACCGTGGCCGGCGGGTTGTTGATGACGATGGTGGACGTGGTGAAGGACGGCTCGCCCTGCAACGTGAAGACCGTGGCGTCAACAGGGGCGGTGCGGGGGTCGTCGCTCTGGAGCGGGCCGCCCAAGCCCACGGCGGTCAGCGAGGCGCGGTTGGTGTACGACGTGTCGCCGGCGGCAAGCGGGTCCACGCGGCCGTCCACCCACAGCTCGACGCGCCCATTGGGCTCAATGGACGCGAGCGCCGCGGTGGTGTTGAGATCCCAGCGTGCCGTGCCATTCGTGAGCACGCCTTGCTGACCCAGCGTGACGTCGAGGAACCCCGCCGGCAGCGGGTCGGTGACGACCACCTGGAGCGCGGGCGCGCTGCCGCTGTTGGTGATGACCAGCGTGTAGCGGAAGCGGTCGCCGGGGATGGTGGGCGCGCCATTGTTGTCGTCGAACGACTTGGTGAAGGCGAGGCGCGGCGCGGCCACCGTCATGATGGTGGCGTCGTCCACGGTGCCAGTGCCCGGGTCGTCGGAGGGGACGCCGGCGGCGTTCTCCAGCGAGCGCACGGTGGCCTGGTTGGGAATGCGCGTCCCGTCGGCGGTGCCGGCCTTCACGCGGGCGCGGATGGTCAGCTCCACGGGGGGATCGGTGGGCCGCAGTCGCGTCAGGGCCGGCGTGGTTTCCTGCGTCCAGCTCAGCAGGTTCCCCGACGCGGTTCCGCCCTGACCAACCTCCACGACCTCCAGCGCGGCATCCAGCTCGTCGGTGACGGTGACGGTGCGCGCGGCGGTATTGCCGGTGTTGGAGATGGTCAGCCGGTACAGGATGACGTCGCCAGGAACGAGCGTGCCCAGGTTCTCGTCCTGCGCGGTCTTGGTGAAGCTGGAGAGGTCCACCACGGCGTTGACCGTGATCGTCGTGGGATCATTGGCGGCGCCCGTGGACGGGTCATCCGACGCCACCTCGGCCACGTCCTGCGCGCTCGCAAAGGCCTGGTTGTGGAGCTGCCGGCCGTTCTCCACCAGGTCCAGCACTTGCAGCACCAGCTCTACGCGGGCCTCACCGCCGAACGGCGCCACGTCGGGAAGGGTCCAGTTCACCGTCCGCGTGGCGGAGTCAAACACGCCGCCGCCCGTGGCGGAGATGAACGTCATGCCCTCCGGGATCTCGTCGCGCATGCGCACGGTCGTGGCGGTGGCGGAGCCCGGGTTGGTGACCGAGAAGACGTAGGTGACGTCGGTGAGCGGCGGCACCACGCGCGGGTTGCCGTCTGGGATGGACTTGGTGACGGCGAGGCGCGGCGTGGCCACCACCCGGAAGGTCGTGGCGTCGTTGGCCGCGGGTGTGCTCGGGTCGTCGGAGAGGACGGCGGTGATGCCCTGCCCGGCCACGCTGGCCTGGTTGGAGACCGTGGTCCCATTCCCCACCGTCGGGAGCACACGCGCCGTGAACGTCACCGTCGTGGGCGTGTTGCCCGGTGAGACGCTGGCGAGGTTCCACGTCAGCAGGTTCCCACTCTGCGTGCCGCCGTTGCCCACGCTCACCACCTCGAGCCGCGCGGTGTCGACGACGTCGGTGATGGCCACCTGGCGCGCGTTGGCGGTGCCGTTGTTGGTGAACGAGACCGTGTAGGTGACCTGGTCGCCAGGCTCCACGTTGCCACCGTTGGCGTCGGTGAACGTCTTCTGCACGTTGCTGATGGTGGGCGTGGAGCGGACCGTCACGCGCGTCTGGTCGCCGCCGGTGGCGGTGGTGGGGTCGTCGGTGAGGAAGGGGGTGCCGGTGCGGTTGTTGAGGAAGAGCTGCGCCTGGTTGCCCACGGTGATGCCGTCGTCGAGCGGGACGGCCAGGCGGCCGGAGATGGTCACGGTGATGGTGTTGCCGGGTGACACCGACGCGAGCCCGGGGACCTGCGCGCTGGTCCAGCTCACCAGGTTCCCGCTGATGACCCCGCCGTTGTCCGCCGACGTGGTGATCCACTCCGCGGGCAGCGGATCCTCGATGACCACGTTGCGCGCGATGGCATTGCCGCGGTTGGTGACCGTGATGCGGTACTGCAGCGGGTCGCCGGGGCGGGCGGTGGTGATGGGATTTCCGCTGCCGTCGAGGATCTGCTTGGTGGAGGCGGAGAGGTCGGCGGCGCTCGTGATGCGGAGCGTGGTGGCGTCGCCCGCGGTGGCGGTGTTGGGGTCGTCGGACTGGACCGCGGGGACACCGTCAGCGGTGACGCGCGCCTGGTTGCTGATCTGCGTACCGTCGTCGAGCGGGCTGCTCAGCGTGGCGGTGAAGCTGAGGTCGACCGCGGTGTCGACCGCGAGCGTCTGCAGCCCGGCCACACCCGTTCCATCCCAGCGGATTCCGCCGCCGCCCACATTGCCGCCCGCGGAGGGCACCAGGTTCAAGAGCCGGCCATCCACCGGGTCGGTCACGACGACGTTGGTGGCGTTCATGCTGCCGGTGTTCTGGACGCGGATGTCGTAGCGGATGTTGTCGCCGGGAGCGAAGGGCGCGCCGTTGAGATCGGTGACGGTCTTGGTCACCACCAGCGTGGGCGAGCTGGTCACGGTGAAGGTGGTGGCGTCGCCGGGCGTGGCGGTGTCGGGGTTGTCGGAATCCACGGCGGAGAGCCCGTCGGCCTGGATGCTGGCGCGGTTGCTGATGACGGTGCCGTTGTTCAGCGGCCGGCGCACCGTCGCCAGGATGCGCACGGAGCCCGAGCGACCCGCCGGCATCGACGCCAGCGACGCCTCGGTGTTGCGGTCATACGTCACGGTGGCGCCCGCGAGCTGGCCGTTGGTACCGGGGTCCACGCTGACCAGGTTGGCGTCGAGCGTGTCGCGGATGACGACGTTGGTGGCCGTCTCCGTGCCGGAGTTGGTGTAGGCGAGGTCGTAGGCAATGCGGTCGCCGGGGCGGAACACCGTCGAGCCGGGGTTGGTGACGTTGCTGAGCCGCTTGGTGATGGACAACCGCGGACGGGAACGGATGGTGATGTTGGTGGCGTCGTTGGGCGTGCCCGTCGTCGGGTCGTCGGACTGCACGCTGATGCCGCCGTCGGCGCGCGCGGTGGCGCGGTTGGAGATGACGGTTCCGTCGGCCAGCGGCGAGCTCACCGTCGCCGTGAACACCACCGTGACCGGCGGGCCGGGCACCACGCTGAGGAGCGAGGGGACGCCGGGGTTCTGGTAGGTCACGAGCTGACCCGCCACGATGCCACCGTTCTGCGCCTGAATGCTGATGAGCCGCGCATCCACCGGGTCCTCGATGACGACGTTCCGCGCCGGCGCGTCACCGGTGTTGGTGAGCACCAGCGTGTAGGTCACAACGTCACCCGGCAGCGTGTCTCCCCCGTTGTTGTCGCCGACGAGCTTGGTGAGCGTGAGCACCGCTGCGCTGGTGACGGCGAAGTTCGTGGGATTCGCCGTGCCGGCGACGCTGGGATCGTCGGAGAGCACGGGGCTCGTCAGCTCGGTGGCGGTGGTGGAGGACTGGTTGGAGACCGTCAGACCGTTGTCGAGCGGCGTCTTGAGGCGTGCGTCCAGGGTCAGCGTGACGTCGTTGGCGGCGCCGGTGTTGATGTTGCCCAGGTTCCAGCGCACCGCGCCGCCCGAGAGCGTGCCGCCATTGGACGCGGAGACGAAGTCCAGCGCAGAGGGCAGCGTGTCCAGCACCGCCACCGTCGAGGCCACGCCGTCGCCACGGTTGCGCAGCGTCATGGTGTACCGGATGTTGTCGCCGGGGCGGAACTGGCCGCCGTTGAGGTCCTGCACGGTCTTCTCGACGGTGAGCAGCGGCGTGGCGGTGACGGTCAGCGCCGTGGGCGGCGAGGAAGCCAGCGGGGACGTCTCCGCGGAGTCCACCGTGGCGGTGTTGTTGATGGTGGCGCCGTTGGTGACCCCGGCGTTCACGGTGGCGTCGAAAGTCAGCGTGGTGGAGGTCCCCTGCGCCAGCGACGCAAGCGCGCCGGTGGTGCTGGAGCTCCACGTGATGTTGCCGGCCGCGTTGCTCCCATTCTGCCCCACCGACGTGATGGTGAGCCGGTTGTCCACCGCGTCGGTGACGACGACGCTGGTGGCGGCGCGGTTGCCGTTGTTGATGACGGTGATGGTGTAGCGGACCGCGTCGCCCGGACGCGTGGGGGTTCCCCCCAGGTCCTGCACGGTCTTGGTCACCGCGAGCACCGGCATGGCGGTCACGGTGAACGATGGCGACGTCACGGTCACTGCGCGCGTGGTGTCCTGCTGCGGCGTGAGACGCGCGGAGTTCTGGATGGTGGAGCCATTGGCGGCGTTGTTGGCCACGTTGGTGACGATGACGATGTCCTGGAACGCGCCTTGAGCCAGCGTGATGGTGCCGCTCATGCGACCGGTCCCATTGGCGCCACCGGCCTGGCAACTCACCCCCGTCACCGCCGAGCCCAGCGTGCATCCGTTCACACCCACGGGCAGGTCATCCAGGATGTCCACCGTGATGCTGCGGTTGCCGTTGTTCGCCACGCGCACCGACCAGCGCACCTCCTCGCCCGGACCTGCGTTCCCGTCGGCGGGCATGAGCAGCGTCTTGCTGGAGGTGCTGAGGTCGATGCGGTTCCGCGTGATCACCGTCGTGGGATCGGCGGCGGCTGTCGTGGTGGGGTCGTCGCTGAAGAGCGTGGTGTTGGTCCCGGGCTGGGTGACCTGGGCCTGGTTGGACACGGAGGTGTTGTCGGCGGTGCCTTCCCGGATGCGCGCCGTGAACGTCACCACCACGCTGCCGGAGGCCGGCACGGAAATGCTGCTGACCTGCAGGGTTCCCGTCGTCACGTCGCTGTCCAGCACCGAGCCGTTGGGCCGCTGCGTCACGGCGATGCCCTGGAGCTGGGCGGGCAGCACGTCGCGGAGCGTGACGCCGCTGACCGGCGAGCTGCCGTTGCCGAACACCGTGATGGTGTACGTCAGCGTGTCGCCGGGTGCTGCGCCGCCGCCCGTGGCACCGGACACCGTCTTCTCCATGCGGTTCACGGTGGTGGCGCGCACGGTCACATTGGCGGAAACCGTGACCGGGTCCACCTCGTCGGAATCCACGGTTCCGGTGTTCTGGATGACCGTCCCGTCGGCGGTCCCCACCTTCACGCGTGCCTGGAAGCTCACCTCGCAGACGGGACGCGTGCCGCCCGGCGTGAGCTGGCCGATGTTCAGGCCGCTCGTCGAGAACAGCGGGCTTGCTCCACCCACGTCGGGCGCGTTCACTCCGCAGCTCGTGGTGGTGGAGTTGGGGATGTAGTCCAGCAGCGTGGTGGGCAGCGTGTCCTTGACGACGACGTTGTTGGCGTTGGCGGTGCCGTCATTGGTGGCGCGGATGGTGAACGTGATGATGTCGCCGGGCGAAGCCTGCGTGACGTTGGCGCTCTTGAACGTTCCCGCGTTGAAGAGGCGCGGCGCATTGGAGTCCAGCGCCACGAACACGTACCCGAGGAGGAACAGCTCGCCGCCGCCCAGCTCGCCGCCGGCAATTCCGTCGCCACTGCCAATGCGGAAGTCCATGTACGTGTCGGAGGCGCTGATGACCCGCTCCACGCCGCCCTGGCCGATGCTGATGGTGTCGACGTCGACGCCAGTGGTGGACCCGCCGTTCTTGTTGCTGCTGTTGAACAGGTTGCCCGCGGGGTTGATCTGGGTGCCGTCGGTGACGCGCCACAAGCTGGGATGGCTCGCGGTGGACAGCTCCATGAAGTCCGCGTTGGCGGCGAGGTGGGGCGGGGCGCCAAGCTGGGCGTCGCCCTCCAGCGCAAAGAAGCTGAGCTCCGCGCGCGCGGCGTTGCTGGCGTTGAACCCGGTGATGCGGAAGGTCTGGCTGATGCCGCTGCCGCCACCCTGAACGCCGAAATCCTCGTCGGCGTAGAAGAAACCGTCCCACAGGACCGCGTCGCGTGTCTTGGTTGCCGTTGGCGAGCGCCACGCCACCACGAGCGACCAGCCCGCGAACTTGGCCTGGCAGGCCGGATCGCTGAAGTCGCACGCGCCCGGCTGGTCGGGGCGGTTGGGGTCCGGGACGCCGGGAGACGCCTCCACGTTGCCGACCGTGTAGGAGCCACCCGCGCCACCCGCCGGCAACGCCGCGAGGATGTTGGTCACGTCGCGACGGCAGTAATAGAAGAACACCGGGAGCGTGGGCGTGCTGGTGACGACGCACCGGTTGGCGGAGAGGTTGCAGTTGGCACCGTCTTCCGGCGCGCTGCAGGTATCCACGTCGACGGTGCGGGTGACGCCGTCGGGGCGGGTGAGGGTGACCACGCGGTCGTCCGTGCCAAAGTCCGTGGAGCCGGACCAGAACAGGAACGCGCCGGTCACCACGCCGTCGGCGGGGAAGGAGTTGATCGACGCGGTCGACGACGGGAGCAGCAGGTAGTTCACCTGCGTGTTGCTCTCCATCAGGGTGGCGCCCGTGGTGTCGGCGGAGCCGGTGACCCGCCAGCTTCGCAGCAGCTCCGGACTGAAGCCGCCCGTGGATGCGTTGACGTCGACAGTCAGCGCGAGCACCAACGCAACAGGCAGCAGTCCACGTGCAGTGAGACCGGAGTGACCCATCCGCGGATTCCCGACGGGCCCGCCTGGCCCAATGGACAACACGTGGGCAGTGTATAGGCTGTGCCCCCGCCCTCCACCAAGCTCGGAAAGCCCAGATTGTCGCGGGGTTGGCGTTCAGTCGTCGGTTGCCAGGTCCGGCACCTTCAGGAAGGGAATCTCCTCCTCCTCAAGCTCACGCTCCTCCTGCTCGGTTGCCGTTCCACGGATGAGGCGGGGCGCGGCCTCCTCGCGGTGGATCCGTCGGGCCTCCTCGGCAAAGCGTGCGCCCACGTCTTCGGCATTGGCCCGCACATGCGCCGCCACCATCCCCATCACCTCGCGCACCTGGGCGGGCGTGAGCTGTGGCGGGGCTCCAGCGGGCTCCGGGGTGGGATACACGTTGGAATCCGCCCGGCCCTCGGCACTGCGCTTGATGGCGGAGCCGGTCACCAGCTTGCGGACCTGACGGGAACCGCACGAGGGACACTCGAGCTGACCGGCCGCCTCCTGCTGGCGGAACGCGTCCAGATCCTGAAACCACCCCTCAAATCGGTGGCCCTGGGCACAGTCCAAGTCGTAGATGACCATCTCAGCTCGCTCTGATTGCTCACGCCCCCGGGTGCAGGCAACACATATTGGAAGGAGGCCCCTGTGACATCAACCTTTCGCCGTGGCGGTCACCCCTTTGGCACGCATCGCGTCGTGGCGCCGGCCGGGGTGCTTCCCCAGCAGGCCGACGTGGTGGACGCCTCCCTCCCCATCTACGACAACGAGCTGCTCATCGAGGTGGACACGCTCAACGTCGACGCCGCGAGCTTCCGCCAGATCGCCGAGGCCAACAGCCACGACGGCGGGCGCGTGGCGCAGCACATCACGGGCATCGTCTCCCGACGTGGCAAGATGCACAACCCGGTGACGGGAAGCGGCGGGATGCTCATTGGTCGACTCAAGGCCAAGGGCTCCGAGTACCGCGGCCCCATCCGCGCCGAGGTGGGTGACCGGATTGCCACGCTGGTGAGCCTCACGCTCACGCCGCTGCGACTGGACAACATCAAGCGCGTCATCATGGACGCCGACCAGGTGGAAGTGCAGGGCGAGGCAATCCTGTTCGAGAGCGGCATTGGCGCGCGCCTGGATGGTTCCTTGCCGGACCGCCTGGCGCTCGCGGTCCTCGACGTGGCCGGCGCGCCCGCGCAGATGGCGCGACTGGTGAAGCCCGGCATGACGGTGGGCGTGCTGGGGACGGGCAAGAGCGGGATCCTGTGTCTGGCTCAGGCGCGTCGCAGCATGCAAGGGCAGGGGCGCCTCATTGCGATGGATGCTTTCCCGCACGGTCCGGACGCCGCGGTGCGCATGGGCTACGCCGACGAGGCCGTGGTGGTGGACGCGCGCAACGCCCTGAAGGTGCACGAGGAGATGCAGAGGCGCACCGGCGGAAAGCTGTGTGATCTCGTCGTCAACACCGTGAACATCCCGGGTACGGAGATGGCCACCGTGCTGGCCGCGCGGGATGGCGGGCGCGCGTACTTCTTCAACATGGCCACCAGCTTCCAGGCGGTGGCGCTGGGCGCGGAGGGCCTGGCCCGCGACGTGGAATGCCTCATTGGCGTGGGCTACGCGCCCGGTCACGCCGAGCTGGCGCTGAACCTGGTCCAGGAGGAGGCACCGCTGCGGAAGCACCTGCAGGAGCGCTTTGGCTGACGTGGCCGGGGCCGGATTCCAGGGCTATGCTCCGTTGTCGTGACCGACCCGATCTCGATTGAGCTCCTGCGCGCCATCCACACGTCCATCGAGAAGATGGCGACGACGCTGCGCTCCGAGCTCAATGAGCTGGGCACCGGCCTTCGCGCGGAGATCCGTGAGACCAACCGGCGCCTGGACGACGTCAACCATCGCCTGGACAGCACGAACGAGCGCCTGGAGCGGTTGGAGGAGCGCACCACCGAGGGCTTCCTCCAGACCAACACCAAGCTGGCCGAGCTGACCCTGCAGGTGGACCGTCTGGGCGACCGGGTGGACAACATCCTGACCGGCCAGCTTGGGCAGGACGTGCGGGAGCTGAAGGGTCGGATGGAGCGGCTGGCGTCCAAGGTCTTCGGCGTTTCCGAGCCGTCCGAGCCCTACAACCCCCACGCCAAGCGCTAGGCCGGGACCGTCGCCACGGATCTTTTTCCCTTTCCGGGTTGACAGCGGGACCGCCGTGAATATTGTGCCCGCCTTCTTTGAGGTCGAGGGCTGCGAGATGAGCGTGTCCACGTCCCAACCCATGATCCGCATCGAGAACCTGACCAAGGCCTACGGCGCCACGCAGGCGCTGAGGGGAGTCAGCTTCGAGGTCCCGCGCGGTCAGGTGGTTGGCTTCCTGGGACCCAACGGGGCTGGCAAATCCACCACCATGAAGATCCTGGCGGGCTATGTGACGCCCACCTCCGGCACCGCGCGTGTCGACGGGATCGACGTCTCCGAAGACCCCGTGGCCACGCGCCGCCGCATCGGGTACCTGCCGGAGAACAACCCGCTGTACGAGGACATGATGGTCCGGGAGTTCCTGGATTTTGCAGCGGACGTCCGGAACGTCCCGGCGGGGGAACGGCCGGCCAAGATCAAGAGCGCCGTGGAGCGTTGCGGCCTCGGCCCCGTCCTCGGCAAGGACATCGGCCAGCTCTCCAAGGGCTACCGGCAGCGCGTGGGCCTGGCCCAGGCCATCCTGCACAACCCCGACCTGCTCATCCTCGACGAGCCCACCAGCGGCCTGGACCCCAACCAGATCGTCGAGATCCGCAGCCTCATCAAGGAGCTGGGTCGCGAGAAGACCGTCATCATGAGCACCCACATCCTCAGTGAGGTGCAGTCCACCTGCAGCCGCGTCCTCATCATCAGCGGCGGCAAACTGGTGGCCGACGACAGCCCCGAGCACCTCACCGAGAGCGAGGGCGGCGTGGTCACCGTGGTGCTCGCGCCCAAGAACGGCACGCCGCTGGAGGCGGGCCGGGTGCGCAGCCTGCTGGAGTCCCTGCCGGGTGTGTCCGCGGTCTCGGCCATCGCCCCCGACGGCGAGGGCACGCTGGGCTTCTCACTCCGTCACGGCAAGCTGGACCCGCGCCGGGCCGTGTTCGAGGCCGCCGTGCAGAACGGCATGATTCTCCTGGAGATGCGTCGCCAGCAGGTCAGCCTGGAGGAGACCTTCCGCAAGCTGACCGCGGCCTGAAGCCATCCGTCACGACGACGGGAACAACTTTCAAACCCATCCACCCTCGTGGAGGGCACCGTGCACACCGCACTTGCCATCGCCAGACGCGAATTGAAGACGTACTTCAACTCGCCCATTGCCTACATCGTCATCGGCGTGTTCCTGCTGGTGGCGGGCTGGCTCTACTTCAGCACCCTCTTCCTCGCCGGACGCGCCAGCCTGCGGGGGTTCTTCGGCATCGCGCCGGTCCTCTTCGTGGTGTTTGCCCCTGCGCTCACCATGCGCCTCATTGCCGAGGAGCGGAAGACCGGCACCCTCGAGCTCCTCCTCACCATGCCGGTGCGCGAGCTTGACGTCGTGGTGGGCAAGTTCCTGGCGGCGCTGGGCATGGTGGCGGTGGGGCTGCTCTGGACGCTCCCCTATCCGCTCACGGTCTCCACGTTGACGGCGGAGGGCACCTCGTTTGACTGGGGTCCGGTGGTCGGTGGGTACCTGGGGCTGTTGCTGATGGCGTCGAGCTTCCTGGCCATTGGCCTGTGGTGCAGCGCCATGAGCCGCAACCAGATCGTGGCCTTCATCATGGCCCTGCTGGTGTGCTTCGCGTTCTACTTCGTCGACAAGTTCGCCATGGTGCTGCCGGAGACGCTCGGCGAGCTCCTCGAGTACCTCTCGGTGGACTACCACTTCGAGAACATCGCCCGCGGCGTCATCGATACGCGGGACGTGGTCTTCTATCTCTCGCTGACGGCGCTCGGCCTGGTGCTCACCAGCCGGTCGCTGACGGCGGCGCGGCAGTGAGGTGACGCCATGAGAGCCAACGTCAAGAACGCCACCGTGGTGGCCGCGGCCATTGCCGGCAGCCTGGTGCTCCTCAACGTCCTGTCCATCCGCGCTTTCGCGCGGGCGGACCTCACCAAGGACAACATCTACACGCTGTCGCCGGCCTCCCGGGACACCGTCTCCTCGCTCGAGGAGAACGTGGCCATCAGCGCGTACTTCACCGAGGACCTGCCGCCTCCCTACAGCTCCAACGCGCGCTACGTCCGCGACCTGCTCGAGGAATACCGCGCGCACTCCAAGGGCAAGCTGGGCTTCGAGTTCATTGACCCCTCCACCCAGGAGACCGAGGAGGACAAGGAGAAGAAGAAGGACGTCAAGCGCGACATCTTCGGCCGCCGCGTGCGCGAGCAGACCAGCGTGGAGAAGGACCTGGCCACCGCGGGCGTGCAGCCGGTGGAGATCCGTGTCGTCGAGGAGGACCAGGCGCAGACCAAGCGCGCGTACATGGGTCTGGTCATCAAGTACCAGGACAAGAAGGAGGTCATCCCCGTTGTCCAGGACACGCGCACCCTCGAGTACGACATCACCAGCCTCATCCGGAAGATGACCCGGACCAAGGTGCCCGTCCTCGGCATCGTGCAGGGCCACGACGAGCCCGCCATGCACGAGCACTTCAACAAGCTGCAGGCGCTGCTCAGCCAGATCTACACGCTCAAGCCGCTGGACCTCTCCGGCAAGGAGAGCGTGGATGACGACGTGGACGGGCTCTTCATCCTGGGCCCCAAGACGGCGTTCAAGCCCAATGAGCTCAAGGCGGTGGACCAGTTCATCATGAAGGGCAAGGCCGCCGCGTTCTTCGTCGACGCGCTGCGCGTGGACACCCGCACCTTCCAGAGCGAGGACGTGGACCACGGCCTGGCGCAGCTCCTGGCGACCTACGGCGTCACCGTGGGTGACCAGCTCGTCGCCGACGTGCAGAGCGCCCAGCTCAACGTGCAGGAGCGCCGCGGGTTCATGGTGGTGAGCATGCCGGTGCCCTATCCGTTCATCCCACTGGTGCAGCGCCTGGAAGGCGACAGCGCCATCACCTCCGGTCTCACCGGTCTGGCCATCCCGTTCGTGACCTCGTTGACGCTGAACGCGCCCGAGGGTGCCACCGGCCAGGTGCTGGCCAGGAGCAGCAAGAAGAGCTGGCTGGAACAGAAGCCGTACAACATCGATCCCCGTCGTGACTGGCGCAATGAGAGCCCCACGTTCACCGGCCCGCACAACCTGATGGTGCAGGTGAGCGGCAAGCTCAAGAGCCACTTCGCGTCGGAAGCGGGCATGTCCACCTCGCCCACCGCGGGGCCGCTGCTGGGCGAGAGCCAGGGTGAGGCGCGGGTGATTGTCGCCAGCGGGTCGGCCATGGCGCAGGACGACTTCATGGGCCGGCCCAACCAGGCGCTCATCCTCAACGTGGTGGACTGGATGCTGCTGGACCCCGCGCTGCTGGCCATGCGCGCCCGCGGCCTCACCGAGGCGCCGCTGGAGGCGGACCTCAGCGAGGCGCGCCGGAACACGGTGAAGTTCGGGAACGTGCTGGGTGTGCCGTTGCTCCTGGCGCTCTTTGGCATTGTCCGTTGGCGCATGCGTGAGTCCAGCCGCAACGCCCAGCTCGTCTGACACTCGAGGTTTGCCATGAACAAGACCACACTCATTGCGGTGGGCGTGTTTGTCGGCCTGCTGGTCCTGGTGCTGGCCACGCGCGAGAAGCAGGTCAGCGTGGGCATCAAGAAGCTGGAGCTCCCTGCGGTCCAGAAGGAGCAGGTGACGCGCCTGGAGATGACCGGCGCCAAGAGCGCCACCCTGGTGAAGGACGGCGAGGCCTGGCTGGTGGAGGATCCCGCCAAGCCCGGCACGCGGCACCCCGCCGACGACACCGCGGTGAAGAGCGCGCTGGACGCCGTGGCGGAGTTCAAGGCCGCGGACCACGTCACCGACAAGAAGGAGAAGCACGCCGAGCTCGAGGTCGACGACGCCAAGGGCTTGCGCATCAAGGTGGCCACCGCCTCCGGCTCTCCGCTCGACGTGGTGGTGGGCAAGGCGGCCAAGGGCGGCGGCTTCTACATGCGCCAGGCCGGCAAGGATGACGTCTTCACCACCAAGGGCCGTCTGGCGAGCGCCGTGCGCAAGGACGCCTCCCAGTGGCGGAAGCGCCAGCTCTTCACCGTCAAGGCGGAGGAGCTCACCTCCGTCAGCATCAAGCACAAGGAAGGCGGCGAGCTCGTCGTCGAGTCCGCGGACGGCAAGGAGTGGAAGCTCAAGGACGGAATCGCCGTTCCCGAGGGCTTCCGCTTTGATCCCCAGGCGGCCCAGCGCGTGGCGCAGGGTGTGGCCTCGCTGCGGGCGCAGGACTTCATGGAGGCGGGCGCGCGCACCGACGAGCAGCTCGGGCTCTCTGGCGCCCACGACGTCGTGGAGGCCAAGACCAAGGACGGCAAGTCGCTGATGGTGCACCTGGGCAAGGAGGGCGACTCCAAGGACCAGAGCACCGCCTCCCAGCTCCGTGGCCGTTTTGACGAGGTGGATTCCGCCGGCGCCAAGGACCAGAAGATCACGCTGGCGGACCTGCAGGCCTTTGCCGCCGACGCCACCAAGCCCGAGGACGTGCGCAACGCGGCCACGGCGCTGACGGAGGACGCCGGGAAGTTCGCGCGCTTCGACGTGGGCCCCTACGGCGGTGGCACCAAGGACGACGCCATCACCCAGCAGGAGCTGGATATCGCCTCGCGCACCGCGTCGCTGGTCCCCGCGCGCGTGGAGGGCGACCCGCAGGTCTACCTGCTGCCGTCGTACACAACGAACCAGCTCCGCAAGAAGGTCACCGACCTGCGCGACCTGGCGCTCCTCAAGCTGGACCCCGAGAAGGCCAAGAAGCTGACCATCCAGGCCGGCGAGAAGAAGACCGTGGTGGCCAAGGAGAACGGGACGTGGACCGTGGTGGAGCCCAAGAAGCTCCCCGAGGGATTCGAGTATGACCCGCAGCAGGTGACCACGCAGCTCAATGTGCTGAAGAACATGAAGGCCACGCGCCTGGCGGAAGGCAACCCCGCCGACGCCGTCACCGGTCTCAACAAGCCCACCGCGCTGGTGGACGTGGAGCTGGAGGACGGGACCCACCAGACGGTGCGCTTTGGCAAGGACGTGACCAACGCCGACAAGAACGTGAAGGAGCTGTACGTGAAGGGCTCCGCGGACAACCTCGTCTACGTTGTGGGGGATTTCCAGCGGAAGCGCCTGGAGAGCGGCGTGGAGCTGTTCAAGAAGCCCAAGCCTCCCCCCGGCATGGCGGGTGGCATGGGCGGCATGGGTGGCATGAAGGGGCTGGAGAACCTGCCGCCTGAGGTTCGCAAGCAGCTGGAAGCGCAGATGCGCAACAACCCGCACTGAGCGGACGCCAATGGGGGCGGGGCGCGGGGAAATGCCCGCGGGGTGCCGGTTGTTCAGACTGGCCAATGAGACGCCAACGCCCCGACGCAGGTCCCACGCCCCTCCCGGATCTCTTTCCCTACGCCGCCCTCACCGGCGCGCTGGGGTTCCTCCCGCTGCCATTCCTGGACGAGTACGCCAACGCCCAGGTGCGTGGCGCCATGCTCAACCACGTGGCCGCACGCCACGGCCTCTCGTTGGATCCGTACGCGCGTGAGCGCCTGGCGCGCGGCTACAAGCCCTCCACCGGGGTGGCTCGGCGCGTGGGGCTCAAAGCGGTGGGGCTGGTGTTCCGTCGCGTCTTCGCCGTGCTGAACGCGGGCGTGGCGGCCGAGGATGCGGCGCAGACGCTCATCCTCGGGCACCTCTTCGACCGCTACTGCACCCTCATGCACGACCGCTCGGAAGGCCGCACGGTGGTGGGCGAGATGGCCGCCATCCGCATCCGCGGCGCGCTGGACTCCGCGGTGCTCAAGGCCTCGCGCTCGGCGCGAAAAGATCTGTTCCAGCGCTCCATGTCCCGCGCGTTGGGCTCCCTGCGCGACCTCCCGTCCGGCGTGGTGGATACCCTGCGCCAGCTCGTGAAGCGTCGTCCGCTGGGGGCGGAGCGCATGGTGGACCAACTCATCCAGGAAGAGCAGGGCTACTTCACCCGCGTGGCGGAGCGGGCCGTGAGTGCGCTCAACGGCATGGGCAACGCGTACCTGCAGCGCGTGCAGGAGGCCTTTGACGCCGCCATGGACTACCGACCCGGTGGTGCCGCGGCCAAGACGGGACGTCGCGCGGCGTCGCGTCGGAGGGGCGCTGCCGCGCGCTCGCGCAAGCGCGCCGCCGCCACGCAGCCCAACGGTCACCCCAACGGTGCGCGCGGTCGCGCTCGACGTGAAACCGGACCTTCCGCCTGAGCCTTCAGCCCGGCAACAACGCCAGCCCACCACCCAGCGAGGTCACAATCGGCTCGATCGCGTGGACGAACAGCCCGGGCAATGCGCCGTTGATGGCCAGCTCGAACGTGCACGGCTCCTTCATCCGCTTCTGCTCGACGAGCTTGGCCACCGCGGGAATCTCCATCCGCCGCGTGTTCTGCACGCCCTCCAGGAAGATCTTGAGCTGACCGGCGCGCAGGGCGCGGTCGATCTGGTCTCCGCGTTCCGCGGCAGCCAGGACGCTGTCGTCGTGGGAGAAGGTGCGGCAGGCGCGCAGCGCGGCGTCAGGACGGGGACACCGCAGCGGCGGGAGCAGCTCAAAGCTGATGCCCAGCACGTTTCCCGACGCCAGGTACACGTCCTGTCCCTCACTGCGAGGGAACCGCGCCAGGTACTGACGACGGAACAGCCGCGCCAGCTCCTCGCGCGCCTCACGGTTGAGGATGCCGTGGCGGAAGTAGGCGTCAAACTTCTCCAGCGCGGTGTTGGCCGTCTTCAGCGCTTCCACGATCTGCGGCGTGCCTTTGTAGAGCGGCGGTCCGTACGTGTACTCCATGCCGGCCACCAGCGGTGAGCGCGACAACGCGTCGACGAGCCGTGCGTAGGAGTGCACTCCGTCCAACACCACCCCCAACAAGAGCGGGATACGCCCCACATCACTCATCCATCACCCCGTTCCCAGGTCGCCCTTGGCGCTGGTCATACGCGCGAACTCCGGGAAGAACTTCTTGCGATTGTCCGCCTTGCGTTTTCCGTCGCCATGCGCCTCACGGATGACAGACGCGCGCAGCTCCGCGGAGAAGTATTCCGGGTGCGGTTGCGTGGCCACTTTCATGAGGAACGCCACCAGCGGCTCGCAGTCCATGCCCAGCTCCGCCAGCGCCACGCCGGAGAAGTAGTCCGCGCGCGTCTCCTCCGTCCTGCAGAGCCGGTCATGCTCTTCCTGGGACAGCTTGCGCTCCTGCCTGTAGGCCGCCCAGCGCTTGGGGCGGTGACCAATCTCGTGCGCAAGAACTCCCACCAGAACCCCCGGACGCGTCGCGTTGTCGAGCAGGAAGCTCTTGCCGACGTAGATCGCCCCGTGCTGGTCGATCATCGCGATTGTCCCTTCGGACAGGATGAGGCTGTAGTCGTCCTCGTTGTCGCCGGCAAGGCGCGCGAGGCGTTTGCGGTAGACGTGGAGGCGCGCCATCTGGGCGGCCACGTCGGCGTCATCCTGGTCCAGCACTTTGGGCTTGGGTTTGCCGAACAGCGTGTCCTGGATTTGCTCGCCAACGCTTTTGGTCTCTCCCGCACCCCGCGCCCACGACGGACCGAAGGGGTTGTGGGTGGAGATGCCACTTCCGTTGATGCGGACCATGCGCGCAACGATATCAACTTCACGCGGGCTTGACCGGTCGGGCGCTCCATTGCTCGGTGAGGAAACGCGCGGCCACGTAGCTGAAGGCCATGATCGTCTCCGACGGGTCGACGGTGGGAGCGGTGGGGAACACCGAGGGGTCGCACACGAACAGGCCTTGGACCTGGTGGTGCTGGTTCTGGTTGTCGACGACGCTGGTGGCCGGGTCGGGTCCCATGCGCGCCATTCCGCACGGATGCGGCGCGGCGAACACCATCTGACCCGGGCCGATCTTCACCGTGTCGATCTTGGCCACTTCCTTGGGATCGCGGATGCGCGTGCCCACCGGGTCCGGGACGATCACTTCCCTGGCGCCGGCGGCCAGCAGCACCAGCGCGCCCTTCTTCATCGCGTCGCGGGCCTGGAGCTCGTCGTCACCCTGCAGACCCATGTGCCAGATGGGATAGCCCTCGCTGTCCAGCTCCATGTGACCGGCGTTGATGTCGTCGATCCAGGCGATGGCCGAGCCGATGCGGTGCGCCTGGTCCATCAGCTTTCGGTGCTCACGACCGTAGCCGGGCAACAACGCCGCCATGGCCGCGGGAGGGAGCTGGTTCGGATACAGCAGGTAGCCGCCTTCCTTGTACTTCCCGTTCTCGTAGCTGGGCAGACGGAAGTCCATGGTGCCCACGGCGGCGGGGATGTTGCGCCACATCACCACGTCCTCGTCGAAGAGACCAAAGACCATGGGGCACGGGTTGGCGCGCAGGTTCCTGCCGAGCTGCTTGCTGGGGTCGGGCACCTGGCTGCGCATGAGGATGGCCGCGCTGTGGTACCCGCCCGCCGCCACAACGACGCACGGGGCCTTGGCGCGCAGCTTCTTGCCGCTGGGACGCGCGGTGCGACGGTCCATGAAGTCCGCCACCACGCCGGTGACGCGACCGTTCTCGAACAGCACCTTGTCCACGCGACAATCCGCGAACAAGCGCGCGCCCAGCTCCAGCGCGGCGGGAATGCCGGTGACCAGCTGGCTTTGCTTGGCGTTGTACGCGCAGCCTTGCATGCAATAGCCGCTGCCAATGCAGTTCTTCCGCGCCTGCATCACCCGCTCGACGTGGATGCCGATGGCCTCACCGCCCTTCTGGAAGAGCTGGTTCATCCGGTTCATGCGCTCGTCGGTGGCGAGGTGCGCGTTCAGCTCCTTCTCGATGCGCTCGAAGTGGGGACGAAGCTCATCCTCTGTGTGGTGCTGCACACCGAACTGCTTCTCCCAGACCTCCAGCCGATCCTTTGGCGTGCGCAGCGTGTCCGCCCAGTAGTGCACCGACGCGCCGCCGACGTTGTTGCCGTAGGTGAGGTTGATCTGCGTGTTGGCGCTGGTGTCCAGGCCGCGGCCTCCGTCGACGCGGGCGAGCATGTTGTCCTCGCGCTGGTCGAAGTCGCCGCGCATGGGCGTGTAGTAGCCGCCGGCCTCCAGGATGAGGACGCGCCAGCCCGCGCGCGCCAGCTCCTTGGCCACCACCGCGCCGCCGCAGCCGCTGCCAATGACGATGGCGTCGGCCTCCTCGGTCATGTCGCTCTTGATGTCGGTGTACTCGAGGATCACGACGGAGCTCCGGTCAGGCGCGCCGGTTGTCGGCGGGGGGAGGGTTGGGGACGGGGATGAGCGGGCCGGCGTAGTGGATGTGGGGCCAGGTCCGCTCGTCGGTGTAGTGGAAGAACACGGCCATCAGGCGGATGGATGCGAACGCCTGCCGCTCCACTTCCAACGCGCTCTCCACCATCTGTGCCAGGCGCTGCTCCTGCTCCTCCGACGTCATCCTCGAAAAACGCGTGAACGTTCCGTGCGCCACGCCGCCGTGCTCCACCAGCAACAGCGCGGCCTTGAAGTCGTCGATCATCTTGCCCTGGTGGAATGCCAGCTCGCGGTCAATCCGCTGGGCCACCCTGGTGTCACGTACCGTGGGATGGCCGGGCTCGTCGGGGATCAGGTGATTCACCAACGTGCACAGGATGGCGAACTCCTTGCCGCTCAGTGTCTGGGGCGTCAGTCCGGACGGGATCATGGCGTCGTAGTGGTCGCTGCAACCGCTCATCAGCAGGCTGGAGCCCGCGGCGAGAACGCTGCCCGTGACGGCGGAGACCTTCAGGAACCCACGACGGTCCATGCCGTGTCCCGGTGCCCGAGGTGCATGGGGGAGGGGAGGCATGGATTTGCACGGTAGGGGTCCCACGGCGGCGGCGTCCAGCGGGGGCGCTCTGGCGTGGGCGTTGACCGATGTTGCCCGGATTTTCCTGCAGGGGCTGGCTGCCCCCGCACCC
>JBFMGU010000107.1:0-34500 GCA_040752415.1 Myxococcota bacterium
CAGGGAGCGCACACGTGACGGATCGTCCGAGAAATCCAGGAGGCTCGCTCACGCCGGTGGCCGTGCCGGCCGTCAGCGCCGCGGCGGCGGGCGGGGACGCGGACCCCTCGTCGAGCTGGCGCGTGGTGCAGCACCTGGCGCAGGACGCTCCCGGCTTCACCAAGAGCTGGTACTGCCACCCCGACGCGGACCTCTTCCTGTGGACCAAGCCCGACGAGGGCATTGCCGCGTTCCAGTTCTGCTTCGACAAGCGTGGCGACGAGCAGATGGTGGCGTGGGACCGGGAGCGCCCCGTGGAGGTGGGACGCGTGGACGGAGGAGAGAGCAGCCCGCTGCACAACCGCAGCCCCGTGCTGGACACGCGTTCCGGTGGTCCCCGCACCCGCGCCCACGCCGCGTGGGAAGAGCTGAAAGCGGGCCTGCCCGCCGAGGTCATCCGCTTCGTGGAGACCGCGCTGCGCTGGAGCTGACGTCGGAACGCGATGATCGGGCGGCCGTTTTTTGGTCCTCCCACCGCCGTCATTGCTAGCGTCCCGCCGAATGGACCGATCCGCCCCCTCCTCTGGGCGCCCCGCAGGCGGTCAGCCACCCGACCGGCCACGTCGGTTGGGGTTTGCGCTGCGCTTTGCCGAGGGGAAGGCACTGCTGCTGGCGAAGGATCTCCCCGTGGGGGACCCGGGAACCACGGCGGCGGACGTGAGCCTGGATGAGCTGGCGCTGGAGGTGCCCAACGTCCGCTTCCCGCTCGACGTCACCGGCGGCGCGGAGCGGTTCCAGACACGACGCCTGGTGGTGCGCAAGGCCGCGCTGCGCGCGAGCACCGGCGCCATCCGCGCGCTGCTGCAGCAGGGGCTGGTGCGCGAGGGGTGGTCGGATCTGCGCGTGCAGCTCAGCGCGCCGCAGCTGGAGCTGGAGGCGGGACTGACCCGGGACGGTGCACGTCGAGGACGCGTGCTCCTGCGACTCGCCGCCCTGCCCTCCCCTCCCTCCGCGCTCGACGTGGTGGTGACCCACGCGTGGGTGCTGGGCGACGCCGCCACGACGAGCCTGGACGCCGCCACCGCGGTGTTGGACGCGCTGGCGCGCGGTGAGTCCGCCGCTGGTCCCCTGGTGCGCCGCCTCGACGTCACCCGGCTTGCCGTCCGTGAGCTGCTCAACAGCCACGGGTGGAAGACGCCGGATTTCTCGTCGCTGCGCGAGATCCAGCTGGTGGTGGAGACGGACGGCGTGCGCGTGGTGGCCGCCTCGGAGACACCGCCCACCGTCGAGGACGCGCTGCACCAGGATCGCCTGGCGCGCGTGCTGGCGGCGTCGTCACTGCTCGTGGGCTGGAGCGCGGCGCGCGGGCAGATGGCGCAGCTGCGTGGGCTGCTCGACCGCGTTGCGGTGCACCCGCATGCGTTGGCCCTGGTGGCCGATCTGCTGATGGGCGACCCGTTGGGTCGCGAGGAGGCGCTGGCCGCGCTCGACGAGGCGATCTCCCGTCACGGCGAGACGGTGGACCTCCTGGTGGCGCGCGCGCGTCTGGACCGCGACGATCCCAAGCACTGGAAGCGCGTCCTGGATTGGGCGCAGCAGCAGGGCGACACGGCGCTGGCGCACGGTGCCGCGCTGGCGTGGGCGGAGGGACTTCCCGTCGAGCGCGCGGAAGAAGCGCTGGAGGCGTACCGCGCTGCTTCCCTCGCGCGACCTGATTCGGGCGCCGTGGCGCTGGGCCTGGCGCAGGTCAGCGTGCAGGCGGAGCAGTGGGCGGAAGCGGTACGCGCGGCGCGGTTGGCCATCCAGCTGGGTCTCTCCCCCGTCGACGAGCAGGTGGCTTCACGCTGCCTGGGCCTCGCACGCATGGCCATGGGCGACGCGCCCGGTGGTCGTCGTGCACTGCTGCGCGCTCTTCGTCACGGCGAGGACACCGCCACCCTGGCGGCCCTGGGCCAGCTCTCGGAAGCGGATGGCAAACACGGTGACGCCGTCCGCTACCGTCTCCGCGCCGCGCACGCAGCAACGGACGACGTCGCCAGGGCGGCGGAGATTGCCGAAGCGGCGCGGCTCACGCACGAGCGGCTGGGTGATGCGGTGGCTTCCGTGGCGCTGTGGCAGCAGGCGCTCGCGTTGCATCGATCGACGTCGTGGCGGGCCGCGGCGGCGAAGGCGGCATGGGCCGCGGGTGATGCGGAGCTGACGGCGCAATGGGCCCTGGAGGACGGCGGTCGCGCACCGGAGTCTCCGGAGCTGGCGCGACTCGCCGGGCTGGCGCTCACGCGGATGGGCGGGCGCGAGGAGGAGACGCTCCTTCTGCTCAAGCGGGCCCGCACCCAGGACGTCACGGCCGACGTGGAGGTGGAGGAGGCCACGGCCCTGGTGCGCGCGCGGATGGGCGACGCCAGCGGACTGCTCGCGCTGGAGGAGAAGAAGGCGCGCACGGCTCCCGCGGGTCCTCAGCGTGCGGAAGCCATCGCCGCGCTTGCCCGCCAGCATCTCGACGACGACGCGCTGGTGGTTCCGGCCACCCGTCTCCTGTTGGACGCCGCGCAGGAAGAGCCCACGCCGGCCCGTCTCGACGAAGCCGTGGCGGCGATCCAGGCCCTCCCCGTCGAGGACGCCACCGGCGTCATTGCGCAGCTATGGCAGGAATCCGGTGTGCACCACCCCGTGCTCACCAACCCGGAACGTGCACGGACCCTTGCTGGCCTGTGGTGGACCCACAACGCGCAGGCGGCCCGCCCCCTCGTCACGGAGCTCCGTTCGCGCGGCGCCCTGACCGCCACCGACTGGCGCGCGATGGCCGCGTCCGCCCGCTCGCAGGGGGTTGTCGACGGAGAACAGCTCGCGCTGGAGGCGCTGGCGGAAGACGACACGCTCAACACCGACGAGGCCCTGCGATTGGCCGAGGTGCTCAGCAGCGCCGACGAGACCGATGCGGCGTTGAAGGTGCTGGTCCCGGTTGCCCTGCGTGACGGCGGTCCGGCGGCGGAACGCGCGGCGCAGCTCGCCGAGGAGGTGGGCCAGATCGACACCGCCCTCTCCGTCCTGACGGCGGCGGAGCAGAAGGCAGAGGGTTCCGCGGCATTGGCGTGGGCTCGTCGGGCGCGCGCCGCGGCGGCGTTGGGTGAGCGTTTCGAAGAGGCGGTGGCCGCGGCCCGTCGTGCGGCGGCACTGGGGACTGGTGACGACGCCGATGCGCTGGAGGAGACGCTGGAGGTTGCCGGCGATCTCACCGCCCTCAGCGACGTGCTGTGGGAGCGCGCCAAGACCGAGCTCGACGTGGACCGTGCGGTGCGGGCGGCCCGGCTGGAGATGGCGTCGGGACGTGCGGCCTCCGGCACGGTGGAGCGCTTGCGGGAATCCATGGAGGTGGGGCTGGTCCCCAATGCCGCGTTGTGGCGTGTGCTCGCCGAGGCCGCAGGCTCCGCCCACGACGGTCCCACCCGGGGCCAGGCCCTCCGCGCCACCTTTGACGACGAGACGCTGCCCGACCGCGAGCGATTGGAGGCGGCAGAATCCCTGGTGGCCCTGGAGCTGCCGTCGGTGGATGTGGCGGCGCTGGACGACGAGCTCCTGGCGAGCTGGCCAGCGCATGAGCCCGCGTTGGCGCGTCGGACCCGTCGGGAAGCACACGCCAATCCCGGCGCCGCCGCCGACGACGCGCTGGCGGTGGTGGATGCGCTGGCCAAGCGTGATGCCGCCCTGGTGGAACGACTGGAGTGGCTCCGGTTTGCGCAGGAGAACGCCGCGCTCGCCGAGCAGTCCGAGAACGAGATCAAGATCATCGAGCAGATGCTGGAGCTCGCTCGTCGTGAACCGGCCACCGCGCAGCAACACGGCATGGACCGGCGCGGTCTCGTGCTCCGACTGGCCGCGCTGTACGAGAAGGCCGGCAACGCGCTGGAGGCCGTGCGGGTCCTGAGCCACGCCGAAGCGCTCGAGTGCCCGCCCGCTGAGCGCGCCCTGGTCTTCCGACGGATCGCGCTCCTCGAGGACCAGAAGCTCTCGCGGCCGGACCGTGCGCTGGAGGCGCTGCAACACGCCTTCCGCGCGGACCCCGACGACGACGAGACGGTCCGGCTGCTCATGCGCACGCTGGACGCACAGCACCGCTACCGCGAGCTGGCCACCCTGCACGCGCAACGCGCCGAGCGCGGCACAGGAACCGCACGCGTGGCCCATCTCGTCGCGGAGGGCGAGCTGTGGGCGCGGAAACTGGGTGAACCCCGTCGAGCGGTGCTGTGCTGGCGGAAGGCGCTGCGCCTGGCGCCCTACTCCGACGCGCCACTCAAACACCTCCAGGACCTGCACCGCAGCCGCTCCCCCGCCGCCATGGTGCGCACGTACCTGATGGCCGCGCGTCTTCGCGGCATGCCGGAAGCGGCGCCGCTGCTCGAGGAGGGCGGCGCCATGCTCGCGGGGTTGATGGACCGGCCCCGGATGGCCACCGTGGTGTTCCGTGCCGCGGCGTCGGGAAGTCCGCCGTCGTCGTCAGCGTTGCGCGCGCTGGCCGAGGTGTACCGCGCCCTCTCCCGACCGGAGGACGCGCAGGCTGCGTTGCGTGACCTGGTGGCCGCGGCTCCCGACGCGCGTTCACGGGCGGGAGCGCGGGTGGCGCGGGCGGAGATCCTTGCTGCGCTGCATCGCTGGGAAGACGCGTGGGATGAGCTGAAGGCTGCTTTGGGTGAGCAGCCGCAGATGGTGTCCGCGCTGTCTCTCGCCGTCGAGGCCACATCCCGACTGGGACTGGTGGCGGACTACGAGCGACTCTCACGTCAACGTCTGCTGCACGTGCAGGACAGCCACCAGGTTGCGGAAGGAGCCGTGGCCGCGGGGCGGGAATTGATCCGCATGATGGACCTGCCCGCGGCGCTGCGCATGGCGCGGATGGCTGTGGAGGCGGAGGCAGACAACGACGACGGGTGGCGCCTCCTGCTGGACGCTTCCGCGCAGCTCTCCGACGCGGTCAGCGAAGCGGAGGCACTGGGCACGCTGTCGCGCATCTGGGAGTCGCGGGATCCCGAGGCTGCCGCGGGGTTCCTCGGTCGTCTCGCCGTGCTGCGACTGCGGAGCGGCAAGCGTGATGACGCCGTCATGGCGCTGCGTGACGCCCTGCACCGCGACCCGGTTGCCGCGGCCAAGGCCCTGCAGTCCGCGTGGGATGCCGGGCTGGATGTCCCGAGTGAGATCGTCGTCGACGCGGCCGAGGCGCTGCGCGCGCGTTCGCTCTCGCAAGCGGCGTTCGTCCTCGTGGGGCGCGCACCGGACCGACGCAATCCCCGCCTGGCCCGCTTGATGCTGGAGCTGGGCGAAACGACGCTCTCCGCCGAGGAGCGGGCCGACCTGCAACTGCTCGCCGTGGCGGACATGGAGGCCGGAGAAGCGCGCGCGTCCGTCCTCGACGAGGCCGCGCAGTTCTTCTGGGAATCCGGCGAGAAGAAGCGCGCCATCGCGGCTGCCGAGCAGGCGGTGCAGGCGCGTGCCACCGTCGAGCGCGCCGGCCGGGCCTTTGTGTGGGCGGTCTCCGACCGGGACTGGCCTGTCGTCGAGCGACTGGCGGCGCAGGCGCCGGCGGAGTCCATTGCGGACGTGGGCACCGAGCTGGCCGCCGCGGGCGACCTGCACCTGCTTCCCGACGTTGTCCTCGAGCGCTGGTGCGAGATGCATCCCACGCCGATGGTGGCCTTGCAGGAGCGGGCACGTCGGGCCACGCAGCGCGGTGATGCGGACGGGGTGAAGCGCGCCCTCACGACGATCCTCGAAACCGCGCGCGGCACACCCGAGGGCGACGAGGCGGCGCGAAAGCTCGCGACCATGTCCGCCAGGGCCGGCGATCACGAAGCCGCGGTCACGACGTCAACCGCGATCCACGCCCCCACCGCGCAGGACCTGCTCGACCGGGCGGACTGGCTCTCCGCGCTGGAGCGCTGGGATGAAGAGCTCGCGCTCGTCGAGAAACTGCTGAAGCGGACCGCCGAGGTGGACGAGAGCGCGTTGTGCGAGCGGGCCGTGGAGCTGGCGCGGGATTACCTGGAGGAGCCGGCGCGTGGCGTGGCGCCGTGTCGTCGTTGGTTGGAGTTGCAGCCGGAGTCACGGTTGGCGCGCGCCGCATTGGTGGAGCTGCTGGAGGCCGCGGGAAACCAGGCCGACGCCGCGCGCGAGGTGAGCGCATGGGCCGCGCGCCAGAAGGGCGTGGAGGCCAACGCGTTGTGGCGTCGGGCGACGGAGCTGGCGCGCGACAGTGGTGATGTTTCGCTCTACGTCAGCGTGGCGAAGCGCGCGCACGAGGTCCTGCAGGAGCCCGGCAGCCACGCCGCACTGACCGAGGCGCTGGCAGGCGCTGGCAACGTCGACGCCGTCGCAGCGCTGGCGATGGAGCGGGCCGAGACGTCGGGTGAGCGCGCGCACTGGGAGGAAGCGGCGCGTGAGCTGCAGAAGATTGGCCAGCATGACCGCGCCGCCGACGCGTGGCTGCGCGCACATCCGGACCTGGCGCCGGCTCCCGTCGAGGAGGAGGTTCGCCAGGCGCTGGCACGTGCGGGTCGTCGCGCCGCGCTCGCGGACCGCGTCTACAACGCGCTGGACGCCCACCCCACCGACGTGGCGCTGCGACACCGCTTCCTGACCCTTGCGTCCCGTCGTCAACCTGAACGCATCGTCCGCGCCGTCCTGGACCTGGCGCGCCTGGAGCCGTCCGCGAACCGCAGCGCGCAGGCCGCATTGGCCGCTCTCCACGTTGGGCGCGTGGCCGACGCGCGGATGTACAGCGACGAAGCGCGAGGACGTGGAGCACCGAAAGCGTTCCTTGCCCAGGTGTCGGTGGCCTTGAAGCCGGGCACGTGGCGCGGAGCGCGCGGTGGTGCCGTGGCGCCGGGCTGGTTGGACCAGGGGTGGCTGCGCGGCGGCGTGCTCCCGGCCACCGTCGACGTGGCGGCGCGGCCCGCGTGGGTGCTGCGCGCATTGGAGCGCCGGGCCACGGAGGAGGAGCAGTGGACGCTGGCCGCCGCGGCGCTCTCGGAGCGTGTGCTGCGTGGTGAGCATTTCACTGAGGAGGACCTGGGGAAGCGTCCGTGGCTGGGACGCCCGGAGCTCGTCGACACGCTGCAGACCCTGGCGCGCTATGCCCCGGAGGCGGCGGAGGCGGCGTGCAACCTGGCGCAGCAATCCGGTCCGGAAGCGCTGGCCGCGGTGGCACGATCCTGGGCCGAGTCCGCCCGTTCCGACGCCGCCGCGGCGCAGGCGTGGGACCGGGTGGCCGCCGCGTGCGCGGAGCTCCTCGACGCCGATGGTCAGCGCCAGGCGCTTGAGCGGGCGCAGGCACGGTTGGCCACGGCTCGTCGGGCGAGAGAGCTCCTGCAGACTGCGCAGGCCTCGCGCGACGTCGACGCCCAGGAAAGCCTCCTCCGCAGCCTGGCGCAGCTGGAGCCCCGCAACGCCGCGCATTGGCACCTGGAGCGCGCGCACCTGCTCATCAACCTGGACCAGATGGGCCCCGCGGTGGAGGCCATCCGCGCCGCTGGCCCCGAGGCCGAGCTGCCTGCGTCGGCCTGGGAGACCGTGTTGCGCGGTGCGGTCCTCCATCACGACGAGGAGGTCCAGCTCGCGGCGCTTGAGGCGCTGGTGAATGGACCCAACGAGCCGCTCGCGCTGGCGGCGCTCCACGGGAAGGCGGGGCGATGGCCGCAGGCGCTGAAATGGACCGAGGTTGCCGCCGAGGAAGAAGCCAGCATCGACGCCGTGGATTGGATGCGGCTCGAGGCTGCGCAGGCCTCTGGCGACGTGGCGTGGTCTCTCCGCTTGCTGGCCGGGCTGGCGCAGCGTGGCAGCGAGCTCGCCCGTGACCAGCTCCTCGTCCTCGCCGACGGAGCGGAAGATGCCGAGCTTGCGCTGCGGTGCCTGACGCAGGCCGACGGAGGCGACGTCTCCAGCGCCCTGGCCCGCGCCGACGCAGCTCGTCGTGGCGAGGACGTGCGTGGCCTTGCGGAGGCCTTGCGTGACGCACGGGCGCGCGGTGTGGAGCCGTCCGCCGAAGCCCTGCGCGAGGAAGCGGAAGCCTGGTTGGACGCCGAGGAGGACGCGTTGGCCGCGGAAGCCGCGCTGCTCCTTGCACGCCAGGACGCGAACGAGTGGTCCTGGGCCCAGGAGCTCGCGAACGACGTCGGTGGAAACACCGCGATCACCTGCGCCGACGCGTGGACGCAGTCCCAGCCCGCCGACGGACGCGCGTGGCGCGCGCGACAGAAGGCGCATGCGGACGTCCACGGCCCCGCCGGTGAGGCAGACGTGCTGGAGGCGTGGGCCAACGCGTCGGGTGATCCCGCGATCATGCTGGAAGCTTCGGACGCGCTCCGTCACGCCGAGGAGAACGCGCGCTCCCTGAAGCTGCTGCGGCGGGTGGCGCAGTGCGGTCAGCGGGCTCTCGAGGACATTGCGCGGGCTCGCCTGGCGGAACGTGCTGCAACCCTGGGAGCCCAACCCGGCGCGCTCGACGAGATCCTGGCGTTGATCAGCGGTGCACCCTCGGACCTGGACCTCGCCCGTCGGGCGTGCGCGATCAGCGAGGAGCTGGGAGAGACCGCGCAGGCGGAAGCAGCGTGGGAGGTCCTGGCGCGGCACGGCACCGGTGAGGAGCAGGCGCGCGCGTTGATGCGGGTGGCGGACATTGCGCACGGGCGTGGTGACCGTTCCCAGGAACGCGCCTGGCTCCGCGTGCTGCTCCGACGAGAACCGCGCAGTGTCCAGGTGCACCAGCGGCTTGCGGAGCTGGAAGACGGCGCCCAATCACTCTCGCACCACGCGGCGGTGGCGGCGTTGTCGGAGCAGCGTGTGGAGGCACTGCGCGCGTTGCGTCGTCGTGCAACGGAGCTGGGCGCGGATGATTGGACGGCGTGGGCGGAAGGCGCTCTCGTCGGAGCGGCGAAGACGTTGGATGTGCACAGCCCACTGGCCGAGGCCCGGGCGCGCGCCGAGGAGCGCACGTGGGGACTTGCGGGTGCGGCGCGAAGCTGGGCGGCCGCGGCGGAAAGGAGCCCCGCGGCGGCAGAGGCTCTCGTCGAGCGCGCGGTGTCCGCGGCAAACCCGGAGGTCCACGCGCTGCAGTCCGCGTTGTTCCGACGAGGAGCAAGCGGGTTGGCCATTGGCCTGTGGATGCAGGCGGAACGGGAGTGGCGCCGCTCCACGGACGCGGACGCCGCCGTCGACGCCTGGCGTGCCGCGGAGGCCTACGGCCTGGACGTGGCGCCCTCCCCCGAGCTGGCCATCGTCCTGTCCGCGGCGTCGGGAAATCGCGCGGCGCGTGAGGTGGTGCTGGCCCGCGTGGTGCGTGATCACGCCAAGCCCGCTCTCCGCGCCGACGCCGCGCGCGCGCTGGGCGTCTCCGCATCACGCCCGCAGGACGCCGCACGCTGGTGGAAGACCGCGTACGAGCTGGGCGGACGCATCGAGGATGCACGACGCGCCGTGGAGGCCATGCACCGGACCGGGCAGCTCGGCGGCGAGGCGGAGCTCGTCGAGAAGGTTGGGCGGTCCCTGGGCCATGCTCCGGATGCCTCCGCACGCCAGTGGCTCATGGACGTGCTGCACGACCTCGCCGCCGCCACCGACGATCTTCCGCTGATGACCTGCGTGCAGGCGTACCGGCAACCGCCGCGCACACCGGGCGAAGGCGACGCGCTGGGAGCACTGGAGCGTGACGCCGCGGAGCACGGTTTCCCCGCCAGTGCGCTCATGGGCCTCGTCTCCGCCGCCCGCGCCTCCCGCGAGCACGACCGACTCATCCGCTACCTCGAGACCTCACTCGCGCACGGGGAAGCGCGCCCCGGTCCCGCCCACCTGGAGCTGGCGGAGCTGCTCTCCTCGCCGGGGACGCTGAATCCCACCCGCGCGCTGCATCACGCCGAGAAGGCCTGTCAGCTGATGCCCACGGACCTGACGGCCGCGCGACTGCGTCTGCGCATGGGCCGCACGGTGCGGGACCCCAAGCGGCTGTGCGCGGCGCTGGTGCACGCGTCCCACCTGAGCGACGCCGAGGACACCATCCAGCTCACCCTCGAGGCCGCGGAGGTGATGGCCTCGCAGCTGGATCGTCCGCGGGATGCCCTGGCGCTGCTCCGCTCCCTGCGCGTCGACGATCCCACGATGGCGGAGCGCGTGTTTGACGCATCCATGCGCTATGCCCAGGACGCCGGCGACCCCGCGGGTGTGGCCGGGATGCTGGAGACGCGCGCCGCCGGTGAATCCGACCCCGAGGCCCAGCTCGCGCGCGTGCGACAGGCCGCCGAGGCGTGGGTGAGCGCCGGTGAGGTGCAGCGCGCCGAGCAACTGCTCATCAAGACCGCGCGCGCGTCCCAGGCGGCGTGCACGTTCGTCGTCGAGACGGCGGTGGGATTGCGCAAGCCGGTGTTCGCGGTGGCGGCCCTCCGTGCACGGTTCACCACCGCGAACGTCGAGGAACGGCGAGAGCTGACGCATGCCTGGCTGGACCGCTTCTCGTCGCTGGAAGAGGACAAGGAGCCGCGCGCGGCAACGCGTGAGCTTGTCGAGCTGGTGCTGGCGGGCGACCCCGACGACATCATCTGCCAGTGGTGGCTCGCCGAGGACGCGCAGGCGGAGCATCGCTGGGAGGACGCGGCGGAACACTGGCGCGCGCTGGCCGAGCTCTCCACGCGTGAAGAGGTGCCCACGCACGTTGCGCAGTCGCTCCACACCGCCGGCGTGGCCGCCCTGGCCCGCAGCGACGTCATGGAGGAGGCGGAGCGCCTGGCCGCTGCGCAACTGGAGGCGAACCCTGCGGATCGCAGCGCGCTGGAAATCATGCTCGCTGCGGCCATGGGGCGTGCGGATGCCGCGCAGGTGGCGTCGTTGCTGCTCCGACTGGCGAGCCAGACCACCTCTCGCGAGGAAGCCGCCTGGGTGCTGCGTGAAGCGGCGGACTGGCTCAGCGGACCTCTCAATGACCCCGCGGGCGCCGCCGACGCATTGCGCAGCGCGGGCGCGTTCAAGCCCCTCTCCCCGTCGGAGAATGAGCGCCTCACCGAGCTTGCGCGTCGTGCGGGCGACACGGATGCGGAGCTGGAGGCGCTGCGCAAGTTGACCGCGGAGGATGGTCCCCAGACCGGTGCGCGCTTCCTCCGTCTCGCCGAGCTGCTGCGCGACCGCGCCCGCGACCCCGACGAGGAAATCACCGCGCTTCACCGCGCCCTGGCCTTCCCCGACGTGGCCGCATCCGCCGCCGCGCGCCTGGCCGAGCTGGCGTCGTCGGAGACGAGTCTTCTCCCCTGGCTCCTCGAGGCCGCGCCGCCCGCGTCGTCCCGCACCGCCGCGTGGAGTCGCGCCCTGACCCGGGTTGCCGCCGCCGAGGGGAACGCGGAAGTGGCCGGTGACGCCGCGCTGTGGCTCGCGGAACATGGCGAGTCTTCCGAGTGGGCCGTGGCGGCGCGCTGGCTGGCGAAGACGGAGCGTTCCGCGGATTCCGCGCGCGCGTACCAGAAGGCCGCGGAGAACGACGAGACCCAGCGCGCGACCTTCCTCACCGACGCCGTGGCTCAGTGGGAGCGCGCCAACGATCTCTCCGCCGCCGACGGCGCTCGCCTCGCGCTCCTCGAGCACGACCCGGGCAACGTGGCCACGTTCGAGGCGCTGGAGCGTCGTTTCCGTCGGTCCGGGAAGCTGGAACAGCTCGCGGCACTCGCGCGCAAGGTGGCCATGGCGCAGCAGGATGCCGGGAGCCGCGCGGGGCTGTTGGAACGGGCGGCCATCCTGATGCGCGACGGCACCGGCGACGAGAGCGGCGCCCTCCAGGCCTTCAGCGATTCCTACGCGGCGGACACCTCGCGTGTGAGCTGCGCGCTTGCCGTCTCCGACCTCCTCTTCCGTCGTGGCGACCTGGTGGAGGCGGGCCGTTGGCTGGAGCGCGTGCCCAGCGAGGTGGACCTCTCCGTCGTCAACATCTCCGCCGCGGAGCTGGCGTACCGTCGTGGCGCCGCGCGCGAGGCCGCCGGTGGCGACGGACGGGAGGACTTCCGTCACGCCCTGGAGCTCAACCGCAATCACACCGTGGCTCGCGACGCGTTGGTGACGGCGTGCCAACGTCACGGTGATCCCCTGGGCGCCGCCAAGGCCCTGGCCACCGACGCGCACGAGCCGGACCCCGCCGTCGAGCCCGCCGCCTACGCGCGCTGGATCCTGGAGCAGGGCCGCTCCCTCACGAATGCTGGATTCCCCGCCGCGTCGACGTCGCTGCTGGAGGAGGCCTTCCATCGCCTGCCCGGCAGCGTGGAGCTGGGAAGCGCCCTGGTGGCGGCCACGCGTGACGAGGAGCCCGCTCGCGCGGCGCAGGTGCTGATGACGCTCGCTCGCACGGCGCCGGCGGGTCGTCGACGTGCCACGCTGTTCCTCGATGCCGTGGACGCGTGGCGTGATGCTGGTCGTGCTGCCGACGCCGCGCGCGCCGCGGTGGCAGCCCACCAGGAGACCCCCGCGGACCTCTCCGTGCTCTGGGAAGCGCTCTCATCGGCCGCCGCCGCTGAGGATGACATCCTGATCCGCGACCTGGTGCGGGAGCTCCACGCGCTGGACCGCAAGCCGCTGCTGACCCCGGAGCTGCATCTCTCCGTCGCGCGCGCGTTGCGGCAGGACACCAAGGCGGAAGGCGCCACCCTGCTCTTCCACGCCGAGCGCGCGCTCGAGGCCGGTGATGACTGGCAGGTGCGCCTGCTCGCCGTGGAAGGTGCGCGCCGTGCGCCCGACCCCGAGGCGTTGCTCCGCCATGTCGACGCCGCCCTCCCCCTGGCGCCGGATGCACGCATGGCCAGCGCCCTGGCCGCCGAGGCGGGACGCGTGGCGTTGGACCTGCTGAAGGACAACGAGCGCGCCGTCAACATCGTCTACCGCGCGCACACGCTGGCGCCGCAGGACAACACGCTGAAGGCCATGCTCGCCGAGGCGTACTCCCGCGACCCCTTGCTCGCCGACCACGCGCTCATGGCCTCCACGCACCTCCTCGACGCTGACGCGGAGCTCCCCGGTGCGTTCCTGTGGATTGCGCGGGCGCGTGCGCACCAGAAGGACCTGCGTCGTGCGGCGCTGAGCGGGGAAGCGCACCGGTTGCTGGGCGGAAAGGCCACCCTCCCGGAGACCGTGCCCTGGCATGATCCTCGTCGTGGCGCGGACCGTGCGCTGGAGCTCGCCGTCGACGCGTCGTGGGCCGCGCCCGAGGGCTACAACCACGCGCTCGCCTCCCTCTACGCGCAGCTCTCCGGGGCGGTGCACCAGCTTCGCACGGTGACCTCCGTGGAGGCGCGTCCGCTGGCCGCCGACGAGGCGCGCGCGCTGGTGGGCGACGTGAGGTTCGCGCGGAGCATGGTGGGCTTCACGTTGCCCGTCGTGGCGGCGTCCGATCCTGGCGCGCACATCGTGGGGACCACGGCGCCGCAGCTGGCGGTGGGGCCAGACGTGTTCACGGCGCCGGAGGCCGTGCGTCGCGCGGTGCTCACGCTGGGGTTTGCCGCCGTGAACTGGGGCCTGGAGCCCGCGCTGGTCATGGGCGTTCCCGACGTCACGCGGCTCCGTCAGGCCGTCATGGCGGCCCTGGGCGTGGGCCATGAGAACCACCCGCGGCTCAAGGCGGAGTTGCAGCAGCTGCAGCGCGCGCTCCGGGGTCGTCCGCTGGAGGCGGCGCGCAACCTGGCGCAGGACCTGGTGAACCTGCCCGTCGAGATGGATGCCCAGTGGCTCGCGCAGAGCCGCACGCTCCTGGCGCGCCTGGCGTTCCTGGCCGCGGGCAACCTGACCCATGCCATGGAGGCGCTGGCCGTCATGGAAGGTGGGCTCGCGCCGTCGCCACAGTCCGCGGAGGCGCTGCGCCTGATGCGCTGGGTCTGCCTGGGCGACGGCGTGGACGGTCGACGCCGGCTGGGGCTGGAGGAATACCGGTAGAGGACACACCGCTGCCGCGCTAGAACGCAAGCCATGGAGTCCGCGGGTCGCAAGCTGACCTACGAGGAGTACCTCGCGCTCGAGGAGGCTCTCGGCACCAAGCACGAGTTTCTCGACGGTCAGGTGCTGGACATGGCCGGCGGTTCCCCTCAGCACGCCGCGTTGTCGGCGCGCGTGACGGCTGCATTGTCACGCAACCTCGGAGCTGGGCCGTGCGTCGCCTTCAGCTCCGATCTCAAGCTCTTCGTCGCGGCGCGCAACCGCGCCACCTTTGCCGACGCTGTCGTCGTGTGCGGACCGCTGGTGCGGGCGGAGCATGACCGCAACGCGGTGACCAATCCCACGCTGATCGTGGAGGTGTTTTCCGACGCCACCGAGGCGGAGGATCGGGGCGAGAAGTTCGCGGGGTACGGCACGCTCCCGTCCTTCCGGGAGTATCTGCTGGTCGACCAGCATGACCCGTGCGTCGAGGTCTTCCGACGGAATGACGACGGCACCTGGACGCTGCAACGCCACGGCCCCGGCGACGTCGTTCGTTTGACCTCGGTGCCGGCCCAGTTCCCGGTGGATGAGCTGTATGCCGGGCTGGAGTTGGAGCCCCGGGTCCGCAAGCCCCGCCTGGTTCCGCACGCCGGTGAGGGCTGACCCCCGCCGTCACGACGTGGAAACCCGCCGCGAGCTGCGGCTGGAGGAGTACCGCTGACCTGCGGCTTGCCTGGGCCGGGAGAAGCCACTAGCAGCGGGGGCGGCGGAGCTTGCGCGTCCCGTGCCCTCCGCCCCAAGGTTCGCCCGCCGTGACGACGACCACCACCGACCCGACCGCGCAGTCCCCCAGCGAGCCGGGAGCCCCTCCGGCGACGACACCCCCGCCCCCGCCCGACGCTGGCGCACCGTTCGTGCCGCCCATCATGCCCCTGCCCCGTCGGACGGCGCGCGACCGCTGGCAGGACCTGCGCGCCGAGGGCCCGCTGATGATGCTGAGCTGGGCCGGCTTCCTCAGCCTCCTGGTGGCCGCGGTCATCCAACGCTGGTGGTTCATCTTCCGCATGCACGACCCGAAGAACTTCGTCTGGTCGGACATGGCGGGCTACGTGGACCGCGGCTGGCGACTGGCCGCGCCCAACATCACGCTCAACCGCTTTGACACGTTCTATCCGCCGGGCACGCACATCCTGATGGCGCCCCTCTTCCGTCTCGCCGGGAGCAAGGAAAAGGGGATGGAATACAACCAGTGGCTGTGGTGGGTGCTGGCGTTCGTCACCGTGTGGGCCGTGGGGTTCATTGCGCTGCGACTCTTCCGCCATCCGCTCGCCGGCGCGCTCGCCATGCTGGGGCTGATGCTGCACTGGCCCTTCACCATCTTCACCGGTTTCTTCATGAGCGAGAGCCCGTTTGCGTGCTTCATGGCGCTCTCGTTGCTCGTCGGGCTCATTGCGTATGACATGGATCCCGCGCGGCCGTGGCGTCGGGCGGGCGTGTACGCGGTGGCGGGTCTGATTGCCGGGATGGCCGCCACCATCCGCCCGCAGTTCGCCATTGGCGCCATGTTCATCGGCGTGCCGCTGCTCTCGCTGCGCTTCCCGTTCGTGCGCATCCGGGAGGCGGTGGCGCTGGCGTTGATGTTCATCCTCCCGTGCGTGGGCGCCATGCGGCTCAACAGCCACGCGGCGGGCATCAAGATGGGCATGAGCGGGAATGCTGGCTTCAACTTCTACCAGGGGCATTGCGACGTGGTTCACGTCGAGACGCACGAGAAGGGCGGCGGGAGCTGGTACGCGTTTGCGGCGCCGGTGCGCATCCAGCGCGTGAACAACGAGGGCAAGCCGGAAAAGAAGGTGGTCATCAAGGGCCACATGGCCTGGGAGAACGACTACTTCTTCGACGAAGGCTTCAAGTGCATCAGGGAGGAAGGCTGGAAGCACCTGGAGCGCATCTACACCAACGTGGAAGACCTGTTCGCGCCCGCGGATCCCTGGCCGCCCAACTCCGGTCGCTTCGCGAAGATCAGCAACTGGGCGAACAAGTCCTATTCGCACGGGCTGTTGTTCCTGCTGCCCTTCGTGGTGTTCCTGGCACGGTACCGTCGGCCGGAGCGGTGGTTGCTCATCCAGCTGGCCACGGTGCTGCCCGTGGGCTTCCTGTTCTACGGCGACAGCCGCTACCGCGTTCCGTACGACATGTTCGGGTTCATCATGCTCGCTGGCGTCATCGTGGCCATTCTCGGGATGCGTCGGGATGAGCGATGGGTGCCGAGCGTGGGATGGCGGAAACGCGCGCGTTCCGTTGGCTGATCCTGTCGTCATCGCGGCACATCCGCGCCCGCTTCGGAGTTCGTCCATGGGCCCGCGCAGCATCGAGGAATTGGTCGTCGCGGATTCCGCGTGGCCGGAGATGCGCAAAGCGCTGGAGGACGGCGGGGAACGCGTTGAGGTGTTGCCCGCCGGGCCCGGACGCGCTGAAGCAACGCTCCTGGCACTACAGGTGACAACACACTCGACTCTTGGCGCGTTGGCGTACCAGACGGGCGGAATTCTCATGGATGGGGGATGGGTTCGCCTCCTCGGTTCCGGACACCCGCGCCTCCCGCGCGATCTTGCGAGCTGGAACGGTCTTGGTGAACCACCAGCGAGGGTGCGCCAGTCAGGCGCGTTGCTGTTTGCTGACGACGTCCTCGGCGGTTTCTTCGCAATCAACGGCGGCGGGCTGCCGGGTCCAAGCAATCACGTGCTCTACCTCGCGCCAGACACCTTGGAGTGGGAGGAAACGGACCTGGGTTTCACCGACTTCTTCTACTGGCTAACAGATGCCGACCGCATTGCGGGGTTCTACGGAGAGGATCGATGGGAGGGATGGAGGGCCGAGCTCTCGAACGTGTCAGGCAATCAGGCCTTTTCCTTCTACCCACCCTTGTGGGTTTCTCCCGTGGACGCCGGCAGGAGACCCGCTGCGGGTGAACGCTCGCGGAAGGCGATCAGCGTCGACGAGGCTTGGCACTTGAACGCGCATCGCTATCCGCAACAACTCGGTCTCCGGTGACCGGTGACCCGGTTGGGCCGAGCGTCCGTAACGACGACGACGACGCCGACCCGCTGCGCTCCTTCCCGTCCTCCTCGGCAGCGCGTGACGCCGCTGACGCGATGTAGGGTCCGTGGTGACCAGCCTCCTCCTCGCGGCGGGTTCCCGGTGAAAGCGGTGTGGACGCCACGGGAACCCACACGGCGTTCACTCGCCTTGCGTGAGAATGCTGATAGAGCGCGCGAGCCGATTCACGTCGGAGCGCCTTGACGCCCGCGCCAACGCATCGAATCGGCATTCCACGTGCACGCGGCTTGGCCATGGCGTGGGGAACGCTCATCTCCGTTGGTTTGCTGGTGGCCTTGAAGGCGAGTGAGCCAGCCCCCCCGGCGGTGGGCGCCTCTCCAATGGCCGCCACGAAGTGCGTTGAGCATCGCGAACGCATCGGTCACGTCGGTGGGATCCTCAGCGGTGTCGGTGCGGCGTTGGGCGTCAACTTACTGCTGGCGGCGTCGGCGTTGGCGGGTGGGTGGGTCGCCTGGACGACGCTGATTGCCTGGGAGGCCGGCATCTCCCCCGCCAGAATGGGGCCGGCGACGTTGGCATGGGCGTCCTTCCTGGGTTTCGGCTTCGCGCTGCTCAGCGCCGCGGCGTTCGTCCTCCTCTCCGCGCCGTTGATGCTCGCCAACGTCTTCGGGGGCGACTTGGCGGGATGGCTGGTGGGAACGCAGCTGCGCCGGCCGAGCCCACGCAGAGGAGTAGCGGCATTCGCGGCTGTGGTTCCCGAGCTCCTCGTCGTCGCGCCGCTGGCGGTGGCGCCCGCAGTCCCCTTCCTCGCGGTTTCGGCAGGCGCGCTGGTTGCCGCCCCGGCACTGGCCCGGATGGTTCCGCCCCCGGGCTGGTGGGGCTTGGCCGTCCTCATCTGGTTGAGTCTGTACGCGGCCTTCTTCGGGACGATCGTGTTGCTGTCATCGTCCTACTACCTCGTCTACGGCTTCGTTGTTGCCGTCGTCGCAGCGGCTCTTCTGACCGTGCTGCGGGCAGGCAGCTGGTTCGCGCGCTACTGGGCCTACGTGCGTCTCCGCGACGTCCTTCCCGGGAAAGGAGGCCCCTGTCCATGACGGAGTCCACCCTGCAGAAGGTGTTCGTGCTGCTCGCGCTGTCGTTTCCCGTCGGGTGTGGCCGCCCACCGGCTCCCGGCTCGGCGCCGCCGAGTTCGACCGTTGCCGTGTTGGACGACGGAACGGTCCTCGCGCTCGACGCCGACCACGACGCGCTGGTGTTCGTGAGCGGCGTGGAGGTTGCGGCACGCGTACCTACCGGGCCCGGCCCCGCGCAGCTGACCCGTCGTGGCGACCGGGTCGTGGTCACCAATGCGCGCGGCCGGAGCATCTCCGTGTTCTCCGTGTCCCAGCGCGCCGCGGTGGCCACGCACGTGGTGGGCGTGGAGCCTGCCGGGGTGGCGTTTGTCGACGATACGCACGTGGTGGTGGCGCTCCACGCCGAGCGGGCGCTGGCGCTGGTGGACCTGGACCGCGGGTCGGTGGTCGACCGGGTCCTGCTCCCGGCCGACGAGCCGTATGGACTGGCAATGCTGGAGGGCAACCGGCTCGTCGTCACCCACCGTCGCGGCGGGCGCCTCTCGGTACTCGACCCGGCGCTAACGCGGGATAAGCGCTTCGACCCTCGCCCCGCGGCGCAGTCGACGATGCTCCTCGATCGCTTGCCGGCGTCGGACCGCGCGGGACAGACGTGGCGAGCCAACGGCCAGGGCGTACCCACCATCCTGCCCCTCGGCGCGGGCGTGGCGTTGGTGCACACGCACCTCCCCGACAGCAACCTTGCCGACGGAAGACCGTCGCCATCCGTCTTCACCACCGCCGGGTACTACGCGCGACCGCAGGACGATGATCGCATCCGGCCAGGCCTCAGCGTCGTGGATCTGCGCTTCCCGAACGCCCCGGCCTACGGGGGACCCATTGTCCCGGGGGAGGGGCGGACCTTCTGTGACCAGCAGATGAGCGACCCCGTCGCGGCGGTCTACCTCGACGGTGGTGCGGGAATGGCGATGGTGGGACGCGGCTCCCGGAACGTGGTGATGTGGCCGGTGGGAGACGCGCTGAGGCCCTTCAAGCACGGCAGCGCCCCGACGGCGGTGGCCCCCGTTGGGCACGGCGCGGACGGTGTGGCGCTTTCCCCGGATGGTGCTCACCTCTATGTGCACAACAGCGCGGACCTGACGCTGACCCGGATCCGGGTGCCGTCTTTCGTCCCCGGGTCCGCCACCTATGACTGCGCGGCAGTGGGATTTCCCCAGGTTCAGCCCACGGTCACCATCCCGCTCGCCGAGGTGACGCTGGAGCCGGCGCAAGCCCTGGGCCGGCGGCTGTTCCACGACGGAACCCTTCCCACCATGACGTCGTCGGAAGGCGTCACCTGCGCCACCTGCCACATCGACGGGCGCCACGACGGCCGCACCTGGCAGACACCCTTCGGCCCTCGCAACACGCCGTCCCTGGCGGGCGCCGCGGAGGGGCGCGTGGGGATCGCCACCACCACCGCACCTCTCCACTGGTTGGGAGAAGTCACCACCCACCGCGACCTCAACCTGACCGTGACCCGGGTCATGGGCGGCGTGGGACTGGACGACGAGCAATTGGACGCGCTGGCGGCGTACATCGATATCCTGCCCGCGCCGGACAGCGCAACGGCGGCGGATGATGCGCTGGCCTCGCAGCGCGCCCGTGGGGCTGTGCTCTTCCACGACCCGGAGGTGGGATGCGCCAGCTGCCACGTCGGCGAGCACCATACCGACAACCTGGCGCACCCGGAGCTGGGGCTTCCGTTCCAGACGCCGGTGCTGCACGGCGTGGGGCGGACCGCGCCCTATTTCCACGACGGAAGCGTGGCCACGCTGGAGAACGTGATCACCGACTGGGTGCGCACGGACCGCATGGGCCACGGATCCCACCTTGACGACGAGGATCTCGATGCGCTGCTCTGCTACCTGCGCTCCCTGTGACGCGCCGTCCGCCGGGTGGTGGCGGCGTCTGGGAATCTGCATCATGGCGGTGCTGTCGCTCGCCTGTGGTCGCGGGGGCTACCGGGATCCCTGCCTCTCCGACGAGGTGTGCGATCACGGCCTCCACTGCGCGGTCGACGCTGGCGGGGTCTGTACGCGGCCCTGCGTCTCCCACGAGGACTGTCCGGCCGGCTTTCCCGTCGAGGCGCCCGCCGAGTGCGCGGGTGGCTACTGCCGGTAGCTCCCGTGGCCCTGTCACCAGCCTCTCGGGGTCGTATTGCCCATGTGGCAGGCGTAGCGGCCCGCCTATCACACCAATGTGGAAGACCTCATCGTTCCCGCCGACCTTGGCCGCCGAATTAGATTAGATTAGAGGGCAGAGCGGCGGGATGAGCGGTGGGTGCCGAGCCTGGGGTGGAGAATGCGCAGGCGTCCACGGGGAGGGCTGAGCACCCGGCGTCCTCGACGATTTGGGCGCCTACGCTCGACCGCCCCCATCGCTGGGACGCTACTCCGCACAGGGCTGGTCGTTCTTGTTGCCGCAAACCGTGACACCGCCGCTGAACCCCAGCTCCTGCTGGGCCTGGACGAACGCCTGGGCCTCGGAAGCCTCAAGCTGCGGGTTCTTGGTGATCACAATGGAGGTGCCAGCCCTGAACTCCGCCGGGAGCGCGAGGTGCGTAAGGTCTGGGTTCTCAGCAACTTCCAGGAAATCCGCGTTGCGAAGCGCCCCGAACGCCGACAGGTCAGCAAGTTGGCCGTTCATCTTGACTCGCAATGTCCCGATGCTTTGCAGCGTCGGGAACTCGAGGAGCGTGAGGCGGCTGTTTCGGTACAGGTCCAGCTTCGTCAAGGTGGTCCTGTTCGACGAGAGCTTCCGAATACCGGGCGAATCAAACCCGGACACCGCAATCTCCTCAGCGTGCAGGTCCCCCAGCTTGAGCTCTTCAGCCTCCGTCTCGTCCAGCGTGAAGTGCTCGATGGACGAAACCGACGAGAGAGCATCGAGATCGTTTAACAGGTCGTTTTGCCTGATTAGCATCCCAGGAGCGGTGCGGAGCCCGATGAGCGCGTCCAAGCTCTGAAGGGATGTCTCCTCGATCGTAACCCAACAGGAGACTTCACCCAGTTCAGCCAGCCTCTTCAGATCTTGTTCCGTCTTCGGAACACAAACCGACCCGCTGGTGTTCGGGGCTCCGAAGCACGCACCCAACACCACGAGCGCCCCAAACAACGTGGCCGAGGCAAAGGTAGTCACACGGCTCAAACGGTTTCGCCTTCTGCGATTGAAGAGTTTCTCGTGGTACCGCCCCTGCTGCACCAGCGCGCCCAACGTCTCCCCCCCGCCCATTCGCGCCAACCGCTCCTCGACAATCGCCATGTTCCGCCATGCCCACGCCTTGGCGGGCGTTTTGATGAGGCGCAGCCTGCTCCCCAATCGGTCGCGTGACAAGGGAGAACCCCGCGGTCGGTCGGCTGGCCGATGCGCTTCGGCCTTTCTTCATCCGCGCAAGCAGTTCGCCCAGCTTCGCTGTTGAGCCGAATCAGTGGCTTACGTTGCCCAGGCATCCCGGCAGACCGCGCCCCAACCGCAGCGCGCCCACTTCACCACTGCTCGACGACCGCTCCACCAACGCCCGCCGAGCGACGACAGAGCGCTGCACCGGCGCCAGCGGACCACCATCCGCACCCGCTCACCTCGCGGGGCCCGCGACACCCGGCTTCAATCTCACCGTCATCAACCTCGCCGCTCCCTCGTGATGCGCCAGCCACATCACCATGGGCGCTTCGTCGACGAGGAAGAACCGGTACGCGTACACCTCTCCCGGGTCGCGCTCCAACCGGAACGGCGCCTGCAACTCGACGCCCATCGCATCCAGCACCACCACGTCCAGCGCGTCCGCGAAGCGCACCACCGGCACCGCCGTCATGATGCCCCGCAGCACCCACGTCTCCTGCCCCACGGCCAGCACCGGCGAGTCCGTGGTGAACACCGGGGCGCGCGCAATGACGGTGGGCTCCCCCACGGGCCGTCCCGTGTCGTCGAGGGGAAGGAACAGCTGACGCGCCTGCACGTAACCCGCGTACTCCGTGTAGACCAGCTTCGCGTCCTGGCCACTCCATGCCACGCGCGGGAATCCCAGGTGCGGCCCCGGCAACACGTGCACCCGCTCGACGTTTCCCGCGCGCGTCACCGCCGTGAGCTCAATGGAGAGGTCCGGTCCCGTCGTGGCGGCCACCAGGTAGCGGTCACCGGCAAAGACACCGTCATAATCCGGGTGCCCGAATCCCGCCTCGAACAGCGCGTTGGTTAGTGGAGGTTCGCCTATCCATCGGATTTCGCCGCGGGGGCCGAAGATGGCCGCGCGCAGACCGTTCTCGTGGTCCGACCACAGGGCCAGCACGTCGCTGCCGTCACCCGCAATGAGCTCCACGCTGCGCGCGCCGGGAATCCGCGTGCCCCCGTTGAAGACCTCGCCGTCAACGCTGATCCACGCCGTCACCAGGTCCGACTGCTCAATCCACGCCGTCAGCCAGCCGCCATCCACCGTGGCAATGCCCACGTCACGCAGGTCACCGGTGACCAGGCACGTGTTTGTTCGTGGGGTGAGGTCTGGAGCAAGCACCACGACTTCGGCGGCGCGGTCTCCCGGCAGTTGCACGTTGGGATAGCCCAGGGGGTCGAACAGCGGGTCGTTGTAGAGGAGAACCACGGCAATGTCGGAGCCCAGGGCCGCGGCATCCAGGTAGCCCGCGGTGGCCACATGCGCGGCCTGCACCATCCCGCAAGACGCCACGCGCGGAAGCTCGACGCAGCTGCCGCACTCCCTCGTCTCCAACGTGCACGCGGAAGTGCAGCGCACCGGCCCGTCGGTGAACCCCAGCTCCGCGCACGACGCGGTGGGGAGCGCGTCCGTGTCGCAGACCTCGCTGAAGCGGTCGCAGACATCGTTGTCGCAGATCTCACACGAGTCGACGACGCCGTTGCCGCACCTTCCCGCGCACAGGGGTTGACCGGTCTGCAGTGCTTCCGGGCACGTCACCCCGACGACACCGCCCGAGGTGCTGGTGGTGGTGCCCACGCCGCCGGTGGAGGAAGAGCTGGAGGAGCTGCTGGATGACGACGACGTCGCCGCGCCGCCCGTGGTCACCCCGCCCGTGGTGGTGCCGCCTTCGGTCGGCGCGGCGGGCAAACAGCCGAGGACGCCAACCAAGCCCAGCAGGACCCCCGCGCGCAGCACGCTCTCCATGACGCTCCCGTCCGCGGTGCGACGCGCATGGGTCGCCCGCGTGAAACCGGGTGCTGAGCGATAACGAGGTGCCTGGGCATTCCGCAGGAACGGGTGGCGGGTTGCGCGGACAACGTGACGACGACGCCGTGGTTCGTCAGCGGTCCTTGCCCTTCCCCGGCACCATGAGCTGCCAGGGATTCTCCCGAATCTCCTTCAGCAGCGATTTGAGGTCCCGGTAGACGTCCTCGTCCTTCATCAACTTGCCCACGGTCCCCTCGCCCTTCTCGATGCGCTGCAACAGCACGTCCGCGCGCGCACTGAGGTTGTCCGCACGCCCCATCACCGTCTCACTCTGCGACAGCAGCGCGGACAGCCGTTTCTCGTCGGTGTAGCCGGCCTTCTCCAACGCGCGCAGCAACGCATCCACGCGCACGCTCATGCCCTCCGCCGTCACCAGCAGTGAGTCCGCGCGCCTGAGCATCTGCGGCGCGGTGTCCTTCACCTCCGTCAGCAGGCCCTGCGCGTCGGCGATCATCACCTTCCCCTCGCGCACCATCACGCGACCATCCTGCACCATGGCCGCCAGCGCCTCGGGGTCCTGCAGCACGGTGCGGGCGGCGGAGAGCACGTCGCGCGCGTCGGTGAGCACCAGCTGCACGTCGGCAAGGAACGCGCTCACGTCGGTCTTGCCCAACGCGGCGTCCACGCGCTTCATGAGCGCCGCAGCGCTGCCAATGAGGTCCACCAGCTGCACCTCGTTGCGGTCCAGGATGGATCCAATCTGGTCCATCATCTGCGCCATGCGCGCCATCAGCATGTCCGTCCGAGGAGAATCCACCCCGCGCACGGTGGCGCCATCCCCAATCTGCGAGGCTCCCGCGGGTCCCGGCACCACGTCGACGTAGTGTTCCCCCAGCACGCCCAGCGTGGTCACGAAGAAGCGCGAACCCTCGGTCACCAGGGGTTGCGCGCGCTGCTCAACGAAGACATGCAGCCGCACAATGGGATGGTCGGGGCGGGCGTCGGCGGGGCGCGCGCCCATGAACTCCACTTCCCGCACCTTGCCCACGTTGACGCCGCTGATCTTCACCGCCGCGCCCTGCTTGATGGGCCCGGTGAACGCGTAGTCCAGCTTCAGCATGATGCCCGGCCCGAACGTGGGATTCCCGACGACAAAGAAGAAGAACAGCAGCACCGCCAGGCCACCCAGCACGAACGCACCGACCTTGATCTCCAGCGTGCGTGAGGATTCCACGTCAGGGCTCCTGGGCCGCGGCCGTGAGCGGGCCCTCTTCGGATGCGGTGAGCAGCTGGTGGAGCGCGGCGCTGGGATGACGGAACGCCTCGTCGGCGGACTGCGCGCTCAGCATGCGACCACCGCCGAGCACGCACACCTGCGAAGCGACGTCGCGGAACGGTTCCACGTCGTGGGTGACGACCAAGAGCGCGGTCCCGCCCGCGGCAATGCTCCCGCACGTCCTGCCCACGCGCGCGGCGGAGGCGAGGTCGAGGCCGGTGGTGGGCTCGTCGAGGAGGAGGGCGGTGGGCTCCACGGCCAACGCGCGCGCCAGCGCCACCAGCTTGCGTTCCCCGGCGGAGAGATCCACGGCCACGTCCCGGGCGCGGTGTTGCGCCCCCACGCGCGCCAGCTCATGCATGGCCCGCTCTTCTGCCGCCTTTCTCCCAAGGCCCCGCCGCCACCGCAAGGGCAGGGCCACGTTGTCCAACACCGTCTCCTCGTCCAGCAGCGCGGGGTCCTGGTGGACCAGCACGGCCTTCTCCCGGATGCGCGCCGCGTCCCGACGAGGATCCACCGCCACGCCCTGCAAGCGCACCGTGCCGCGTTCCATGGGCAGGAAACCCGTCGCGGCCTTGAGCAGCACGCTCTTCCCCGTCCCGCTGCGTCCCAACAGCAGCGACACCGCACCGGGTTCCAACGTCGTGGAGATGCCGTCCAGGATGACACGTCCACCCAGCCGCACCACCACGTCCTCAAGCTCGAGCACCGGCGTCACAACGCACTGCGTCCCACCGCGGGCGGGCATCCGTCAACGCGGTTGGTGTCCCGCACCGTGCGGAGTACGCATCAGTGCCATGAGCGCCACCGTTCCCTCGCGCCCCGCTCGACTGGCCCTGCGCGCCGGCGTGGGTCTCGCGTCACTCGGCGTGAACTACGTGGTGATCTGCGCGGTGATCCTGGGAATGGCGCTGAAGGGAAAGCGTCGTCCCCTGGAGCGCACGCCGGTGGAGGCGGGTTTCACGGCGGAAGCGGTCACCTTCCCCGCCGCCGACGGAATTACACTGCGCGGCTGGTTCTTTCCCGCGCCCGGGCGGGACCGCGCGGTGGTGAAGCTGCACGGCCTCGACGGAAACTGCTTCAGCGGCAACTCACCCGGCCTGGTGCGACGTTTCGTCGACCACGGCTTCAACGTGCTGGTGTTTGACTTCCGCTCCCAGGGCGCCTCCGACGGAGAAGACCTCGGCCTCGGCTGGCGTGAGCGGCTCGACGTGCGCGGCGCGGTGGACCTTCTCCTGCAGCGCGGCTTCAAGGCGGGTCGCATGGCGCTGCATGGCTCGTCGTATGGCGCGGCCACGTCCCTCCTCTCCGCGGCCATGATTCCCGAGGTGGCGGCGGTGGTGGCGGACAGCCCCTTCGCCGACGCGCGCGACCTGATGAACGGCGAGATCGCGCGTCGTGTGGGTTTCTCCTCGACGGTGTTCCTGCCCGGCATCATGTGGGTGGGACGCGTGGCGCATGACCTGGACATGGAAGACATCCCGCCCATGAAAGCGGTTCCCGGGATCGCGCCGCGGCCCATCCTGTTCATCCACGGGGAGGCGGATTCGCGCATTCCCGCGGAGCACAGCCGTCGTCTCAAGGCGGCGTCGCGGAATCCCCGGGATGAGCTGTGGCTGCTACCCGGGGTCGAGCACACCAAGGGGTTCGAGCAGGACCCGGAGGCCTATTTTTCGCGCGTCAGCACCTTCCTTGACTCCGCCCTCCCCTAGCAGCGTCAGATCCTTTCCCGCTGCCGCCCGTTCACACCCAGTCACGGATCCAACGTCCACCCCGTGAGGTCATCCATGAAGGCACCGCTGCTCCCGGTTGCGCTCCTTGCTGCGTTCATCGCCTGCAAGCCGCCCCCCTCGCCGCCCGACGCCACGCCCACCACGCCCCCGGTGAAGCCGCCTCCGGTCGCCGTGACGCCGCCGCCTGCCCAGGTGGACCCTGCGGCGCCCGGCAAGAAGGCCATTGTTCCGCCGGTGAAGGCGGACCCCGCCCCGCAGGCCACACCGCGACTGGCGCAGGCCCCCAAGGCGGAAGACCTGCAGAAGCGCATCTCCAGCTACTTCGAGTCGCGCGGGCTGCGGCGCATCCACATCCAGACGGACAAGCCGCTCTACAAGCCCGGTGAGACGGTGTGGATCAAGACGTGGGACCTCACCGCGCGTGACCTCACCGGCAGTCCCCGCAACCAGGGCATGCGCTACGAGCTCATCAGTCCCAAGGGTGCGGTGGTGCTGAACAAGATGGTGCGCCAGGAGCGTGGCACCAGCACCAATGACTTCGAGCTCCCCGACGGTGTCCAGGGCGGCGAATACCTCATCCGCGTGCACACCATGGACGACCAGCGCGAGGAGCGGCCCATCATCCTCAGCACGTACGAGCCGCCGCGCATCAAGAAGAAGCTGGAGTTCGTGCGCAAGGCCTACGGCGCCGGCGACGAGGTCACGGCCACCCTGGAGCTCAAGCGGCCCACCGGCGAGGCCATGGGGAACCATCCCGTCGTGGCGGCCATCCGGCTGGACGGGGCGGACCTGCCGCGCGTCAGCGCGCGCACCAACACGGAAGGCGGCGCCCTGGTGCGCTTCAACCTGCCCCGCGACATCCAGGTGGGCGACGGATTGCTCACCGTCCTCGTCGAGGATGGCGGGGTCACGGAGTCGGTGAGCAAGCGCATTCCCATTGTGCTCAAGAAGCTGCAGTTCTCGCTGTTTCCCGAGGGTGGCCAGATGGTCGCGGGCGTGCCCACGCGCATGTACCTGGAGGCGCGCAATCCCATTGGCAAGCCCGCCGACGTGGAAGGCCGCGTCGTCGACGACCATGGCAACGCGGTGGCCACCTTCAAGACGCACCACGACGGACTCGGCCGCGTTACCTTCACCCCCTCGACGGGACGCACCTATCACGCGGAGATCACGCGCCCGGTGGGCATCACGGAGCACTACGCTTTCCCGCTCGCCGCGGAGGCCGGCTGCGTCCTCTCCACCTACGACGACCTGGACGGTGAGCTCACCGCGTTGCGCGCGCAGGTGCGTTGCAGTGACTCCCGCAAGGTCCTGGTGACGGCGAGCCTGCGTGACAACCACCTCGACACCGCCGCCGTCGAGGTGAAGGAAGGCCAGCCCGCGGTGGTGTACCTGCAGCCCAGGGATGAAGCGCTGGCGCGCGCGCCGGGCATTGCGCGTGTGACCGTGCTCGACGAGGACTTCAATCCGCTCGCGGAGCGCCTGGTGTTCCGCAACCGTCGCAACACCCTGCAGGTGAAGGTGGAGCCGCACAAGAAGGGCTACTCCCCGCGTGAGCAGGTGACGCTGACGGTGACCACCACGGACTCCCGCGGTCAGCCCATTCCGTCGGAGCTGGCGCTCTCCGTCGTGGATGACACGGTGATCAGCTTTGCCGACGACAAGACCGGCCACATGCTCAGCCGCATCTTCCTGGAGCCGGAGATTCCCGGGAAGGTGGAGGAGCCCAACGTCTACTTCGACCTCACCGAGGCCAAGAGCGCGCTGGCGATGGACCTGCTGATGGGCACGCGCGGCTACCGTCGGTTCGAGTGGCACCAGGCGCTCACTCCGCCCATCCCCGAGCCCAGCAGCGTCGCGGAGGCCATGCCCATGGCGGCGGGCGCCATGCCCATGGACGACGCGGAGGGTGGTGCCGTGCGTGCCCGGCCACGTCGTCAGATGGATTTCGCGCCAGCGCCGAAGATGCCCGCGAAGGCGGGTGCGAAGGGTGACGTGATGGAGAAGCAGGTGGCCGCCGCGCCTCCGCCTCCTCCCGCCGCACCGCCCGCTGCCCAACCCGCCGCTCCCGCCGAGGCGCCCGCCGTCGTGGCGCAGAAGGTGGCGCGTGAGGAGAAGCCCATGGCCGGCGCGCGGATGAACATGGCCATGGAGATGGAGGCGCGCGACGAGATGGTGCCCGCCCAGGAGGCGGTGGCCGACAAGGACTGGGCCGGCGCGGAGAAGAAGAAGGAAGCCGCGGCGTGGAGCTGGGCGCCGGTGCGCGTGTTCCCCGCCCCCGTCTACCGTGGCGACGAGACCGGCCCGCGCACGGACTTCCGCGAGACCATCCACTGGCAGCCCAGCGTGCTCACCGGCAAGGACGGCAAGGCCACCGTCACGTTCTATCTCTCCGACGCAGTCACCAGCTTCCGCGTCTTCAGTGAGGGCGTTGGCGGCGGGCTGGCGGGTCGGGATGAGACGGTGTTCGAGTCCAGCCTGCCGTTCAGCATGAGCGTGAAGCTCCCCCTGGAAGTCAGCGCCGGCGACAAGCTCCTGCTGCCCCTCACGCTGACCAACGAGAGCGACAAGCCGCTGGACATCGAGCTCGACGCCACGTTCGGCAACCTGCTGACGCTGACCCAGCCGGCCGCCAGCAAGCCGGGCCAGCTCGCCGCGGGGACGCGCAACAGCCTGTTCTATCCGGTCGAGGTGACGGGCCGTTCCGGGACCAGCAAGGTGGCGTTCTACTCGGCGGCGGGCGGGCTCAAGGATGAGTTCTCCCGCGACGTGGTGGTCACCCCCGTGGGCTTCCCGCAGCAGTGGGCACGCAGCGGCCAGGTGAAGGACACCGTGTCCCACGACGTGGACCTGGGCGCCGCGGTGCCCGGCAGCGTGGTGGCCAGCGTGCGCGTGTACCCCAGCCCGGTGGCCACGCTGGTGAGCGGCCTGGAGGGCATGCTTCGGGAGCCTTCAGGTTGCTTCGAGCAGACCAGCAGCACCAACTATCCCAACGTGATGGTCATGCAGTACCTCAAGCAGCACAACGTCGACGACCCGCAGCTCATGGAACGCAGCGCCAAGCTGCTGGACACCGGCTACAAGCGGCTGGTTGGCTATGAGAGCCCGAACAAGGGCTATGAATGGTTCGGCTCCGACCCGGGCCACGAGGCGCTCACCGCCTACGGCCTGGTGGAGTTCGCGGACATGAAGCAGGTCCATGGCGACGTGGACAGCGACATGATGGCCCGCACCGCGGCGTGGCTGCGCAGCCGTCGCGACGGCAAGGGCGGCTACCAGCGTGATCCCAAGGCGCTGGACAGCTTCGGCGCGGCTTCGCCGGAGGTGACCAACGCGTACATCACCTACGCGCTCACCGAGGCCGGCTTCACCGACCTGGACGCCGAGCTGGATCTGGCCTCCCGCACCGCCAGGGAGACGCACGACGCATACATCCTGGCGCTCACCACCAACACGCTGCTCAACGTCCCGGCGCGCAAGTCGGAGGGCAAGGCGGCGGCGCAGAAGCTGGCGGGCATGCAGGGCCAGGACGGCGCGTGGACCGAGGCCAACCACAGCATCACGCGCAGCGGCGGGCAGAACCTCCACATCGAGACCACCTCGCTGGCCGTGATGGCGCTGCTCAAGAGCGGTGATGCCCGCGCGCAGGTGGACCGCGGCGTGCAGTGGCTGGCCAACAACCGCGGCGGCTTTGGCCAGTGGGGGGCCACGCAGGCCACCGTGCTCGCCCTCAAGGCCATGACCCAGTACGCCAACGCCACGCGACGCACCCAGTCCGCGGGGACCATCACCGTCTACGTGAATGGCAACAAGGTGGAGGAGCAGAGGTACGAGGCCGGTCGTCGGGAGCCGGTGGAGCTCACCACGCTGGGCCAGCACCTGCGTCCCGGGAAGAACACCATCCAGGTCAAGCACAACGGCAAGGAGGAGCTGCCCTACAGCGTGGCGGTGGAGTTCCGCTCGGCGCAGCCCGCCAGCAGCGCGGAGGCGGTGGTGGGCCTCAAGACGTCGCTGGAGCGCACGGAGGTGAAGATGGGTGAGAACGTGCGCCTCAACGCCGTGGTCATCAACAAGACGCAGAACGGTCAGCCCATGACGCTGGCGCGCGTGGGTCTCCCCGGCGGTCTCACCTTCCAGACCTGGCAGCTCAAGGAGCTCAAGGACAAGGGCCTGATTGCGTTCTACGAGACGCGCGCGCGCGAAGTGATTCTCTACTTCCGCGACCTCAAGCCCGCCGAGCAGAAGACCATCCCGTTGGACCTCGTGGCCACCGTGCCCGGCGACTACACCGCGCCCGCCTCCAGCGCGTACCTGTATTACAACGACGAGCACAAGACCTGGGCCCCCGCCCTGACCGTGCGCATCACGCCGTGATTCCCGTCAGCAGGGATTCCGCGCAACGTTCCCCGCGTGGTGCACAAACGGTGGAAGCGCGCCACGTCGGGGAATGCCTCGCTCCCGCACGATGTTGATGCGCGGACACGCCGCCGCGTGACAGTCCGTCAGGGCCGCGGTGGTGCGCGCGTCATCATGTCGACGAGCAGGAGCGCGCACTGCGCACCACAGTGCGGTCTGCGGGTCACCGGGCTGGTGGGTGGAAGAAAAATGCGAGGAGAATCAACGTCGCGCTGTTGATCCGTTGCGTTTTGGTTGCACGCACTCCGTGCAATCGATACGTCAAGGTTCGAGGCTTCCTGCATCACTGCCACGTTGTGGAGCGCAGCGGGAGGTTCCTTACCACGCCACATCCACATGACCTGGTGCCACCAACATCCCGGCCATGTGGTCACGGGAGCGCGAGGCCGCGCTCGTCGCCATCAAACCCAGGCACGCGACTGAAGCGACGCCGGTGCGCGCGCCATGTCCTGACCTGTTGGTCGTACGGACGCCTCGTCCTGGAACGCCAAGGAGAAACCCATGCAGCCAGACAACAGCATCGAGCCCAGCAACCCCAGCAGCAACGGGCAGACCCAGACGTCCGCCGATCAGCCGCCCATGGCGCAGATGATGGAGAAGCCCGACGGCAAGGTGGACAAGCAGCTGCCCTGCCATCCCGGTGATGTGCTCATCAACAAGTTCCTGACGCCGCTGGGGCTCACCCAAGGCGCGTTTGCCAAGCACATCGGGGTTCCCGTGCAGCGCGTGAACGAGATTGTCCACGGAAAGCGCGGCGTGACGCCGGAGACCGCGTGGTTGTTCGCCCAGGCGTTCGGCACCACCCCGGAGTACTGGGCCAACCTGCAGATGGCCTATGACCTGGCCCGTCACCAACCGGACCGTCGGGTGGAGCGGGTGCGCGGCATCAACAACTGATCGGAACCATCCCTGGCGGCGCGCAGTGGGCAGAGGTTGCTTGCTGCGCGCCGTTCGTTTTTGTCGACGAGGAATCAGCAGTTCCCGTGCCCCCCGCCCGGCTTGAGGCAGAGCGGCCCGACGTGGGTCCTCCGCGGATAACCGCTGCGCTGAGAGAACCTGCAGGCCGGGCACGGGCAGCGGCACGAGCACGGGCGGCGCTTCTGGAACTCTCGAACACACCTTCAGTCCAGCGGCGGCGGAGACAACGGAAACGCAAGGTCAGGAACGCGCGCGCGGCGCCAGGCGGCCCACCAGGGGACGGAGCAGCAGGTAGAGGACGCTGCCCATCAGCGGCGCCACCAGCAGCCACGCGGCAATGGCGTAACCCACGGTGGTGGCCACCACGCGCACGGCGCGCTCTCCGTCGACGCTGGCCAGCTCCACCAGCTCCTCGGGAGAAGCGGCGAGCGGCGGTGCGTCAAACAGGATCTCACCCGCGCGCAGGAGCGGGATGAACAGGATGAGCTGCAGCGGACCGGCAAGCTGGTTGGCCACCTGCGTGACCACCATGTTGAGTCGGAGCGCGGCGGCCAGCATCACGGAGAGCACCACCGTGGCGCCCACCACGGGAAACACGCCCACGCACACGCCCAGCACCACGCTGAGGGTCAGCTTCTCCGGCGTCAGTCCCTCCGCCAGCAGGGCCGCCACCCTTCGCGCGAGCGAGGGGGAGTCCTTTCCACCGGGGACGGGGGTTGCGGGCTTCTTCATGGCGTGTCGTCGGAAAACGGGGTCGGGCCAAGCGCGGCGGAATGGTGGCGCGCTACCCGTTGTCATATTGACGCCTCGACGGGCGGGCAACCGTCGCGCCCCCGCACCAGCATCGCGGATGTCGTGGATTGACGTCGCTACGGTTTGCTCAGCGTGTCCAGCATCCTGCGCGCGCGCGCCTTCTCGTGCTGATTCCATGCGCGCACTTCCGGGTCGGCGGCGGGCGGCGCATCCAGCACTTCACGCAGCAGGGCCGTGGCGGCAGCGGTGTCGCCTTGACGGATCTTCAGCTCCGCCCAGAAGACCTTGGTGGCGGCAAACTCCGGAGCGGTCTTGAGCGCCTTGCGGAAATGCTCCTCGGCGTCGGCGAGGCTCTTGCCCTGCATCCGTACCAGCAGGTCGGGGGTGCGGGTGATGACCACGGCGCGGTAGCGGTCGGTGCCACCCCAGCTGTAGCCCGGCTGCAATGCGTCCACCTTCTTGATGAGCCCCTGCAGCGTCGGGAGCTGCCACGCGCTGGAGGTGATGCCCTTCAGCTCGGCGATCTTGGCGCGGTTGACGGCGTCCCAGTAGTAGCCGCCCGGCAACTCCGGCCCCAGCCTCTGCGCTTCCACGCCCGCGTTCATCCCCCGTGCGAAGGTGCGCTCCAGCGCCTCCCTGCCCGCCCCCGCCACCTCCATGCGCAAACCCAGCCAGTACGCTGCCTGCGCCACCATCACGTGCGCCGGGGCGCTCTTCGGAGCGGCGGCCACCCACGCCTCGGCGGCGGCCAGCACCTTCTCGCCATTGGACACCTCCAGGGTGCGGGACAGCCACGCGGCACGCGCATCACGCTCCGCCTGCTCGACCGCGCCGGCATTGAGCGCGCCAGCGTCGGGCGGTGACTGGGTTGCCAGACTCAACACGAGCAGCGCCAAGACCACATCCGCCTCCTGGCCCGCGTTCTACGCAACCCCGGCACGCGGAGCAGCCATCACGGCATCCGGGGCGGGAACACGGGGGCCTGGTAGCGCAGCACGGTGCCCCCGCGACCCACGGCCCACACGTTGTCGGCGGAATTCCCGTCGACGGCGAGCAGACCGCAGCAGCTGTTGCCGCTGGCGCCCTTGAGGAGCTGCGTGCCCAGCACGCCAATGAACGCGGAGGTGGCCAGGTCGCGCTTGCTGACGGCGTAGGTCCACTCCGAGCCGTTCCAGTGCTGGATCTCCGTGGTGTCCAGGAACGCGTCCTTCCCCACGGCCCAGATGTCTTCCTTGGCGGTGCCCCAGAGCGCGGAGACCTGCAGGTTGTCGGCGGCATTGCGCGACCACCCGGTCCCGTCGAAGTGGTACACGCCGGTGCTGGCGGCCACGTAGATGTCGTCGCTGGCCAGTCCCCAGATGGAGCGCGCGCCCTCCACGTTGACGTTGGTCTGCTCCACCCACGTGCCGGCCTGGTAACGCAGCACCGCCTTGTCGCCGATGCCCCAGATGTCCTGCGTGCCGGAGACCCAGAGGCGGGTGGGTTTGGGCTTGTTGGGATCCTCGGACTGGCGCGTGCCGCAGTCGGAGCAGTCCGTCCCCAGCGCGCACGCGGTGGTGCGGGAGCCGGAGCCGCCGTCGTCGCAGGAGGTGTCGTAGGCCCAGGTGCAGCTGTTGGTGCACAGGTTCACCACGCTGGAGCTGCCCACGGTGGCCTTGAAGTAGACGTCCTGGCCGTTGATGCGCGGCCCGTCGGTGTCCAGCTCCAGCACGCAGTTCTCGCTGAGCACCCAGACCTGGTTGGCCGACTGCCCGAACACGTCCTGGAACGGCGCGCACTGGGTGAACACGTCGTTCACGCCGGAGAAGACGTTGCGCATGGGCTGCCACTCGGTCCCGTCGAAGTGGCAGATGTCCCCGCCCACCACCCACGCGTCATTGGCGGCGGAAGCCCAGAGCGCGCGCGGCGGGTTGCTGGCGCGGTTGAGGCCGCCAGATTCGGAGCACGGGAGGTCGTCGTTGATCCAGCTGCTGCCGTTCCAGGAGAACACGGTGCCGTCCGCCTGCAGCACCCACACCGCGCCGTCGACGACGGAGAGGTCCACGTAGTCGGACGTGGTGGGGGACTCCATGCGCACCCAGTTGTCCTTGTCGGTCTCCGCGCTGCCGCAGGCGGTGAGACACGCCACCCCGACGAGAAACACGCAAGAGAAGCGGGCTTCAGTAGTCATACTTGGGCTCCTCCGGAGTGGGCGGG
>JBFMGU010000108.1:0-34468 GCA_040752415.1 Myxococcota bacterium
CGGGAGGCGCGGATTCCGCGGGCGCGGGAGGCGGGGGCGGTGCGGGTTTCCTCGTCGGGGCGGCCGGCGCGCGCGGTCCCGCCGACTCGATGCGCTGCTTGAGGCCCTCATTGTAGGCCACCGCGGCCACGGTGAAGCGGTACTTCAGCCACGTGGAGAGCAACGCGCCGCTCACACCGCCAATCAGCGCAATGGGCAGGCCGGGCACGGCGAGAAGCGCGCCCACGCCGGTGAACGAGAACAGGATGGCGGCCACCACCAGCGCCAGCCCCACCGCGGTGACGCCGGTGAGGATGCGCGAGGCCCAGATGGCGTGCGTGGGCGGCAGCTCCTGGCCGGCGCTGGGGTCGCTCCGCAGGTAGCGCAGCATCTCGGGGTGGCTGGCGGGCCGGACCGCGTCTCCCACGCTGAAGGTGGGCTCGTTGAGGCCGAAGTGTGGACCTTCCGGCTCAGTGATGGCGTAGCGCGAGAAGAGCTCTTGCCGCGCCTTCACGCTGCCGTCGTGGGCAAGGTCCGCGTCGGTGGGTGGGGCGGGCATGGTGCCGCCCAACGTGGCGCACGAGCACAGCGCGCCCAGTGCCAGCACCAGCAACAGCCGCGTCATGGATGGCTGGCCCAGGCGCCGGGCGCGGCGTCACCGAGCCTCTCGGCGAGCAACGGCTGACGGACGGGCGCGACCTCCGTGATCACCAGTGCCTTGCGCAGGCGCGCCAGGCAGCTCTCCAGGCCGCGGCCGTCACGGTGGTGAATCTCCACCAACGCGTCGCCCGCCTTCACGGCCTCGCCCACCTTGCGGCGCAGCACCAGCCCCACCGCCGGGTCCACGTTGTCCTCCGCGCGCGCCCGTCCCGCGCCGAGGTCCATGGCCGCCAGGCCCACTGCTTCCGCGTCCATGGCGCCAATGAATCCGTCCGCCCACGACGTGAGCGTGTGGCGATGCGGCGCGGTGGGTAGCAGGGAGGGGTCATCCAGCGCGCGCACGTCGCCATGTTGGGCGCGGGTGATCTGGCGGAACTTCTCCAGCGCGGCACCGTTGCTGAGCACCTGGCGCATCCTGAGCGCGCCTTCCGCGAGGTCGCGGGCCTTGCCGCCCAGCCACAGCATCTCCGCGCCCAGCGCCACGGTCAGCGCCACCACGTCGGGCGGGCCGCCGCCACGCAGCACCTCCAGGCTCTCCACCACCTCCAGCGCGTTGCCCACGGTGTAGCCCAGCGGCTCCTCCATGTTGGTGAGGTACGCCGTCACCTTCTTGCCCAGCTGCTCGCCAATGGAGCGCATCGTGGAGGCCAGCACCAGCGCATCCTTCCGCTCCTTCATGAACGCGCCAGAGCCGAATTTGACGTCGAGGACCAGCGCGTCGATGCCCTCCGCCATCTTCTTGCTCATGATGGAGCTGGCAATGAGCGGGATGCAGTCCACCGTGGCGGTGACGTCGCGGAGTGCGTAGAGCTTCTTGTCGGCGGGGGCGAGCTCACGCGTCTGGCCCATGAGGCAGCAGCCCACGTCGTGCACCTGGCGCCGGTAGTGTTCCACGGTGACGTCGACCTTGAAGCCGGGGATGGATTGAAGCTTGTCCAGCGTCCCGCCGGTGTGCCCCAGCCCGCGACCACTCACCATGGGCACCGGCACGCCCCACGCCGCCACCGCGGGAGCCAGCGGCAGGCTGATCTTGTCACCCACGCCGCCAGTGGAGTGCTTGTCGACCTTGATGCCCGGCACCTCCCCCAGGTCCAGCACCACGCCGCTGCGCAACATGGCGTCGGTCCACGCGCCGAGCTCCGGGGCGGACAGGCCGTTGAAGAAGATGGCCATGGCCAGCGCGCTCATCTGCTCCGGCGCCACCTCCCCGCGCGTATAGGCGTCCATGAACCAGCGAATCTGTGCCTCGCTGAGGACACCGCCGTCACGCTTGAGCTTGATCACGTCATAGGCACGCATGTCTCATCCACCCGCGGCGTCCGCGGCGTCCGTTTGCGCAGCGTCCCGCGCCGCGCCGTCCGTGGTGCTCCCGTCCTGCACCGCTGCGTCGCCCGCGCGTGCGTCCGTCGTCGCTGCGTCGGAGATGGCGGCGTCCGTCACCCCGGCGTCATGCCCTGCGTCCGGCACCGCGGCGTCGACGCGGACCGCGGCGTCGGGACGGGGCGCGGCGTCGGGACGGGGAGCGGCGTCAGGACGGGGCGCGGCGTCGGGCGGGGGCGCGGCGTCGGGGACAAAGGCGTCCGGGGTGTCCGCGCACACGTAGCGGATGCAGCGCAGCGGGGAGCCACACTGCTCATCCCGGCTGCAGGCTTCCCCCGCGCCGCGCACGCCCGCGTCCAGGAAGCGGTTTCCCGACGAGGACGGCGGACATCCGCTGGCCAGCAGCACCACGGTGAGCAGCATCAGGCGTTGCATGGGTCAGGCTCTTAGCACGAGGGGGCCGGGGGCAGCGTTGCCTTCAGGAACCCGCACCACGCCGCAGCGCGGCAATGGCCGCAGCGTAGTCCTTCTCCCGGAACACGGCGTTGCCTGCCACCAGCACGCCCGCGCCGAGGCGAACCACCTCCGCGGCGGTGACGGGGTTGATGCCGCCGTCCACCTGCACCACGGCGTCACCTCGGCCCGCGTCATCCAGCAGCTTGCGCACGCGCGCCACCTTGGGGGCCACCTCCGCCATGTACTTCTGGCCGCCAAAGCCGGGGTTCACCGTCATGACCAGCACCAGGTCACACAGGTGCGCCACGTAGCGCAGCGTGTCCTCGGAAGTGGACGGGTTCAGCGCCACGCCCGCCTTCTTCCCCAGGTCCTTGATCTGCTGGAGGTTGCGCGCCAGGTGCGGACACGCCTCGACGTGGACCGTGATGCCGTCCGCACCCGCCGCGGCGAACTCCGGCACGTACTTCTCCGGCTCCACGATCATGAGGTGTGCGTCGAGGAACTTGCGCGTGTGCGGGCGGATGGCGGCCACCACCACGGGACCGATGGTCAGGTTGGGCACGAAGCGCCCGTCCATGACGTCGAGGTGGATCCAATCCGCGCCGGCCGCGTCCACGGCGCGCACTTCCTCACCCAGGCGGGAGAAGTCCGCTGAGAGGATGGACGGTGCAATGAGGACCACGTGCGTCAACCCGGGATGATGTCGCAGGCGCAGGTGCTCTGGTTGCAGAACGTGCCGCCCGAGCAGATGCCGCCGCAGTCCGGCTTGCACGCGCAGCTGCAGGTGTCCGCGTCCGGCGTGTACTGGTCACCGCAGCTCAGCGCCGTCACGTCGCACACACAGTCACAGGCCGTGGCGTCAAAGACATACCCGTTTCCGCAGGTGGCCGTCGCCATGCACTCGCACGCGCAGCTCGTCGCATCGCACTGCTCAAAGCCGGTGCAGGAGCCGCCGCAGTCCGCGGTGCACGTGAAGTCGCAGGTCTGCCGGTCGCAGCGGTAGCCGGGGCCCGGGCTGGCCGTGTTGCAGTCCTCCGGGCAGCTCCACTGGCACGTCGTGGGATCGCACACGTAGCGGTCGGAGTTCACCGTGGGACGGTCCGCGGGGTCGCAGCCGCCGCACTCGTACTGGCAGGTGGTGGTGTTGCAGGTGAAGCCCTCACCCGGCGGCGGGCCACCGCAGTCCTGCGGGCAGGTGAACTGGCAGGTCTGCGTGTTGCAGGTCAGGCGCGGGCTGGGCGGAGAGCCGCCGCAGTCGGCGGGGCAGGTGCACGCGCACACGTTGACGTTGGTGTCGCAGACCTGCGGCGCGGGGCAGCCGTTCTGCAGGCCGCAGCTGGCCGGGCACTCACACTGGTTCGTCGTCGGGTTGCACACCAGCGGGGCTTCGCACTGACCGCCGCAGGGTGGGGGCTCGCCGTTGGGATCGTCGGTCTTGTCGATCCAGTAGCGGTAGCTCACCGCGATGCGCTGGCCGATGAGCGCCTGCTCGTTCGACGGACGACACGTGCCGTAGAACGTGATCTGGCCGGTGGCGCCGTCGTAGTCGAAGCCGTTGATGCGGCTGCGCGGGATGTTGTCCCAGTCACAGCCGGTGTTGGGCTGGCCCTCCACGGCGACCTTGATGGACGCGCTGATGGGCGCCTTGGTGAGACGGTAGGGGCTGGCGTTGCCGATCACCGCGCTCATGAAGGCCTGCACGCTGGGGGCGATGCTGTCGGTCTGCTGGATGCTGCCCACGACGCCACCCAGGGCGTTCACGGTGTTGTGGTACGTGGCGAGCAGCGGGCTGTCCGCGGTGCTGCCTTCCTCACCGCTGCACGCGTAGCCCAGCGGGCAGAGGATGCCGCCGAGGAGGATGGCGGGCTCATCCTGGCGCGCCAGGTCGTAGGTGGCGGTGTTGGGTGTGCCGGCGAGCGCAATCCCGTTGTTGGGGCCGCCGCGCATGAAGCGCAGGATGGTGCCGTCATTGCCCTCCGTCCAATTGCGCAGGATGCGCGCGTTGTTGTTGGACTGCTCGCCCGCGTCGGAGACGACGAGCACGGCGAGGCGCGCGTCGGCGCGCAGCTTCCAGGCGTCCTCCGGTGCGCCCGCCGCGGTGGCCGGCAGCAGTCGGTGCGCGGTGTCCGCGTTGCCCTGCAGGACAAAGCGCAGCGGCTCGAAGCTGGCCTCGATACCCCAGCCGGCGATGCCGGGGTTCATGATGTAGTTGCGCACGACGTTGGACGCGCCGTTGAAGTCCAACCCGCCCGCGCCCGGCTTGACGAAGGGCCAGTGGTGCCGCGCGGCGTTGGCGCTGTCGACGTTGGGCGGCGCGGGGGCATTGGCCGGGTCACCGTAGGTGAGCGCCACGGGCTGCTGGTTGGAGTCGTGCGGAGAGTCGGTGTCCGTGGTGATGCGGCCCACGCGCCAGTCCAGCAGCGCGTTCTGCAGCTGGTTGAGCATGGCGTCGGCGGCAATGGTGAGCGCCTGCTGGTCGTCACCCATGGAGCCGGAGTTGTCGATGACGAAGAGGATGTCCGCCTTGGGGTAGGCCTGCGTCTCGAACACCTCGCACTGCACGCCGGTGTCGTCGCCCACCTGGGCCAGCGCGCTGCCGTTGCCCACGTCATCCAGGCGGTAGCCGTAGCCGGCGTTGACGTCGTTGTAGATGCTGAGCGGCATGATGGCGCCCAGGATCACCGCGCGGCTGTCGCTGCGACGCACGAACTCCATGCGCAGCTTGAACGGCCCGGTGACGCCCATGGCGCCGGTGAGCGGGGCCGCGGCGCCGCTGAGCAGACGCGGGATCATGGTGTTCACCGCGTCGTAGGCGTCGCCGGCGTACTGCAGGTCATAGGAGCCCAGCACGGCGGGGAAGCCGTCCCAGGTGCAGTCCGCCGGCGGGTTGGCGCAGGGCAGGGCCTGGGTGATGGGGTTCTGGACGCCGCTGCCCACGCCGTTGAGGTCCTGCTGCGCGTGCACGGCGATGGCGTTGGCGTTGAGCTCGTCGGCCTCGGGCGCGCGCCAGAAGGCAAACAGCACCACGGGCGCGCTGGCGGTGGTGTCGACGACGACCTCACCGACCTTGTTGCCCAGGCGGATGATGTCCGTGCGCTGGCCGAAGGAGCTGAGCGTGGCGAGCTGGATGTCCGCCTCCGGCTCCGTGTTGTGGAAGACGATGGGGGTGAGCGCGGCCAGGGTGCACACCTCACCAATCACGCCGCCGGCGTCGTTGACGTTGGGGTTGAGCTCACCGGGCTCCAGGCGGCCGTTCTGGTTGGCGTCCTCCGCGCCGTCGGGCACGCCGTCACCGTCGCTGTCCTCGGAGAGCGGGTTGGTGATGGTGGCGGGCTGGGCGGCGGCCAGGTAGCCGGGGCACAGGGCGGGCTCCAGGTTGGTGGTCTTCCCCAGCTCCACGCCGTCGGTGATGCCGTCGGTGTCGCTGTCGTCGTTGAGCGGGTCGGTCTCACCGCTGTCCACCGCGCCGTTCTTGTTGGCGTCCTCCTCGCCGTCGCCCACGCCGTCGCAGTCGGTGTCCTTGCTGAGCGGGTGGGTCTCCCCCACGTTGACGCGCCCGTCGTGGTTCTTGTCCTCGGTGCCATCCAGGATGCCGTCGTCGTCGCTGTCGGTGTCGGTGGGGCTGGTGCCCAGGAGCGCCTCGGCGGAGTCGGGCAGGCCGTCCCCGTCGCCGTCGGTGTCGGGGATGAGCGGGTTGGTCTCCCCCACGTCGACCACGTGGTTGTCATTGATGTCCTCCGCGCCGTCCAGCAGGCCGTCCCCATCGGTGTCGGGGTTCAGCGGGTCGGTCTCGCTGTCCACCCGCGCGCCGTCGCCGTTGACGTCCTCGATGCCGTCGTTGATGCCGTCCGCGTCGGTGTCGGCGGAGCGCGCGTTGGTGGTGGTGTTGGGATCCACGTCGGCGGTGAAGCTGGTGCAGTTGGTGGGGTCGGGGTTCGTGGTGACGCCGCGCTCCAGGCCGTCGCGCAGGATGTCGCCGTCGCTGTCGGCGGCCAGCGGGCTGGTCTCGTCGGCACCCAGCTGTCCGTCGTGGTTGGCGTCCTCCTCGCCGTCGCGCAGGCCGTCGCAGTCGCTGTCGGTGCGGCGCGGGTGCGTCTCATTGGCTTCCACCAGGCCGTTGCTGTTGCGGTCCTCCTCACCGTCCTCCAGCCCGTCGTCATCCATGTCCGCGTCGTTGATGTCGTAGCCCAGCAGGGTCTCGCGCGCGTCGGGGATGCCGTCCTGGTCGGTGTCGGTGTCCGCCTGCAGCGGGTCGGTCTCGCCGGTGTCCACCACGTGGTTCCAGTTGAGGTCCTCGTCGCCGTCATGGAGGCCGTCCCCGTCGGTGTCGGCGAGGCGCGGGTCGGTCTCGGTGGGCTGGCGCGTGCCGTCGCGGTTCACGTCCTCGACGCCGTCGGGGATGTCGTCGGCGTCGCTGTCGCGCAGGCTGGCGCTGGTCTCCCCGGCGTCCACCACGCCGTTGCCGTTCACGTCCTCCAGCCCGTCATACAGGCCGTCGCCGTCGCTGTCGCGGTTGTTGGGATCCGTCTCGCCGTCATCCAGGCGGCCGTTGCCGTTGAGGTCCTCCCGGCCGTCGGGGACACCGTCGGCCTCGCTGTCGGCCTCGGTGGGAATGGTGCGCGTGGCGGGGTCCGCGTCGCCGGTGAAGGGGCCGCACGCCTGCGCGTCGCCGGAGACGATGCTGGTGGAGCCCACCTCCACGCCGTCGAGCACGCCGTCACCGTCGGTGTCCGGGTTGGCGGGATCCGTGCGGTTGCCGCCCGCGTAGGTGCGTCCGTACTCCTGCTCGTCGGTGAGGCCGTCGCAGTCGCTGTCCTTGTTGGCGTTGTCCAGGTCGTTGGGGTCGGGGTCGCGGATGATGAGGCCGGAGGATGCGCCGCCGCTGCTGGAGCTGCTGGTGGTGCCGCCGCTGCTCTGGCTGGTGCTGCTCCCGCCCGTGCTCCCGGTGGAGGAGCCCGACGAGCTGCTGCCCGGATCGCCCGAGCTGCTGGAGGTGGTTTCACCGCCCGAGGTGCCGGCGGTGGTACAGGCCATGGCGACGCCCAGGACGAGAACGGCGAACGCCGGGACTGCGCGAGAGGTGCGGCGGGACATATTGGCTCCACGAACCTGGCAAGGCAGATTGCGCCGGGAACGTTACCCCAGCCCCGCCGCGGTTGGCTTGTGGCGCGTGGGGAGGGGCGAGGGTGATATCCGACGGATGGCGGAGGGTGGTCAGGTGACGGACGCGGAGGAAGAGCAGGGCGCGGTGGCCCACGGGCCGGCGCATCTCCACCCGCGCGCGGTGGCCATGACCCTGACGGTGGATCCCCACCTGGGCGGGGCGCGGGCGGACCAGTTCCTGAGCCACAAGATCAAGCGCCTCAGTCGCACGCGCGCGGCGGCCATCATCGACCACGGCGACCTGCAGCGCACCGACGGGGTGAAGCTCCGCCCGGCCAGCCGCGTGGTGGCGCTGGAGACGCTGACGTTGTGGCGCGTCCCACCCGACGAGGCGCCCGCCGACGTGAACATCCCGGTGCTGCACCAGGACGAGCAGCTGGTGGTGTTCAACAAGCCGCCCAACATCGCCGTGCATCCCTCCGCCCGGTACTACGCGGGCACGCTGACCCAGATCCTGCGCCACACCGGCTTCCCCAAGAGCGCGGAAGCGGATGCCGTCCGTGTGCCACGCCCGGCGCACCGCCTGGACCGGGAGACCAGCGGGGTGCTGGTGTGCTGTCGCACGGAGAGCAGTGAGCGGACGTGGAAGAAGCGCTTCCTGCGCGGGCGCGTGGAGAAGACGTACCTGGCGCTCTGCGAGGGAGAACCCGCATGGGAGCGCGCGGTGCTGGATGCGCCGTTGGGGGTGCTGCCGAACCTGCCGGTGCGCATCAAGATGGGGCCGCGTCCCGACGGGCTGCCGGCGCGCACCGACGTGGAAGTGCTGTGGCGCGGCGCGGGACGGAGCCTGCTGTGCTGCCGGCCCAGGACGGGAAGGACGCACCAGATCCGCGCGCACCTGTGCGCCGCGGGGCTGCCGATTGTGGGCGACAAGCTGTACGGCCCCCAGGGCGTGGAATGGTTCGCGCGCTACGCCGACGAGGGGCTCAGCGACGAGCTGGCCGCGCAGCTGGCCCACGAGCGCCAGGCGCTGCACGCGGCGGTCCTGCAGGCCGAGGACGTGGCATTCCTGGCTCCCTGGCCCGGGGACCTGCGCGCGCTGTGCCCCGACGCGGCACCGGCTGCCGACGCGGCGCTGGAGTCCGCCAGAGTTTCCTTGGGCATTGGTCCCGGCGTGCGCTAGCTTTGCGCGAATATGGCGGGCGCCCTCGTGTGCGCGCCGGGAGTTCATCCAGATGCGGCGACCCACGGGACCCTTGCGCCTCGTGTTGGCCTTGGCGGTGTGTGCGGCTCCCTCCGGGGCCCTGGCGTCGGAAGACTTCATTGACGACGTCCCCAACGGCGAGACCGCCGACGGCCCCAACTGCAGCGCCTGCCACACCATTGGCGCCAACCAGGATGCTTTTGGCCAGGCGGTGAAGGCCCAGCGGGACGGCAACGGCGGCGTCATCAGCTGGCCCGCGCTGTACAGCGGTGACGCCGACGGAGACGAGTTCACCAACGGCGAGGAGCTGGGAGATCCGTGCGGCGTGTGGACACCCGGCGCCACGCCCGCGTTCGCGACCTTCACCGACCCCGGCAATCCCGCCAGCAAGCCCGCTGCGCACACCGTGGACACCTGCAACCCGGGCAGCTCCAGCAGCTCGGGCGGTTCCTCGTCCGGCGAGGTGTCCAGCAGCTCCTCCTCGGGCGGGGACGGGGACGGCGGCGCGGGCAGCTCCTCGTCGGGGGACGGGCGGTACAAGGCGCGCAAGTACGTGGAAGAGGACAACGGCTGCGGCCCCAGCGCCATCACCAGCACCGACGCGCCCACGGCCCTGCTGGTGCTCGCGGTGGCGGTGCCGCTCCTGTTCCGTCGTCGACGCTGAGCCCCTTGGCCGCGGTCGCGGGCAGCCCTCCCTCGGCTGCGCGGGCGGAAGCGGCTGGTAAACCAGAACCATCGCATCCCTCCGGTGCGCGCGCCCTCCGGGAAGGCCGGGGGCGGTTCCGCGTGGAGCAGCGACGTGGCGTCGGGGATCTCCTGCAGCGTGGTGTCGTCCGCCCACGGGGTGGCGCGGCGGGTGTTGCCGGACCGGGGACGGGGGGCGCCATGAGACCCGCCTGGCCCAGCCACGTGGACCGGATGGCCCCGCGCCGGCGCCCCACGGGGCCGGTGGTGGGTCGCCAGGAGTGGCTGGACCTGCTGTACGTGCACTGGCGCGTGGAGGCGGAGCTGTTGCGGCCGTTGGTGCCAAGCTGGCTCACGCTGGACCTCCACGACGGAGAGACCTGGGTCACGTTGATCCCGTTCCGCATCCGCAGCGCACGCCCCGCCCTGGTCCCGAGGGTGGCGGGCCTGGACCTGCTGGAGACGAACCTGCGCACGTACGTGCACGTGGCGGGGCGGCCGGGGATCTACTTCTTCTCGCTGGAGGCCTCCTCCACGTTGGCGGTGATGGGCGCGCGCGTGCTCACCGGCCTGCCGTATTTCCTGGCGCGGATGCGCATGTCCCGACGTGACGACGGAACCGTGGACTACCACCTGCGGCGCCTGCCGCACGGACCGCGCTTCACCTGCGCCTACCGGGCGGGCGCGCACGTGGGACCCGCCACCCCGGGCACGCGCGAGTTCTTCCTGCTGGAGCGCTACCTGCTCTTCGTCGAGCGTGGGCCGCTGCGGTTGTGTGGGCCCATCCACCATGCGCCGCTGGAGACGCACCGCGCCGAGCTGCTCACGCTGGAGGACGAGCTCTCCTCGTGGGCGGGGCTGACGGGGCCGGAGCTGTCGTCGGTGGTGGTGCACTACGTCCCGCGCGTGGGCGTGGACTTCTTCCCGTTCCACCGCGTCACCGCCGTGGCGCCGGACCTGGAGGCGCAGGTGCCGGTGGGTGCCTGGAGCGTGGCCCAGCGCGGGCAACATTGACGACGCGAAGGGACCCGTTAGCTCGTCGGGAGGAAGGAGGACGTCATGACCACGCAACCTCACTCCACCCCCCTGGCCCCCGAGGAGGAGCTGGAGCGCCTGGCGCGCGAGAACGAGGCGCACCGCCAGGAGATGTTCCAGGCCGACGACGAGGGCGGCGTGGACGAGGCCTCCGACGAGTCGTTCCCCGCCAGCGACCCGCCGTCCCACCACCTGACGGCGCCCACACGGTCACGCTGACGTCGAGGGTGCCTCGGGACGTGGGGGGCAGACGGAGGCGAGGGGGGCCTGCGGCAACTCCACGCGGAACGTGGTTCCCACGCCGACCTGGCTGCTCACGGTGATGCGCCCACGGTGCGCTTTCACGATCCGCCGCACCACCGAGAGGCCCAGGCCCACGCCGGGAATCCCGTCCGCCGTGGCAGCGGCGCGACGGAAGGGCTCGAAGATCCGCGGCATCTCCTCCTCCGGGATCCCCACGCCGTGATCCGTCACCCAGAGCGTCACGTGGTCTCCTTCCCGTCGAGCGCGCACCTCCACGCAGCCGCCGGCGGGCGAGTACTTGATGGCGTTGCTGACGAGGTTGGTGACCACCTGGAAGATGCGCACCGGGTCGCACTCCACCCACAGCGGCGCCTCGCCCAGGTCCAACACCAGCTCATGGCGCAAGGACGAGGGGCGATACAGTTCCACCGCCTGCGCGATGAACTCCCGGATGTCCCGTCGTTCGAAGCGCAGGGCCAGCTCCCCGGCTTCCACGCGCGCGGCGTCGAGGAGGTCGGTGAGCTGCCGGTCCATCCGGTCCACCTGCGCCGTCAGCATGGAGATCACCCGCTGCAGCCGTGTCTCGTCGGGCGGGCCGCGCTGCGGTGACAGCGTGCCCAGCGCCACCTTCACCGTGGAAAGCGGCGTCCGCAGGTCATGCGCCACGCCCGCCAGGAAGGTCAGGCGCGTGCGGTTCTGCTGCTCCAGCACGGAGGCCAGGTTGTTGAACGTGGTGGCAATGGCGCGGAGCTCGTCGGGACCTTGGATGGGGGCGCGCGCCTCCCGTTCTCCGTCGGCATACGCGCGGATGGCGGAGCTGATCTGGAAGAGGGGTTGGAGGGCCCAGGTCCGGAACCACCACAAGAGCATCAGCACGCCCAGGACCAGGCTCACCGCCACCAGGACGCCCATGACGTTGGCCAGGTGATCCAGGCCGTCCAGGCGACGCTGCACCGTCCGAGCCTGGAGCACGTTGAGGTCCACCAGCGCATCCAGCGCCGCCAGGGCGTCCTCCACCGGCTGCAGCGTGGCCTGCCGGACCTTGAGGAATTCACCGCCGGTTCGCTTCACGGCTTCCTCGCGCACGGCGAAGTAGGCGGCCACACGACGCTGGACGTCCTGGACCGCGGCCCGCTCCTCCTGGGTGGTGGCGTACTGCATCAGCTCACGCAGGCTGAGAACCAGGGCATCCTCCGAGCGCTGGAGCTCCTCGGCATGGCTCGCGGAGGGGGTCAGCAAGGCCTGGTTGCTCAGGCGGGTATGGCCGAGCAGCGCGAGGTGGGTCTCCTCCGCCAGACGCACGCTCTCAACGGAGGCGCCCAGCTCCGCGGCCCCGTGCCGCAACAGCGTTGTGAGCACCACCAGGGCCGCAGCCGCAACCAGGGTCAGCGCGGTCAGCACCACCGACGCCAGGGTCATGGCGCCCTTCACGCTGCGTGGGGCGCCCGGTCTCCGCCCAAGCCGCCGCTTGTCCTCGTGGAGACGAGATTCCCGTGGACCCGACGCGGGCGCCGGTCGTCCAACGGCGTAGGACTCCGCCATGTCCGTCTCCCCTCAAGGCCAACCGAGGTAACCGCGCCGCGGGCCGTATGCCACGCCACGTCGTGGTCCGAGGTCCCTGGCGGCGACGCAACCTGCAACGGTGGACGTGGCATTCTGCGAGGGTGTTCGTCACAAGGACCACCCGGCCATGGCCCAGCGGTTGCTGTTGAGGGAGAGATGATGGATGTCCTCGGTGAAGCGCATGGCGCTCCCCTGCCTGCGAGGCATTCATGACCCGCGGGGCGACGCTGCTGCTCATCCTGGTGCTCCTGGAGGTGCTGGGCGTCCTGGCCACGGCGCACTGGATGCTGCAGCGCGACCGCGTGAGCCTGGTGGAGGACTTCTCCGCCGAACGGCTCACCGTCCTGGATCGCGCCGTGGCGGACTTTGACGACGACTGGAAGGACATTGGCGAGGACCTGGAGTTCGTCAGCCGTCTCATGACCGCGGCCGCGTCCCACGCCGACCGCGAACGGGAGCTGTTGGCGCTGCTGGCGGTGGTCCGGCAGTACCTGATGGCGCAGGTTGTCGACGGGAATGGGCGGATCACGCTGACCGTGACGGATCCCGCCACCGCGGCGTTGATGGAGGGCGTGGACCTGCAGCCGGTGATCCTGGACAGCGCGAAGCGCGCGGCGGAGAGCCCGGTGGGGCGGGTTGTGACGTCGGCGGCGCTGCCTGGCGAGCGGGGCGCGTGGCTGCGCGTGTTCGCCACCCGGCTGCCGCAGGAGTCGCTGGAGACCGGTCCAGGCTCGTTGGCGCTGGTGGTGAACACGCAGCCGTATTTCCGTCGGCTGGAGCTCATCACCATGGAGAGCAACACGCGGCTGCTGGTGCTGGGGCCCTACGGTCGCCCCGCGCCGGTGAGCGACCCGGTCCTCATGAGCTCCGCGCTCCGAGCTCCCCCCGGCGGACTGGAGGCCCTGCTCCACGAGCTGCGCGCCGGAAGACGCGGAACCATGCGCATCAGCGAAGCGGACATGGCCGCCATGGGGCTGGGCACCGCCGACGCCGTGGCCGCCTACCTCCCGCTGCCCCTCTCCCATGCCCAGCCCTGGGCGGTGGCCACCGTGACGTCGGTCTCGGCGCTCCGGGCCCATGAGACTGCCATCATGTTGCGCGTGGGGGGCGCGGCGTTGCTCATCGTGGTCTCGTTGGGGGCGCTGGCGTGGTACCTGCTGGTGGTGTCCCGTCGGACGGTGGCCTTGCGGGAACGCCTGCGTCACGTGGCGCAGCTGGAGCACCTGCACGAGAAGGCCGAGAAGATCCTGGAGAACATCCCCACCGGCGTGCTCTCGCTCTCCGAGCAGGGGCGCGTCACCGCCATCAACCGCGCGCTCCAGGGTCGCCTCCCCGACGACGCCGTGGGACGGACCCTGCGCGACGCGCTGCCGCAGGCCAATCCCACCGTGCTGGAGCGGCTGGATGCACTCACGCGTTCCGCGCAGGAGACCGGCGGTGCGTGTTCCCTGATGGGAGAGCAGGTGACGCTGTTTGGCCATGAAGGCCGCTACAACCTCCACGCCGTCCCCCTGGAGCCACGCCTCCCCGACGCGCGCATGCTGGTGGTGATCGAGGATCTCAGCGAGGTGCGTTCGCTGGAGACCCAGCTGCTGCGCTCGGAGAAGCTGGCCACGGTGGGCGTGCTGGCGGCGGGGATTGCGCACGAGATTGGCACGCCCCTGAGCGTGGTGCGCGGACGGGCCGAGTACATGCGCGGCAAGGTGCGGGAGGAGGCAAACGTGGATGGCCTCAACGTGATCATCGAGCAGATTGACCACGTCACGCGCACCATCCGTCAGCTGCTGGACTTCTCCCGCGCCCGACCCGCCGCGGTGCGCGAGCTGGCCACCCGTCCGACGGTGGAGGCCGTGGTGGAGCTGGTGCGCCTGGAGGCGCAGCGACGGAGGATCACGTTGTCGTCGGAGATTCAGCCGGATCTTCCCCCGCTGGCCGCCGACCCCGACCAGCTGCAGCAGGTCCTGGTCAACCTGATGATGAACGCCATGGATGCCTGCGCGGAGGGGGGTGCGGTGACCGTGGGCGCCACGTTGAAACCGCCGCACGGAGCCGCGCCATGGGGCATGATCTGCCTCATGGTCTCCGACGATGGCTGCGGCATCCCGCGCGAGATCCGCAACCAGATCTTCGACCCGTTCTTCACGACCAAGAAGCGGGGGCAGGGCACGGGGCTTGGGTTGACCATGGCGGCGCAGATCATCCGCAACCACGGCGGCAGCATTGAGGTGGAGAGCGGGGATGGGCAGGGGACACGCGTGGTGGTGATGTGGCCCGCCGCGGCGTCGCGGGAGTCTCAACATGTCTAGCGCAAGCGTGTTGGTGGTGGATGACAGCGTGGAGATGGCGCGCCTGCTCGGCGACCAGCTCCGGGATGCCGGCTACTCCGTCACGGTGGCGGGCAGCGGCGCCGACGCGCTCACGGCGCTGAAACGCTCCCTGCCGGACCTGGTCATCACCGACCTGCGCATGCAGCACACCGACGGGTTTGACGTGTTGCAGGCCACGCACGCCGCGGACCCCGGCATCCCGGTGCTGATCATGACGGCGTTCGGCGCCATTGACACCGCCGTGGAGGCCATCAAGCGCGGCGCGTACCACTACCTCACCAAACCCTTCCAGCTTGAAGAGGTCCTGGTCTTCGTGGCGCGTGCGCTGAAGGAGCGCCAGCTCCGGGATGAGAACCGCGCGCTCCGTCGGGTGGCCGCGCAGGGCGCCAGCCTCGACGGGATGGTGGGGCGCAGCCGGCGGATGAAGGCGCTCTTCGAGTTGGTGGAGCGCGTGGCTCCCTCCGACGCGCCAGTGCTCATCCGCGGCGAGAGTGGGACGGGCAAGGAGCTGGTGGCGCGCGCGCTGCACTTCCAGGGACCACGACGGGAGAGGCCCTTCATTGCCGTCAACTGCACCGCGCTGCCGGAGAGCCTGCTGGAGAGCGAGCTGTTTGGTCACGTCAAGGGCGCCTTCACCAGCGCCACCGGCGCGCGGCGCGGGCTGTTCTCCGAGGCGGATGGCGGAACGCTGTTCCTGGACGAGATTGGCGACATGTCCCCGGCGCTCCAGGCCAAGCTCCTGCGTGCCATCGAGGAGGGGGAGGTGCGCGCGGTGGGCGCGGATTCGTCGCGTCGGGTGGACGTGCGCGTGATTGCTGCCACGCACCAGGACCTGGAGGAGCGCATCCGCACGGGCGCCTTCCGCGCCGACCTGTTCTACCGGCTGAACGTGGTTCCCATCGTCGTGCCGCCGCTGCGCACCCGTCCCGAGGACATCCCGCTGCTGGTGGAGCACTTCCTGGCGCAGGCACGCGCGCGCAACCCCCACTCCCGCGTGGAGCGCTTCTCCCCGCTGGTGGTCTCCGCGCTGGCGCGGCACACCTGGTCCGGCAATGTGCGGGAGCTGGAGAACGTGGTGGAGCGCCTGGTGATCGTTTCGGGCGGGGCGGAGGTGGGGATGGCGGAACTGCAGGCGCAGCTGGACGCCGGCCAGGACGCGCACCCGCTGGCGACCGCGCGACAGGCGATGATTCCGCTCAAGCAGCTGGAGAACGAATACATTGCCTGGGTGGTGGCCCAGTGCGGCGGCAACAAGACGCGTGCCGCGGAAGTCCTGGGGATCGACGTCTCCACCATCCACCGTCGGGAGCGTTGAGCGCGCGCCCTGGCATTTCGCCACGGTGGTCTGGCGTTCTGCCATCCCCGCGCGGTGCGTCCGACGACGCGGGGTGGCCCATCCCTTGCTCTGGTCCGCCGCACATGAGCGGTGCGGACGACGGAGGAGAGAAGCAGTTGGGTGGTCCTTTGGCGGCCATGCCCTGGCAAGCACCCGTTCAAGGTCTGGTGGCTCGGCGTCTGCGTGTCCTTCTGGTGGAGGGGGACCCGGAGATGCAGGGCCTCCTATGCGCCGTGTTGCGAGACGACGGTCACGACGTGGCTGTCGTGAAGGGGCTCGCCACCGACGCAAGCCAGCCCGCACCGTGTGCGGATGTGCTTGTCTGCGACACCTCGGCGCGCTGCACGCCCGAGGCGTTGGTGCAATGGCAATCCAGCAATTCTGGAGCGCGCCTGGTGGTGTTGACGGAGCTCGGCAACGCCCACAGGGACAGGCGCGACCAGCGCATGGGAGTGGTCGTGCTGGAGAAGCCCTTTGCATTGCAGGAGCTGCGCGACGCTGTTTCCGGGTGCAGCGTCGTGACGACGGAGCCCAGACCGGGTTCGCGCTGAGCATGTGTCTTCCGACCTGGGTCGGTCCGGTGTTCCCCTCCTCTCCTGGGGGCACCGGCCGATCCAGGTCGGGTTTTCCTACGGTTCCAGGAACTCGCCCGCCTCGAGATCGATGACGAAGTCGTTCTGCGCCTCGGTGAGGTAGGACCCGCGCCAGGGCGAGTAGGTCCGCACCCGAACCCGTGGCGTCCCGTCGAGGAACGTCAGGATGCGCAGGTAGCCCTCCCCGCCGAACACGCGCCACTGGTAGTTGGCCATGAGCTGCACCACCACGTTGCCGTGGATGCCGCGGCTGATGAGTCGGCCCGCCCCGTCGCCCAGGTGATGGCCGTTGAAGACGAAGCGGATGTTCGCGTGGTTGCGCACCAGCTTGCGCCACATCTGTTCACCGTCGTTGGCGGCTTCACCCGTGGTGTTGTGCAGACCGTAGAAATGCGGGCTGTACGGGACCGCCGCGTCCACACGACGGTCGTTCTCGTCGAGATAGCTGTGGGTCAACAGGATGACCTGTCGCTGCGGGTGCTGCTGACACAACTCCCCCGCCCACCGCAGCACGCTGTCCCGCGGTCCGAACTCGAGCGCGACCACCAGCCAATCCATGCCGCCGGTGGAAAGCAGGTGGTAGCTGTTCTGGATGCTGCCCGCCTCGAACACGCCGCCAAGGAACGGGTTACCCGCCTCGTCGGTGGTTGAAAGAAAACGGCTCACCGGAAAGAACGTCTCCAGCTGCGTGGTGCGGTCAGCGGCCAGGCCGTCCAGACCCAGGTCGTGGTTGCCCGCGGTGAGCACGTAGGGAACCACGCCGTCCAGGATGGCCAGTGCGTCGCTGGCGCGCGCCCATTCCTCCTGCACGTTGTGGTTGGTGACGTCACCTTCGTGCAGGACCAGAGAGATGCCCAGCTCCGCGGCGTGCTCGCGAATCCACAGCGTCTGCGCGGTGAGGATCTGGGGAAAGTCCTGCGCATAGAGCTGCGTGTCGGGGAGGATCACCCAGGTGAACAACAATGGCCCGTCGTCTTCCGGGGACGGGGCGCTTCCTCCCGACGAGGAAACTGGCGCGGTGTCCATCGGGCTCAGGCCCTCGGCGGCCGATGTTGCGGAGCTGGTTCCGCCGCTCGAAGAGGACGCGAGGGAGGGCAGGGGACGCGTTTCCGTGACCGAGGGGCCGATGCTGCCCGAGGAGCTGTTGGGGTCGTCGGCCGGCGTTGGGAGCGGACGGTTGGGTGCTGGCGCGGACGCGCGGCGCTCGAGGACCTGCTCCGCGCGGGAGGATTCCTCGGGTGTGGCGGATTCCTCGACGGAGGGGTGGGGTGCGCCGCACGCCTGGGTGAAGCAGAGCAACACGCAGGTCGGCCAACGTGACGGCAGTCGCGACGTTCCCATGGCGGCCGGCGCGGAGCAGAGCGCGTGCCACCGGGTGCTGTCGGAGCAGTGTGCAACAGCAACGCGTTTTGCCACGGTCGGCGGCGCAACCTGCGATGCCGCACCTCGTGGCGGGCCCGCGTCCCGTTCGTTCACGTCGTCGATTGCGCCAGGTGAAGCTGCAGCTGGGAACACACCGTCGCTCAAGCCGAGGCTGGGCATTCCGCCGCGCCACGCGTTGCCGGACACGCGGCCCACGTGGCAGGGTCGGGCCGTGGGGTTTTCAAGGGTGCGTTGAGGCTGGTTCCTCCGCGCAGGGTGGATCGGATGGTCGGGCCGCCATCCAGCTGGGCCGCGTGACGTCGCGCGTGCCGCTGGAGGTGCCTGGATGCGCCGGGTGTTGCTGGTTTCCAATCGACTTCCCGTCACCATCACCGGGGACGCGAGCCCGTCCCTCACCTGGAGCGCGGGTGGCCTGGCCACGGGCTTGCGGCGGGTGCACGCCAACTCCAATGGCCTGTGGATCGGCTGGGCCGGGCAGCACGGTCCGCCCGACGCCGACGTGAACGCACAACTGGCGGCCATGCGGCTGGTGCCGGTGTCGCTCACGCGTGAGGACGTGGAGGCCTACTACGAGAGCTTCTCCAACGGTGTGCTCTGGCCGCTGCTGCACTACCTGATGGACCGCATTCCCGCCTCCGCGCACGACTGGGACTCCTACCACCGGGTCAACCAGCTCTTCGCCGACGCGGTCCTCGCGCACCTCCAACCCGACGACGTGGTCTGGGTCCACGACTACCAGCTCATGCTTGTGCCGGAGATGATCCGGCGCCGCGCGCCCCACGCGCGCATTGGCTTCTTCCTCCACGTGCCCTTCCCCGCGCCCGAGGTGTTCAGCACGTTGCCGTGGCGCGACGAGATGCTGCTGGGCCTGCTCGGCGCCGACGTGGTGGGGTTCCACACGCTGGGGTACCTGCGGAACTTCGCGCAGACGCTGCAGAAGGTCCTGGGCATGGAGGTGGACATGGACCGCGCGCTGCACGGCGGACGAAGCGTGCACCTGGGCGCGTTCCCCATTGGCGTCGAGGCCGAGGAGTTCGAGGCGCTGGCGCGCCATCCCGACGTGCGCGCACGCGCCAGCGGCATGCTCGAAGGCAGCTCCACCGAGTGCATCATCCTGGGCGTGGACCGGCTGGACTACACCAAGGGCATCCCCAGGCGGCTGATGGCCATTGATCGTCTCCTGGAACGGAACACGTCGCTGCATGGCCGGGTGCGGATGATCCAGGTGGCCGTGCCCAGTCGGGAGAAGGTGCCCGCGTACGAGGACTTCCACCGCCAGGTGAACGAGCTGGTGGGCCGAATCAACAGCCGTCATGGCACCGCGTCGTGGGTGCCGGTGCATTACCTCTACCGCTCCGTCTCGCGGGAGGAGCTGGTGGCCATGTACGTGGCGGCGGACATCATGCTGGTCACGCCCTTGCGGGATGGCATGAACCTGGTGGCCAAGGAGTACGTGGCCAGCCGCACCAACGACGACGGCGTGCTGATCCTGAGCGAGTTTGCCGGCGCGGCCGAGGAGCTGGGGGAGGCCGTGCTGGTCAACCCCTACGACGTGGCCGGCGTGGCCGGCGCCATCCAGCGCGCCTTGGACATGTCCTCCGACGAGCGCGTCCGGCGCATGCGCGCGTTGCGCGACCGGGTGCGTCGCTTTGACATCCACCACTGGGCTTCGAGCTTCCTGGCTGCCCTGGATGACGCGCTGGAGGTCCCGTCCCCCGACGTGGTGGGAACGGTTTCCGCCGCGCAGCTGCTGGACGTGGTGACGCCGGCGGGCGTTGCCCCTGCGCCGGTCACGCTGCTGCTGGACTACGACGGCACGCTGGTCCCGCACGTGTCACGCCCGGAGCTCGCCACCCCCGACCCGGAGCTCCGCGCGGTGCTGCAGTCCCTGGCCAGCGCACCGGGGATTCGCGTGGCCGTGGTCAGTGGCCGTCGCAGCGACGACCTGGCGCGCTGGTTCAGCGAGCTTCCCATTGGGCTGCACGCCGAGCACGGCTTCACCTCCCGCGCCACCGACGGGACCTGGCAGGCCGCGCTCGCCAGCGCCGACCTCACCTGGATTCCCCGCGTGGCCACCATGATGGAGGAGTTCACCGCCCGCGTGCCGGGCTCCATCGTCGAGCGGAAGGGGGCGAGCGTGGCGTGGCATTGGCGCGGCGTGGATCCCGGGTTCGGCGCCACGCGGGCGCGTGAGCTGCAACAACACCTCTCCGTGGTGCTGAGCAACGCGCCCGTGCAGGTGCTGCGCGGGGACCGCGTGGTGGAGGTCCGGGTCCACGGTGTCAGCAAGGCGCTGGTGGCGCGCCCGGTGGCCGCCGCGTGTGCCCCCGGTGAGCGCATTGTGGCCCTGGGCAATGACTTCACCGACGAGGACATGTTCAAGGCGCTCCCGCCCGAGGCCATCACCGTCCGCGTGGGCCCCGGGGAGACCTGCGCGCGTTACCGCCTGGCCTCGGTCCGGGAAGTGCGTCGCTTCCTTGCGCTGTTGGTGCGGAGACACGCGGCCACCACCGCCACGCACGAGCTTGAGGTGGCGCCAAGATGAGTTGTCTGCCGGAAGGAGATGTCGGTTGTGAGTGGTGAGAGCTTCCGCTCCTGGCTGTCCAACGCGCTGGGGGTCACCCCGCAGGCGCGGGTCGACCTGCTATGGCTGATGATGGAGCGCCAGCAGCGCGCGTCGTTCACCTACTGGTTCCAGCTTGGCCTCGCCATGGCCATTGCCACGCTGGGGCTGGTGCTCGGCAGCACCGGGGTGGTGATTGGCGCCATGCTCATCTCCCCGCTGATGGAGCCCATCATTGAAGCCAGCATGGGGCTCGCCGTGGGGTCCCCCTACCTGGCCATGCGCTCGTTCATCCGCATCGGCGGCAGCATTGTCATGGTGGTGGTCTGCGCCGCGGTGATCACGGTGGCGCTGCCGTTTCGTGAGGTCACCCCGGAGATTGCCGCGCGCACCACGCCCACGGTCCTGGACCTGCTGGTGGCCCTGTGCTGCGCGCTCATGGCCGCGTTCACCACGGCGCGCGCCACCACCGAGTCCGCGGTGGCCGCCAGCGGCACGGCCATTGGCATCTCCCTGGTCCCGCCGCTGTGCGTGGTGGGCTTTGGGCTCGGTGCGCTGAGCCCTTCCACCGCCGCCGGCGCGGCCCTGCTGTTCACCGCCAACCTCAGCTCCATCCTCCTCTTTGCCACCCTGTTCTTCCTGGCCTGCGGCATGGACCGCGTGGACGTGGATGCGCTGGAGTCGAACGCGCTGGCGGGTCCGCATGCCGGAGAGCGCATGGCGCGCGCCGCCCAGGCGCTGCGGAACGTCTTTGGCTCACGCTACGGGCGACCCATGCGCTGGCTGATGCCCGCCGTGCTGGTGGCGGCCATCTACGTGCCGCTGAGCCAGGCGCTGGCGGAAGTCACCTGGCAGGTGAGTACGCGCAACCGCGTGACGCGCCTGCTGGCGGAGGAGGAGCTGACGCGGGACCCCGTGCGCCAGAGCATCACCGTGGAGCGGGGCACGGTGGCGGTGCGCCTGGTGGTGCTGGGCAACAGCGACGACGCCGCGCGTGTGGAGACGGAGCTGCGCCAGCGCATTGCCGACGCGGCGGGCGTGGAGCCGGTGGTCTCGTTGGTGGCCGTCCCGGACATCGGCACCGTCCGCGCCACCGCCAGCACGCTCATCCCCAAGCTGCCCGCCCCCGCGCCGCCCATTCCCGAGCCACCCGCGCTCCCCGCCGCGGAAAGCGCGGTCCACGGCGCCTTGACCGCAGTCTGGCCCCGCGTGGCCGGTGAGATGCTCCGCTGGCGGTTGGAGCACCGGGAGGGCGCACCACCCCTGCTCGAGGTGCTGCACGCCGGCCCCGCGCTCTCCTCGGCGGGCGAGCACCTCCTGGCCCGGGCGCTCACCGAGCGGCTGCGCGCCTCGGTGCAGGTTCGCACCGTGAACTTCTCCGTCGAGCCGGTCACCGCACCGCCGGAGCAGGCCATCTCCTGGCTCCCCGCGCTCACGCGCATGGTGGAGAGCGCACTGGACCTGGAGGTTGCGCACGTCTGCGTGGAAGCGCCACCCGCCCGCGCGGCCAGGGGGGTGCCGGACGCCTTGAAGGCGGTCACCGAGCTGCAAGGGCGACTCGCCGCGCGGATGAACGTCGCGGCGGGGCCGCAGTGGTTGGCGCGGCTCTCTCTCGCTCCGTGTGTTGCGGAAACGCAGCTTGCCACCACGCCGGGCACCGACGCCTTGCCACCGGCAAAGCCGTCCACCGCGCCCTGACCGCCCGCTCCAGCACACCTCCGCGCCTCGCACGTCGCCGGTGAAGCGGTGGTGGCCGCGCGTTTCCGAGGGGGACGCGCGGATGACCCTGTCGCCTCGGACCGGCCGACGGCGGTGGTTGCTGGCTCCGGTGGCGCGGGTCACGGCGGCGCGGACCCTCCAGCGAGCTGACGGTAGTGCTCCTCGAGATGGTGCGTGCCCACGGCGCGGCCAACCACGTCGCGCTGGCCCATCTGCGCAATGGCGCGCATCAGGTCGGCCACAAAGGGATTGACCACGCCCACCAGCGGCGCCAGCGCAGACACGACGCCAGCGGGCACACGGCGGACCCGAGGCGCACGCCCCAGCGCGCGGAAGGCAGCCTGGGCCATCTCCTCCCAGCTGAGGATGTCCGGCCCGCCCACGTCGAGCTGCTGTCCGCCTGGCCCCGCTTCAAGGCAGCGCACCGCTTCTTCCGCGAGGTCCGCACCGTGGATGGGATTCATCCGTGAATGGCCCGAGCCCACCAGCCACGCGGTGCCGTCGCGCGCCATGCGGAAGAAGTCCTCCATGTCATTGAAAAACCCCGTGGGTCGCAACACGGTGTATCCCAGTCCGCTGGCCACCAGCTCGTCCACCACCTTCTCCCGCGCCGCCGCCGAGGACACGCCCCGCTCCCGCAGCTCCCGCCCCTGGATCACCGAGACGAACACCACGTGCGCTACCCGCGCCTCCACCGCGCGCCGCAGGATGTTTGCGTTGGCGGCGTAGTCCACGTCCCACGCGGTGGGCCTGCGCTTGAAGTCGTGCTTGCCGAGCGAGGAGAAGACGGCGTCCACCCCGTGGCACAGCCCCGCGAGCGTCTCTGGCCGCGTGGCCTCTCCCGCGTGGACCTCCGCCACCAGTGGCCGGACATCACCCAGCCGTTCCGCACCGCCACGCACCAGTGCGCGCACCCTCCAACCCTGCGCGCTGGCCACCTTCACCACGTGGCGTCCCAGGTATCCGTTGGCCCCTGCCACCAGCAGCGTCCTCGTGCCCATGGCGCAATCCTACAACGGCTGCCCGGGCGCGGCCGGCGCGGCCTGTGGTGCCGAGGTCACGGGGCGGGCGCGAACTTCACGCGTGCGGTGAGGTGCCATGTTCGTGCTCCTCGGCGCGGCCGGTCCGCGGGACCCGCAGCGTGAACCGGGTGCCGGTCTCGTCGCTGCGCACCAGGATCTCCCCGCCGTGGGCGCGCGCCACCTGCCGCGCAATGTACAGCCCCAGCCCCAGGCCGCCGCGACGGGCACCCGTGGTGTAGAACGGGTGGAACAACATGGGCACACGCTCCGGCGGAATGGCCGGCCCGGTGTTGAACACCTCGACCTCAATCCCCGCGGTGCCCTGCTGGATGGTCACGTGCACGGGTTGGTCCACGGGGCCGTGCTTCAGCGCGTTGCCCACCAGGTTCTCGACGAGCTGGCTGATGCGGTCCGGGTCCACGTTGCCGCGCGCCACGTCGGGGCCGTGCAGCTGGATCTCGCGGCCGGGCCACACGGACTGCAATTCCCGGATCACGTCGCGGCACAACGCCACCACGTCCACCGCCTGGCGTTCCAACGTCAACGTCCCCGAGCGGCTGCGGGCGAAGTCCAGGATCTGGTTCACCATCCGCGACATCCGCTGCGCCGTGCCCATCATGAACGCCGCCCGTTCCGCGCTGCGCGGCGTGGTGGCCTCCCGCTTCATGAGCTCCGCGGTCAGCACCAACGACGAGATGGGCGTGCGCAGGTCATGACCCAGGCCCGCCACGAACAGCTCGCGCTCGCGGTCGGCCAGCCTGCGCTCGGTGATGTCCACCATGGCCCCGGTGATCACGCGCGGCGCTCCCACGGTCCCGCCCATCACCCGACCCGCACAGCGCAGCCAACGTGTCTCTCCGTCGGGGAGCAGGACGCGGAACTCGCCCGCCACCGCGCCGCCTTCACGCGCGGCACGGTCCAGGTCACGGCGGAGGGGTACGCGGTCTTCCGCGTGCACGGACTCCAGGAAAGTGCCCAGGGGGCCGGTGGTGTCCTCCTCCGGGAGGCCCAGGAGACGGTTGAGGTGGGCATCCCGGTGCTCCACGCCCCGCGCCAGGTCCCAGCACCAGGTGCCCACCGCCTCCGACGCCGCCAGCGCCACCCGCAGGCGCTCATCCGCCGCTTCGCGCAGCCGTTCCGCGAGGTGTTGCCGCCGCAAGGCGCGGCGGGTGCTGACGCCCAGTGCCAACGCCGCCGCGAAGTTCACGCACACCAACACCAGGAGTGCCTGCTCGGTGCGCAGCGCGTCCTGACGGGCACGTCGGTGGTTGTCCCAGAGGACCTGCTGACGCATTCGCACCAGGTCCGCCAAGGCCGCGTCCAGCGCCTCGCGACGGGGCATGGCGTGGTCCTCCATCATTTGTTCCACCAGGGCCACCGCGGCACCGTCGGAGCGGGCACGGAGCAGCTCGCCCTCCAGCTTCTCCACCTCCTCGTCCAGCGCGCGCACCCGGGCAATGGCGGTGTGGTTGACCTCGCCGGAGAGGCTGGCCTCCAACCACGCCAGCGAGCGCAGGAACTCGACGTGGCTCTCCTGCCGTTCCCGCACCACCTGCGGGTGACCGACGATCAGGTACGTGCGGGTCTTGCGCGCGGTGCGCTCGCTCAGCATCTGCAGCCGCTGCGCTGCCAACAGCGTCCGCGCGTCGTCTTCCATGGCGGACTCCACCTGTTCCGCCGCATCACGCAAACCCACCAACGCCGCGGTGCTGCTCGCCACGGCCAGCAGCAGCCCACCGACGGTTGCCCCGAGAATCCAGCGGGTGGAGGCCCGCCGACTCTTCTCCAGGTCCCCTGGCATGGGCACCTCCGTGACGGTCATGGGTGCGCAAACCTCCTCAAACGAGTGCGCCAGGGTGCTGAGGGGAGGTCTACAGAGAACGCACGGAACCCGCATCGAAAAACTGGGGACCACCACCACTCGTAGGTCCCTCGCGTTTTCCCCGCCTCAGGGCGTGCTCTCCGCGGGCTCCGCCGGCTGCGGCGGCACGAGACCTCGCCCCATGCTCCAGGTGAGCAGCGGCGGGGTGATCATCGTGGTCACGATGACCATGATCACCACCGCCGAGAACGTCGACTTCGAGATGACCGGCTCACCCGCCACCGAGAGGCCCATGCCGATGTTCGCGAAGATGAGCCCCACTTCGCCGCGCGGAATCATGCCGATGCCCACGGTGAGCCGGCGGATGCCCTTGTCCAGCACGCCCAGCCCCGCCGCCAGCTTGCCCACGATCCCCACCACGGTGAGCGCGGCGGCCAGCCCCAGGACGTCTCCCTGGGCAAACGTAGCCAGGTCGGTGCGCATCCCCATGACGACGAAGAAGACCGGCACCAGGAAGCTGGTGACCGGCGCCAACAGCTCCTCCAGGGAATGCTCACCGCGGTCCCTGAAGTCCCGGTAGTGCACATCCTCGAGGAGCAGCCCGGCGGCAAACGCGCCCACGATTGGCGCAAGCCCGATGGCGTTGGCCAGATAGGCAAGCACGAAGCAGAACGAAAGCCCCATGGCCAGCAGCACGCCGCCCGTGTTGAGGCGCGACGCCAGCGAGAACATCCTCGGGGAAAGCCACACGCCCAGCCCCAACGACACCACCAGGAATCCGCCCGCCTTCACCACAATCCAGGCAATTCCGCTCCAGGAAGGCGTGGTACCGACGTCGGCCGCGGAGATGACGCCGCCCACCACCGCCAGGATGACCAGGCCCATGACGTCATCCAGCACCGCGGCACCCAGGATGAGGCGCGACTCCGGCGACGTGGACCGCCCCAGGTCCTGGAACACGCGCGCGGTGATGCCCACGCTGGTGGCGGTCAGCGTGGCGCCCAGGAACGCGTGCACGTAGGAGCTGGCCTGCGGCAGGAGGAGCGCGGCGGCCAGCCAGCCCAGCGCAAAAGGCACCACCACGCCGGCGCTGGCCACCAGCAGCGCGCCCACCCCCACCTTGAGCATCTGGCCCACGGTGGACTCCAGCCCCACTTCAAAGAGCAGCAGCACCACGCCCAGGCGCGCCAGCAGGTCGACGTGCGGGTCGGTGGTGATGGGGGCAAGCCCGTGGACGCCAAGGTGGCCCAGGTTGCCCAGGATGACGCCGATGACCAGCTCGCCGAGCACCGCCGGCTGCCCCAACGCGCGCGCCAGGTGACCGCCCAGCTTGGCCGCCATGAGCAGCACCGCCAGGTACAGGCCGACGGCCGCCGATGGGTCGGCGTGGGCGTCCGACGCGGAGGCGGAAAGAGGCCAGAGCAGCGCCAGGACAGGGAGCCAGCCCGCGAGTCGACGCGGACGCAGGATGCAGGGATGGTGAGCCAAGATGACACCTCCGGAGGCGGCGGCGCGTGCGCCCACCGCACAGCTCCGGATGGCGGCCCGACCATCCGCTCAAGCCTGGGCCGGGAGTCTCCGACCCACCCTTGAATCTCTCGTTGGCCGGCTATCTGCCACGACGCGGGTGGGGCGGCAACCGCATTGGTCGTCGGCGGTGGCGTGCGCCGAGGACGCCGTGAGCGGATGCCGGGACCCGGATGGACCGACGGTGGAGAGCGGAGTCATCCCGGCGGGACCACCAGCGTGTCGCAGGGCGCCTGGCGCAACGTCTCCATGGCCACGCTGCCCAGCAGCAGCTTTCCCAGCGAGGAACGTGCGCGCGTTCCCAGCGTCACCACGTCGGAGTGTTGTCGCGTCGCGGTCATGGGCACCACGTGGCGAGGGTCCCCCTGACGCAGCAGCAGCCGATGTGGAATCTCCTCCAGCCCAGGAAGCACGTCGCGCTCCAGCCGACGCCGCGCCTCGGCCTTGGCTTCGTCGCGCCACGCTGCCAGCTGTTTCGGGCTGGGCTCCGCCATGCGGATCCACCCCCGGAAAGCCACGTCGTAGGCGTGCACCACGTCCCAACGGCCGCTGCCCGGGACCACCAGCTTCCGCGCCGCCGCCAGCACGTGCTGCCACGGCTCCGCGGGGTCCACCGCCAGGAGCGGGCGACGGTAGGGACGTCGCGGTTTCATCCCCACCACAAGGGACGCCACCGGCGCCTGCACCACCACGCGCTCGGCGGTGGAGCCGAGAAGCAGCCTGGCGTAGCCGCCCGCGCCGCGTTTCCCCAGCACCACCAGCTCAGCGCGCTGAGCTCGGATGGTCTCCAGGATGCCATTCACCGGTCCACCCGCCGAGAGATGCGTTTCCACCGCCACCCCGCGGAGGCCCGCATCGCGCAGGCACCGCGAGAGCGCGCGCGCCTCGCCCTCCAACGCCTTGCGCGCGTCGCCCCGGATGCCCCGCAGTCGTGTCGCCAGGGCGCCTCGTGGCGGTGCGTGCACCAGTGTGACCAAGGCGCGGTCCGCCAGCGGCAGCAGCGCCACGCGCTCCACGGCCCAGCGCGCGCACGTCGAGAAGTCGGTGGCCAGGGCCACCCGTTGCAGCCGTTGCTCGTCGGGATGCGTGGAGCCGGTCATTCGTGCACCCCCTCTTCCGCCTCGTCCAGCTCCGCCTCATGCGCGCGCAGCTCATCCACCACCGCGATCATCGGGACTCCCGTCACCAGCGCCGTGCGCGCAATCACCTGCGCGGAGATGGGGACGGTGATGAAGAAGAACGCCACGGTCAGCAACGCGCGGCTGGTTCCGTCGGCGTCCTGGAAATGCACCGCCACCCCCAGGAACGTGCACCCCACGCCCATGGCGGCCGCCTTGGACACCGCCTGCATGCGCATGAACAGGTCGGGCAGGCGCACCACGCCCACCGCGGCCAGCAGCGTCATGGTTGCACCCACCAGCAACAATCCCTGGGTCACCACCTGGGTCATCACCTCACCTCTCTCGTCCGCTCGACGTAGTACGCCATGGCCAACGTCCCCAGGAAACTCACCAGCCCCAAGACCAGGGACACATCCAGCAGCGCCATCTGCTCCATCACCAGCGCGTACAGCCCCACCACCGCGGCGGCGGTGGTGGTCAGCAGGTCCAACGCCACCACGCGGTCCGACTGCGTGGGCCCGCGCAACAGGCGCCAGAAGGCCAGCACCATGGCCAGCATGAACATCCCCATCACCACGGTGAGCACGTTGGGCGCGTTCATCGGAGCAGCTCCAACACCCGTCGCTCGAAGTTGCGCTTGATGTGCTCCTCCAGCGCGTCGCGGTCCGAGACGGAGAGGGCGTGGATGAACAGCGCGGAGCGGTCGCGCGCCAGGTGGAGGGTCAACGTGCCTGGCGTCAATGTGATCATCCACGACAGCAGCGTGATCTCGGTGTCCGTGCGCGCGTCCAGCCGGATGGCCACCACGCCCGGGTGCGGCGGGTAACGCACGGCCACCACGTCGCGGGCCACCGCCAGCGTGGAGCGCACCAGCTCGACGGCCAGGAACCACGCCAGGCCCAGCAGCTGCCTCACCTTGTTGCCGCGCAGGGGCGGACCCAGGATGGGCTGCAACACCCACAACACCAGGTAGCCGCCAAGCAGCCCCGTCAACAGCGAGGCCAGCGACCAGCTCCCGTGCGCGGCGCACCACACCATCATCAGCACCACGTTCCACAGCAGCGCCTGCAACACCGTCATGGCAGCACCACCCGCGTGTAGCCAGCCGGGTCCATGAGCTGCTCCGCGGCGTGCAGGCTCAACGTCATCAACGGCTGCGCCCCCAGGCCCGCCAGCACCGTGAGCAGCGCCAGCACGGTGGCCGGGCCCATCATGAGCCAGCGCTCCGAGGTCGATTCAGGAACGGGTGTCCGGCCCGTCGGCGGCGCCGCCTTCCAGAACACCTCGTTCCAGATCTTGGTCATGGAGACCAACGTCAGCAGGCCCACCACCAGGGCCACCGCCACCAGCGTGTATTCGCCGCGCGCCAGGCCCTCGCGCGCCAGACCCAGCTTGGCAAAGAAGCCGGAGAGCGGCGGCACCCCTGCCAGGGAGAGCGCGGGCACCAGGAAGAGCACCGCCAATGCCGGTCGCGCCTGCGCCAGTCCGCCCACCTCCTTGAGCGCCTCGCTCCCGCACGCCCGCTGCACCAGGCCGGCCACCAGGAACAGGTTGGTCTTCACCATGATGTGGTGCACCACGTAGAAGATGGTGGCGGCCAGTGCCGTCTTGGTGAACAGGCCCAGGCCCATCACCATGTAGCCAATCTGGCTGACGATGTGGAACGAGAGGATCCGTCGCATGCCGTGCTGCGCCACCGCGCCCAGCACGCCGGTGATCATCGTCAGCGCCGCGAGCACGAGGATGACCCGGTGCGTGAAGCCGGGCTCGTGGATGAACACCAGCGTGAACATGCGCAGCAGCGCGTAGACCCCCACCTTGGTCAACAACCCCGCAAACACCGCCGACACCGCCGACGCGGGCGTGTGATACGAGGCCGGCAACCAGAAGAAGAGCGGGAACACCGCCGCCTTGATGCCAAAGGCCACCAGCAACAGCATGCCCACCGCGGTGGTCATCGGTGGGCTGTCGTCCACGGGGAGCTTGCGCGCCAGGTCCGCCAGGTTGAGCGTGCCGGTCATCCCGTAGAGCAGCCCCACGCCGCACAGGAAGAACGTGGAGGCCAGCAGGTTCAGCACCACGTACTTCACCGCGCCCTGGAGCTGCGCCGGGCGCCCGCCCAACGCCAACAGGACGAACGACGCCATCAGCATGACCTCGAACCACACGTACAGGTTGAAGAGGTCCCCGGTGAGAAACGCGCCGCACACGCCCATCACCAGGATCTGCAGCAGCGGGTAGTACCCGAATGACTCCACCGACGGGTCCACGCTCCCCAGCGAGTAGACCGTCACCGCCAGGCTGATGAGCGCGGTCACCGCCACCATGGTGGCGCTGAGCAGGTCCACTACCAACGTGATGCCCAGCGGCGCGGGCCAGCTCCCCACCTGCATTACCAGGTGGCCCTCCTCCCAGGTCCGCCACAGCAAGAGCCCCGCCGCCACCGCCAGGAGCAGCGCGCCCACCAGCCCCAACACGCGCTGTTCCCTCCGACGACGCCACGCGGCCAGCGAAAGCGACGCCGCGGCCAACGGGATCACCAGCGGGAGGACGGGCAACATGCTCACGGCTCATCCACCTCCCGGACGCCCAGCTCCTCCGAGCCCACCGCGAGGTACGCGCGCTGGATGAGCACCACCGCGAACGCCAGCACGCCCAGGCTGATCACAATCGCCGTCAGGATGAGCGCTTGCGGCAGCGGGTCCGCGTGGGGAGCGGGTGGCAGCGCGGCGCCGTGCGGAACCAGGGGGGCCTGGCCGCGGACCAGCGCGGGCGTGCTGAAGATGAGCAGGTTGGCCGCGTGGCTCAGCAGGGAGATCCCCACCACCACCTTCACCGTGTTCCGACGAAGCAGCAGGTACACGCCCGCGGCAAACAACCCACCCACCATCAACGCCATCAGCTCGCGCATTTCAGTCCTCCATCAACGTCATGACGATCAGCAGCGTCACGCCCACCACCACCAGGTACACCCCCAGGTCGAAGAGCATGGGCGTGCCCAGCTCCACCGCGCCCAGGCCGGGCACCCGCACCGTGGTCCATTGGCTGGTGAGGAACGCCCTCCCCCGGAAGAGCGCCAGCATTCCACTGGCCAGGGCGGTGAGCAGGCCGGCGCCCAGCAGACGTCGCGCGCTGACCCGCACCAGGCGGTGCGTATGGGCCACGTCAAACGCCAACGCGTGCAGCGCAAACCCCGCCGAGGCCACCAGCCCGCCGGCAAAGCCGCCACCGGGATGGTGATGACCACGCAACAGCAACACCACCGAGTAGAGCAACAGCAGCGGCAGCACGAAGCGCGTGGCCGCGCGCAGGATGACGTTCATGCTCGCCCCGGCATGCGCGTGCGCAGCTTCACCAGCCCGTGCACTCCCACCGCCGCCAGCGCCAACACGGTGATCTCCCCCAGCGTGTCCAACGCGCGGAAATCCACCAGGATGACGTTCACCACGTTGCGCCCGTGGGCCTCGGGGACGCTGCGCGCCACCATCCCGCTCGAGATGGCGGGCGCCACCTGGATCCGCTGCGCGGCCAGCAGCAGCACCGCCACCACACCACCCAGCGCCAGCGAGATGGCCACGTCGCGCAGGCGGGAGGCCAGGCTGGTGAGCTTGTGGAATCCCGGCAGCCGACGGAACGCCAGCAGCAGCATGATGACCGTCAGGATGTCCACCAGCACCTGCGTGATGCCCAGGTCGGGCGCGCCAAAGAACGTGAACAGCAGCGACGCCGCAAGTCCCACCACCGCCAGGCTGGCGAGCGCGGATTGCCGCGACGTGGTGGTGGCCGCGAACACCGCCCCGGACAGCAGCAACAGCGACGTGACCACCTCGTGCGGGAGCAGCGGGCGGGAGACCGTGAGCGGAGGAGCCGAGACGCGCGTGAGGGCGGCCCCGCCCACCAGCCCCACCGCCGCCAACGCGGTGAGGAACACGTACGAGCGCAGTCGCCCCGTCTGCAGTGCACGGGTCTGCGTCCGCGCAAGCCAGAACACGCCACGCAGCGCCAGCGGATACCAGCCACCCGGTCCCCACTTCGCCATGCCGCCCCAGCGCGCCCGCAGATCCCTCAGCGCAGGCACCTGCCGCCACACCAGGACCCCACCCGCCACCGTGGCGACGCTGAGCGCCAGCGTGGAGGTGAACCCGTGCCACAACTCCAGCGGTGCGGGCTCAACGTGCGGCCCCACGTTGCGCAGCGCGGGCAGGACCCAGGGCTCCACCAACATGCCGGGCAGCGCGCCGGCCGCCAGCCCTCCTGCCGCCGGAACCAGCGCGGTGAGCCACAACGCCGGGGAAGCGTCATGCGGCGCGTGCGCGGTGGGACCGGAGCGGCCGAAGAAGGGGTCCACCACCACCACCAGTGCCGCCGCCACGTCGAACATCTTGGCCGCCGCCACCACCGTCACCAGCAGTCCCCACCAGGGCGCGCGCAGCACCGCATCCAGCAACGACTCCTTGCCCAGGAAGCCCAGCAGCGGCGGTACGCCGACCATGGAGAGCCCCGCCGTCACCGCCACCAGCGTGGTGCGTGGCATGAATGCGCGCAGGCCACCCAGCTCCCGTGCGTCACGGCTGCCGGCCCCGTGGTCCACCATGCCCACCACGAGGAACAACGCGCCCTTGTAGAGAGCGTGCGCCAGCAGGAGGACCAGCGCGGCCTGTGTGGCGGCGGCGTGGGGGATGCCCAGCAGCATGGTGAGCGCACCCAGCGCGCTGATCGTGGAGCTCGCGAGCAGTCGCTTGAGGTCATGCTGCGCCGGCGCCACCAGCGCCCCGGTCAACATCGTGGCCGCGCCCACCGTGGTCAGCGTTGCGCTCCATTCCGTGGTGCCACCCAGGACCGGCGTGAGCCGCGCCAACAGGTAGATGCCGGCGTTCACCATGGTGGCGGAGTGGAGGTAGGCGCTCACCGGCGTGGGAGCCGCCATGGCGCTGAGCAGCCAGCGGTGGAAGGGCACCTGCGCCGACTTGCTCAACGCGCCCACCACCACCAGCAGCATGAACGCGAGGTACCGCGGGTGCGCTCGGACCAGCTCGCCGCGGGTGCGCAGGGTCGAGAGCTCGGAGGTGTCCGCGGCCTCGCCCAGCAGCAGCAGGCCCGCCAGCATGGCCAGGCCGCCCAGCGTGGTGATGAGCAGCGCCTCCTGCGCGCCCGCGCGTGCCTCCTCCCTCTCGTGGTCAAAGCCGATGAGCAGGAAGCTGCTGATGGTGGTGAGCTCCCAGAAGACGAAGAGTCCCAGCGCGTTGTCGGCGAGCACCACGCCCAACATCGACGCCATGAAGAGCAGCAGCAGCGCGTAGAAGCGGCCCGCGCCGCGGTGGTGGCCCAGGTAGTCGTTGGAGAAGGCCAGCACCACCGCGCCCATTCCCGTCACGAGCAGCGTGAAGAGCAGCGCCAGTCCGTCGAGATGGAACGAGAGCTGGACGCCGAGCGCGGGCACCCAATCATGGCGCTCGGAGACCGACCCGCCCGCGGTCACCGTTGGGAGGAAGCGCGCGAAGTGGAGCGTGAGCCCGACGGGGAGCAGCGCGAGCAGCAGGCCCGCCGTCCTCGGCGCCAACCGGTGGACGCCTGGCGCGAGAACGGCGAGCGCCAGGACGGAAACCACCGGGATGAGCATTCGGTCCTCCTTGCCGCGTACGGGAACAGTGTGGCTCCCAAGGCGCATCCCTCCTTGTGCTTCCAGTGCTCGGATGGGGTCCTCGGCGAGGCCGAGCCGCGTCATGCCAATGGCCTTCCCAACACCTGGACCACTGTCATGCCTCTTGCCCAAGCAAGGGCGTTCGCGAGGAGCGCAGAGGTCTGGCCGGGTTTTGAGTCCGTGTGGGTCGGGTGTTACACGCCGCGTCGTTGCGGCATGGTGTCCGCACACGGTGGCTGGAGGACCGTAGCCATGCGCGCAATCACTGGCATCTCTGATCACTACGGTCGAGCCGAATTTGTCACCCTGGGTGTCGAAGCCAAGCGTCCCGTCATACGCGCGCGCCAACGCTACGAATTGCTCGACCCCGACCTCCCGTGCGCCCCCTATCATCACGAAGCATTGGTCATGCCTCTCGAAGCGGTGAGACCGATCATCGCGCGCACCCGGGCGTCCGTGGAGAAACACTGCCGCGCCGCACTTTCCGACGTGAAATCAACCCACGCCATCGACGCCATCGTCCTGCCGGAGAGCCCGTTCCAGCGTCTGCCCGACGATCTTGCGGAGATACTCGCGTCGCGCGCGATCACCCTGGCCGCGGACGGAATGTTGTACCGGGAAATGCTCGCCAGCGTCGCCGCGGAGCTCGGGTTGCGCGTGTTCCGTTACCCACGCCGCTCCGACGAGATCGCGGAAGCGGCGAAGCTGCTCGGCACCACACCGGCGGCGATCGTGGCGTTGCTGAAGTCGTTCGGCCGGGAGGTCGGCGCGCCGTGGCGCAAGGAGCACCAGGTTGCCGCGGCGAGTGCGCTGCGGGTCCTGGCGTCGGAGGGGGTGATTCGGTTGTAGGTGCAGTTAGCTGCGCGCGAGGCAACGCCCTTGCTCCCGCCAATGAGATTGGGCGCGGCCCTTTTGGGGCGACGCCCTGGGCTCCCTGCCAATCTCATTGGGCGCGGCTCTCTTGGGACGACGCCCTGGGCTCCCTGCCAATGAGATTGGCAGGCAACAAAACGACAAGTCCTGCTCACCACGAGACCAAAGGACCCGTTTCGCAGGCATCATAGGGAGGTGACGTCCGCCCTGCCGATTCGCCGCATGTTTGGCTGGACCTGTGCAGCCATGTTGATCTTCGACGTGGGCACAGGCGGAGAATTGAGGTGGCGTCTA
>JBFMGU010000109.1:0-33981 GCA_040752415.1 Myxococcota bacterium
TGGAAAACGCGTCAGGGGACCGCGTGGCGCAGAAGTCGACCGTGTTGGTCCACGCGGTGTGGGCCACCAAGCGCAGAGCGCGGCTCCTGCTGCCCACGATGGACGCGTGGTTGGCGCAGGGACTCAGCGCACTTGCCCGACGAGAACTGTGCGAGGTCCTCGCCGTGGGCAACGCGGATGATCACGTCCATGTGCTCTTCGCTCTCCACCACACCACGCCGCTGTCCGTCGCCATCCAACAACTCAAAGGCGGCTCAAGCCATGAGTGGAACGCGCTGAAGAGCGCGCCCCACCGTCTCCAGTGGCAGATCGGCTACTGGGCGGAGTCGGTATCGCCGCGGGATGTTTGGTCGCTGGAGCGCTACATCCGCAACCAGCGCAGCCACCACGCGCGTTCTCGCGCCCCGGAGGCGTGGCAATTGGAATCCGTTGTGAACTGAGGTCCGACAACGGAAGAAGCCCCGGCGCCCTTCGGGCGCTGGGGCTTACATCCGCACACAATGCCGCGGCTTTCAAGCCGCGGTTCCCGGAGTCCGTCATGGACCGGGTCTGAACTGGAAGAAGCCCCGGCGCCCTTCGGGCGCTGGGGCTTACATCCGCCCTGCAATGCCGCGGCTTGCAAGCCGCGGTTCAGATGTCGAGGTTCACAGCGTCCAGCGCGTTCTTCTCGATGAACTCGCGGCGCGGCTCCACGGCGTCGCCCATGAGCACGGTGAACGTGTCCTCGGTGCGCTCGGCGTCGGCCAGTGTGACCTGCAGCAGCGTCCGCCGCGTGGGATCCATGGTGGTCTCCCACAGCTGCTCCGGGTTCATCTCGCCCAGGCCCTTGTAGCGCTGGATGGTGAGCCCCTTGCGCGCCAGGCTCATCACCACGTCCTGCAGCAGCAGCCGGTCCTCCACCACCGTGCCCTCGGTGGCACCGCCCGCGTCCAACACGCGCAGCGGCGCCTTCACGTCGCGCAGCGCGTTGTGCAGCATGGCGCTCCGACGGAACACCGCGCGCGTCAACAGCTCCCCGGGCACAATCAGCGGCCGACCCAGCGGCTGCGGGATGGAAAGCGCGCCGTTCTGCATGCCCCCGTCGGGGACCGCGGTACACTTCACACCCGCGGCGTTGAGACGGTTGGCCGCGTCCAGCACCGTGTCCTCCTGGCCGTGCAGGCTGGTGGTGGCCTGCGCCGCGCCCACGTCGAGCAGGTGGCCCAACAGGTCCCGGTCCATGCCCAGGCGGCCGTAGGTGGTGTAGAGCTGCTTGAGCTCACCCAGGTTGCGGATGAGGTGCGTCAGCTCATTGCCGGTGAACTTGCGACCGGCATCATCCACCACCGCCACGTCGGAAAGCGGGCCGCGCGCCACCAGGTAGGACTGCAGCGCAGGGTCGTCCTTCACGTACTCGATGTGCTTGCCCTTCTGCACTTTGTAGAGCGGCGGCTGCGCAATGTAGAGGTGGCCGCGCTCAATCAGCGGCTTCATCTGACGGTAGAAGAACGTCAGCAGCAGCGTGCGGATGTGGCTGCCGTCCACGTCGGCGTCCGTCATGATCACGATCTTGTGGTAGCGCAGCTTGCTGAGGTCGAACTCCTCCGCGCCAATGCCCGTGCCCAGCGCGGTGATCAGCGTGACGATCTCCTGGCTGGACAGCATCTTCTCCAGCCGCGCCTTCTCCACGTTCAGGATCTTGCCGCGCAACGGCAGGATGGCCTGGTTGCGCCGGTCCCGGCCGCTCTTGGCCGAGCCGCCTGCGGAATCACCCTCGACGAGGAACAGCTCGCTGAGCGCCGGGTCCTTCTCCTGGCAGTCGGCCAGCTTGCCGGGCAGCGACGCGCCCTCCAGCACGCCCTTGCGCCGCGTCAGCTCCCGCGCCTTGCGCGCGGCTTCCCGCGCCCGGGCCGCATCAATGCACTTGCCAACGATGTTGCGCGCGTCCTGCGGGTGCTCCTCGAAATAGGTGTCCAGCGCCTCACCCACGATGCCTTCCACCACCGCCTTGACGTCGGAGCTGATCAGCTTGCTCTTGGGCTGGTCATTGAACTTGGGATCCGGGAGCCGCACGCTGATGACGGCGGTGAGACCCTCCCGGCTGTCCTCTCCGCTCAACGTCACCTTGGCGTTCTTCAGGATGCCGGAGTTGGTGGAGTAGGTGTTGATGGTGCGGGTGAGCGCGCCGCGGAAGCCGGCCAGGTGCGTGCCGCCGTCGCTGTTGCGGATGCCGTTGGTGAAGCAGAAGACCTGCTCCGCGTAGCTGTCATTCCACTGCAGCGCCACGTCCACCTCACAGAACGGGCCCTGCTGGTCCTCACCCATGCGCCGCTTGCCGCTCACGACGATGGGCGCCGGGTGCAGCAGCTGCTTGTTCTTGTTGAGGTGGCTCACGAACTCGCGGATGCCGTCCTCGTAGAGGAAGTCCTCGCTCTGGCCGGTGCGCTCGTCGCGCAGGCTGATGCGGAGGCCCTTGTTGAGGAAGGCCTGCTCGCGCAGACGGCCCGCCAGCGTCTCGAACTGGAACTCCACGATGTGGAAGATGCTGGGGTCCGGCTTGAACGTGACGGAGGTGCCGCGCCCCGCCGCCGGCCCCAGCTCGACCAGACCGGTGACCGGGTCCCCCTTCTCGAAGCGCTGACGCACGTGCTTGCCGTCGCGCTGGATTTCCAGTTCCAGCCAGACGCTCAGCGCGTTCACCACGCTCACGCCCACGCCGTGCAGACCGCCGGAGACCTTGTAGCTGTTCTGGTCGAACTTGCCGCCGGCGTGCAGCACGCACATCACCACTTCCGGCGTGGGGCGCCCGGTGGCGTGCATGCCAATGGGAATGCCGCGCCCGTCATCCTTCACCGTCACGCTGCCGTCGGGGCGGACCACCACCTCCACGTTCTTGCAGAAGCCCGCCATGGACTCGTCCACGGCGTTGTCCACCACCTCGAACACCATGTGGTGCAGACCGGACCCGTCGTCCGTGTCGCCGATGTACATGCCGGGGCGTTTGCGAACCGCGTCCAGGCCCTCCAGGACCTTGATGCTGTCCGCCGTGTAGTCACTTCCGTCGCGCGGCTTCTCCGCTCCCGACACTTCCGTCGTGGTCATTGCTACATCCTCGAGTTTGCAGGGGCCCGGGCCACGCTTCACCAATGTCACCCGGACGCTTGTGCAGAGCCGCCTCATCTACCCATAAATCCCATGCCCTGCAAGGATAAAATATTCAATGAAATCAACAGCTTGCATTGCATGCGCGGCAGGATGCGGGCCGGTGCTGGCGGGGCGGTGGGGACGTGGTGGAAGGTGGCGGGATGCGGCTTGAGCGGCTGACGGTGAGCCACGTCCGATCCATCACCAGCGCCACGGTGGAGCTGGCGCCGCAGTTCACGTTGATCACCGGTCCCAACGGCGCGGGCAAGACCAACCTGCTGGAGGCGGCGCACCTGGCGGCCACGCTGCGGCCCCTGACCACGGGCACGCCGGGGGAGGTGGTGCAGAACGGGCAGACGCGCGCGGAGGTGGCGGCCATCCTCACGGGCGGCGTGTTGCCGCTGGAGGTGCGCGTCATCATCGAGAACGGGCGACGACGGGCCACGGTGGCCGGGAAGCCCCTGCGCGACCACGCGGCGTACCTGGGCACGCTGGCCACCATGGCCTTCACGCCCGACGATCTGCGGCTGGTGAAGGAGGGGCCGGAGGCGCGTCGCAACTTCCTCAACCGCGCGGCCAGCCAGCTGTGGCCCGCGGCGCGGGAGGAGCTGCGTCGGCTGGAGCGTGCGCTCAAGCAGCGGAGCGCGGCGTTGCGCGGCGGCGCGCGCCTGGCGGTGCTGGAGGCGCTCAACGAGCCGCTGGCCGCTTCCGTGGTGGCGGTGTGGCGTCGCCGGGAGCGCACGCTCTCCGCGCTGGAGCCGCACGCCACGCGGTGGCTGGCGCACCTGCTGGATGGTCGCGCCCTGCAGCTGGGATTGCGTCCCGGAATGGAGCTGGCGCCGGAGCGCTTTGCCGCGCTCTCCGACGAGGAACGGGCCGCGGCGCTGGTGGAGGAGCTGGCGCGCACGCTGGACGAGGACCGACGCCGGGGCAGCACCAGCGTGGGCCCGCACCACGACGATCTCGAGCTCTTCCTCGACGGGCAGGCGGCGCGGAGGTTCGCCAGCCAGGGGCAGCAGCGGTGTGTGGCGCTGGCCTTGACGCTGGGCGTGGTGGATGCGTTGCGGGAGGCCCGCGCGGCGCCGCCGCTGGTGCTCCTGGACGACGTGAGCAGCGAGCTCGACGACGCCCGTCGCGGCGCGCTGTTCCAGGCGTTGGCCGACGCGGGCAGCCAGGTCATGGCCACCGCCACCGACGAGAGCCTCTTGCCCCTGCCGCCCGGCTACGCGGGCGAGGTGGCGCGCTACCGCGCGAGCGCGGGCACGTTCACCCCGACGAAGTGACGCCTTCGTCCGTGGGCGGCGTCCAGCTGGGGAGCGGCGCCTGGCCCAGCCGGATGCGCTCCATCTCTCCCAACCGCTCCAGCATGCTGTCCCGGTGCGTGGCGGCCCAGTAGACGCGGCCGCACCGCGGACAGGCCACAAAGCGCGACTGCGTGCGCGCCACGTACTGCGGCACCCGCCCCACCACCTCTCCCGGCGTGGCGGAGTGCAGCACCGCGTTGTCCTCGCGGCAGCGCGTGAGCGCCCGCTCCGTGAGTGAGAGGTTCAGCCGGCCGGCCACCTCCAGCACCTGGTGGAAAGGCACGTCGTCACGGACCAGGACCGCGCGCTCCCCCAGCTCCGCCTGGATCCGCTGGCTGCGCGTGAGCACCATCCGCCCCTGCGTGCGCGCCATTTCCAGCAGCTGCTCGGTCTGCGCCGGCGCGTCCCGACGGGCGCGGCGACGGGGAGAGATGAACTCCGTGTCGTAGCCGGCGGCGCGCAGCCAGCGGCATAACGCCCCCAGCGTGCCGTCGCACACCAGCCGGATGTCCCCTTCCTGTCCCGCTCCTGGCCCCGGTTTCACGCCCCCCACCATACCGGCGCCCCCACGCCTCTTCAGGCCCCCTGCCACCGCCCGTCAGCTGGAGGAGTGTCCGCTATGGCGGAGATCTGCCTTGACGTTTCCTCCGCTATAGCGGATATTACGTCTCAGTCTGGGACGGAGGTGGACGCCCATGAAATCCAGCACGGCTGCGGTGATTGACATCCAGGAATGGCGGAGGAAGCGCGAGCAGGAGCAGGCGCAGAGCTCGCAGGTTCCGCAGGTGACCCCTGTCTGGGTTCCCATGTGGGTGTGTTGGGTGCCAATCTGGCCGGTGGGATGAAAAGCGTCCGCGAAAACACGACTCCGGAAAAGAAGAAGCGGCCCGCGCCGGCTGCCAACAGTGAGGGTTTGCCCGGGGCGCGGGGCACTCCTGCCGAGGGGGATGACGCGTGGGCCTATGAGGAGGCTCACGAGACCACGTCGGCCGACCTTGCGCCGGTGGTGGGGGGAAACCTGCGCCGGCTGCGGGTGCGACGCGGGTTGTCGCTCGAGAAGCTGAGCAAGGCCTCGGGCGTCTCGCGCGCCATGCTGGGCCAGATCGAGCTGGGGCAGAGCGCGCCCACCATCAACGTGCTGTGGAAGATCAGCCGCGCCCTGGGTGTGCCGTTTTCCGCGCTCATCAGCGCGCGCGGTGAAGGCGGGACCGTGGTGCTGCGCGTCAACAGCGCCAAGCGCCTCACCAGCCATGACGGAAAGTTCAGCTCCCGTGCGCTCTTCCCGTTCGACGAGCCGCGTCGCGTGGAGTTCTACGAGCTGCGCCTGGCCGCGGGCGGCGTGGAGAACGCGGAGCCGCACCAGGCGGGCACCGTCGAGAACATCGTGGTCAGCCAGGGCAGCGTGGAGATCGACGCCAACGGTGACAAGCACCAGCTGCAGGCCGGCGACGCCATCGTCTTCGCCGCCGACGTGGTGCACTCCTACCGCAACACCGGCAACACCGAGGCCGTGATGTACCTGGTCATGACCTACGCGGACACGGTGGGCTGAGGCCCAGCGCGTGCGTGTCGGCGTCGGCGGCCCCCGACGTCACCACACCCTGATTCCGTTCACGGAACCCTGTTGGCCGAACCGTTCCGGGTGCCTTGCTCACCCTTGGGTGCATCCCCGTGGCGTCACGGCGCGAGGCGTGGGCTGGTTGGGAGGGCTGGTCCAACGTTCCCGACGGCAGGACCGGGGGCTGCCGGGCGGCATGTCAAGTCTGGCTTGAGGTGTAATACACCTTGAGGAGAGGGCGGTGCGGCCGGCACTCCGCGCGCAAACCGGCCGCGCCTTCCCAACCCAAACCACGTGTCGTGCTCCACCGACGTGGCGCTTCCAGCACCCCAGGCGAGTCCGCCGACCGCCCGAAATGCGAAAGGCGCGCGACCCACGACGGGAACCGCGCGCCTTCTGCTGTTGACGACGTGCTCTCAGCGAATCACTTGGTGCACATCATCATCGGCATGCCGCCGCACATCATCATCATGGGCATGCCCATGTTCATCATGGACATCATCATGTTGCAGCGGTCCTTCATCATCTCCATGGAGCCCTGATCCATCGGCATCATCTTCACCATCATGCCGTCCTTGCCCATCTCCATGGTGCACTTGCACATCATCGGCATGCCCATGCCCATCATCATCGGCATCATGCCCATCATGTTCGGCATCATGTTCATGCCCATCATGCCGGGCATCATCCCCATCATGTTCGGCATCATGTTCATCATGTTGGGCATCATCCCCATCATGTTCGGCATGTTCGGCATCGGCATGTTGGGCATCGGCATCGACATCGCGGTCATGGCGCGCTCCTTGTGAGGGTGGTCGGACAAAAGGTGCGTGCAAACTAACTCCGCTTCTCTCGTGCGCAATCCCTTCCTCCGTGCTCGTTGTCGCTTTCCTCCGACGTAACGGAGACATCTCGTGCTCCGGCGGACGTGGTGGCCGTGGGGACGGAGAGATGTCCGCTGACAACGGAGGGATGGGTGCTGTGGGCGGAAGCGCGTCCGTTGTTGCGGCGGCCGTCGGTGCTAGGTTGCGCGGCCATGATCCGACCCAAGCCTGCTTCCATCCTCCCGTTCGTGCTGGTGTTGGCGGCGAGCGCGCGTGCGGACGCGCCAGTTGTCGACGGGCCGCACCCGGGATTCCTCCGCGACCTGGCGCAGACCCGCAGCTTCAACCTGGGCCGACCGGTTGGCATCAAGCCCACGCCCGACGGGAAGACGGTCTTGTTCCTGCGCGCGCCCCCGCGTGAGCCCAGGCTGCACCTTCACGAGTTGGACACCACGACAGGGCAGTCGCGCGAGCTGCTGACGCCTGCGGCCCTGCTCGCCGGCGCCGAGGAGAAGCTTACCGTGGAGGAGCGCGCACGACGGGAACGCATGCGCATCAGCGTGGGCGGCTTCACCTCCTTTGACCTCAGTGACGACGGAAAACTCGTCCTGCTCTCGCTCTCCGGGAAGCTGTACATCCTGGAGCGCGCCACCGGCGCCACTCGTGAGCTGCCCATTCCCCCCGGCGCCCTGGACCCGCGCTTCACTCCCGACGGGAAATCCGTCTCCTACGTGCGTGATCACGACGTGCACCTGCTGGACCTGGCCACCCACAAGGAGCGTCGGATCACGACGGGGGGGAGCGAGCTGGTCAGCCACGGGCTGGCGGAGTTCGTGGCGCAGGAGGAGATGTCGCGGATGCGCGGGTATTGGTGGAGCCCCGACGCGCGCACGTTGATCTACGAGGAGAGCGACACCCGCGACGTGGAGCAGTTCTTCATCAGCGACCCCACGCATCCCGAGTCCTCCCCGACGGGATTCCGCTATCCGCGCCCCGGAAGGAAGAACGCGGTGGTGAAGCTGGGCATCGTGGGCGCGCAGGGCGGGAAGACCACGTGGGTGAGCTGGGATGTGAACGCGTTCCCGTACGTGGCCAAGGTGGACTGGGAGAAGAACGCGCCCCCCACCGTGCTGGTGCAGTCGCGCGACCAGCGGCACGAAGTATTGCTCTCCGTGGACCCGACGACGGGGAAGACCACGCCGCTGCTGGAGGAGCGCGACGACGCGTGGCTCAACCTGGACCCCGAGATGCCGCGCTGGCTCCCCGACGGAAAGAGCTTCCTCTGGACCACCGAGCGCAACGGTGCCTGGGAGCTGGAGCTGCATGACCGCAAGGGCGCCTTCATCCGCACCGTGGTGCCCATGCACCTGGGCTACCGCAGCCTGGCCGACGTCGACGCCGAGCAGGGACACGTGTTCTTCCACGCCAGCGTCGACCCCACGCAGACCCACCTGTACCGCGGTCTCATCACCGGCAGTGACTTCACCCAGCTGACGACGTCACCCGGCCACCACGCCGCGCTGTTCTCCAAGGACCACCGCATCTACGTGGAGACGTTGACCAGCAGCACCGACTGGCGTCGCAGCGAGGTGCACCGCGCGGATGGCTCGCTGGTGGGCGTGGTCCCCGCCGTCAACGAGATGCCGCCGTTCAAGCCGAATGTCGAGTGGGTGCGCGTGGGGGAGGGCGCGGGGCTGCACGCGGTGGTGATCCGGCCGCGCGCGTTCGATCGGAACCGGCGTTATCCCGTCGTGGTGAGGGTGTACGGAGGGCCGCACTACAACATCGTGAACCGCACGCTGGAGCAGTACCTCGCGGACCAATGGCTGGCGGATCACGGGTACATCCTGGTCTCCATTGACGGGCGGGGCACGCCCCGACGGGGACGGGCCTGGGAACGCGCCATCGCCGGTGACTTCGGCGCCATCCCGCTGCAGGACCAGGTCACGGGATTGAAAGCGCTGGGGATGCGCTATCCCGAGATGGACCTCTCCCGCGTGGGTGTCCTCGGGTGGAGCTTTGGCGGGTACATGGCGGCGCTGGCGGTGCTGCGTCGGCCCGACGTGTTCAAGACCGCGATGGCGGGCGCGCCGGTGGTGGACTGGCTGGACTACGACACGCACTACACCGAGCGCTACCTGGGCCTCCCCGACGTCAACGCCAAGGGTTATGACCAGTCCAACCTGCTCACGTACGCCGGGAAGCTGGAGCGCCCGCTCTTGCTCATCCACGGCACCGCCGACGACAACGTGTACTTCTTCCACACGCTCAGGCTGTCCGACGCGCTGCTGCGCTCCGGTCGACGTCACACCGTGCTGCCGCTCAGCGGCTTCACGCATATGGTGAGCAAGCCGGAGGTGGTGGAGGCCATGTGGACCCGCGTGGTGGATCACCTGGGCGAGACGCTGCAACCCGGGAGGAACCCGTGACGAAGAACCTGCAGGACACCTACGCGCCCACCAGCATCTGCTTCGGTTGCGGACCCGCCAACGCCAAGGGACTGCGCATCAAGAGCATTCCCCAGGGTGACGACGTGGTGGCGACGTTCATGCCCGAAGAGCACCACCAGGCGTTCCCGGGAATGATCAACGGCGGCATCATTGGCGCGCTGCTGGATTGCCACTCCAACTGGACCGCGGCGCATCACCTCATGCGCACCCGCGGACTGGACGCGCCGCCGTGCACGGTGACCGCGGAGTTCAACGTGAAGCTGCGGCGGCCCACGCCGACGGGGAAGCCGCTGCACCTCAAGGCGCGACCCACCGCCACCGACGGAGACAAAGTCACCGTGGAGGCCACCCTGGAGGCGGACGGGAAGGTCTGTGCCACCTGCACCGGGGTGTTCGTGGCGGTGAAGGAAGGGCATCCCGCGTATCACCGCTGGTAGACGCTGTGGTAGGAGGGCTCCCATGTTTGCCAGAGCGCTCTTGGCGGTGATGTTCGTGATGGTGACGTCGTGCGGGCTGAACAAGCGCGGCGAGTCCTGTGACATTACCAACTACTCGCGCGAGTGCGAGCCGGGCACCGTCTGCTCCTACAACTACCAGGAGTGCCCGGAGTACGGGTGTCCCAAGTGTCGCAAGCAGTGCACCACCAACGCCGACTGCGCCGGTGGGGACACCTCCTGCGCCGAGCCCATCTGCGACTTCGCCAACCAGGAGGCCACGCGGGGCGTGTGTCGGGAGTGCAAGCCCGCGTGCAACTACTACGAGGATCCCCGTTGCCTGCTCCCCTCGGAGCTGGGCGGGATCACCACGCAGTGACGTCAACGCTTCCGTCGTGAGACGGCCAGCGCACCCAGCCACTCCTGCATCATGGTGACCGCGGTGAGCGCGGTGATGCCGCTGGGATCGAAATCCGGCGCCACCTCGACGAGATCCATGCCCACCAGCTCCAGTCGGGCGAGCGCGCGCAGGATCACCTGGCACTCGTACGTGTCCAGGCCGCCCGGGACCGGGGTGCCGGTGCCCGGTGCGCAGGAGGGGTCCATCCCGTCGATGTCGAAGCTCACGTAGACCGGTTTTCCGGCCAGACGCTTCAGCCTCTCCCCGACGTGACGCGCGCCCCGCTCCCGCACCTCGTCGACGGTGATGACCTCGAAGCCGTGGCGGTGGGCAAAGTCCTCGTCGTCGGCGCCGGCCAGCGGACCGCGGATGCCGACCTGGATGATGTCCCTCGGCTCCGCCAGGCCCTCCTCCACGATGTGACGGAACGGCGTCCCGTGATGGAAGTCCACGCCCCACGACGGAGGATACGTGTCCATGTGCGCGTCAAAGTGCACCATGGCCAGCTTGCGCCCACCCAGCAGCGACGCGCCCGCGTACGCGCGCAGGATGGGGAGCGTCACGGAATGGTCGCCGCCGACGGAGAGGGGAATGGCGCCCGCGGCCAGCACCTCCCGGATGCGCGCGGTGATGTTGTGCAGCGTCTTCGCCATGTCGATGGGGATGGCGGCGACGTCGCCCGCGTCGCAGAGGCACAGCTCCTGGAAGATGTCCGCGCGCGTCCCCGTCTGGAATCCGCGACCCATGCAACTGGCCGCGCGCACCGCGCGAGGAGCGAAACGCGCGCCGGGGCGGTAGGACGTGCCTCCGTCGAAGGGAATGCCCAGGATGGCGACGTCCGCGCCTTTCACCTGTTCCCAGTGGGGAAGACGGAAGAACGTGGGGATGCCCGCAAAGCGCGGCAGCACCCGGCCGGGGATGGGCTTGAATTCCGGTGGGGATTGCTGCGCCAGCGACGAGACACAGGCGTGGCAGATCGCGCTCCCGTCGCGGCCGGCGTGCAGCGCGGTGCCTTCAACGGTCTTGCCGCAGAATGAGCAGGTGGTCATGGGCACGTCCTCACGCCGTCAGCCACGACGGACCTGGTCCTGACCATCCTCTATCACCGCGGAGATGTTCTCGCGCTGCGTGCTGGACATGTCGCGCATCTTCACCAGCCCGCCAAAGAGCTTGCGCATGCGCGGGTCGCCCACCGCGGCGCGGGCGGTGGCGCTGAAATACGCCTTGGTCTCGATGGAGAACGTGGCCTTCTGGATGAGCACCAACAGGCCAAAGAGCACCATGACGAGTCGCAGCGCCCAGACGCCCCATTCCACCGTGGGCTCACGCTCCGCCATCTGGTGCAGGATCTTGACCCGCGCGCTGAAGCCCTCCGCCACCTCGATGTTCACGCGCGCCCGACGAGCCAGCACCTGCTCCGGCAACGTCTCGATGTCCGCGCGCTCCGCGAGCAAGGCCTTGCGCTCCTGCTCGTGCGTGGTGCGCAACGCCGTCACCGCCTGCTGGTAGGCCAGCTCTCCCGCCTGCGCGCGGCCCTGCGCTTCCTCGCGAAGGCCCTTGAGCTCGTCGTTGTGCGTGGTGGTGAGGAGCGTGAGCTGCTTGTTGAGCGTGTCCAGCTGACCTTCCAGGCTGCGGTAGCGCTTGCCCCGCCCGGCGGTGCCGCTGCGTCGACCCTCATCCTCCGCCTGCATGGCCGCCATCACGCCGGCAATCTGCTTCTCCAGCGCCTCAATCCGCGGCGTCACCGACGAGACGGTGGGCGGCTCATACGCGCGCTGAGGTCCGTACTGCGCCTCCAATCGCTCCAGGTCCTTGTCCAGCTTGCCGTCGAGGGCGGCGATGAGCCCGTCAATGTTCCCCCGCAGGACGTCCTGCGCGCGGGCCACCTGCGCGGCGCGGTCCTTGTCGATGACCTTCTGGATCTCCTCTCCGTACAGGAACAGCTCCAGCGGGACCGCGGTCACGAGGGAGGCGAGCAGCACAAAGCCCATGCGGAACCACACCGCGCTGTTGCGAAGGAGCCCGGTGAGCGACACGTCCGCGACGAGAACGCTGCGCTCGAAGATGGCGATGGTGGCGGCAAACAGCGTGGCAAAGACGAGCGCGAGCGGGTAGCCCACGACGGGACCGAACCCCGGGACGAAGATGAGGCGCATGCCCAGGAACCACGCCATGAGGTCAATGGCGGCCTGGATGAGGACGAGCATGCCGGCAAAGGCCACGTCGGCGCGGACGCGGCGGGGCATCTCCCCGCGGAAGCCGTAGACGTTGAGCATGGCCACCGCGAGGAAGCGGTCCATGTAGGTGGCGTCGTGATCCGGCGCGTGGGCGGGCAGATCCTGGACCACCTTGAGGGGCGCACCGCTGCGCGAGCCACCGCCCTCCGCCGGTTCCTGCGTCATCGTTCCGTCCTTCCGCATGGGGCCATTGTAGGCGCTGCGCCGCCATGTATCGAACGGCGCAAGACGCGCAGGTGGGACCCCATGCCGTCATGGACCATCGGGGTGAGCCCCGGGTTCCCGCATGGTGGGCGGCTTGACCCTGGCGTGGACCGCCCAAACGTGGCACGTGCCTGAGGCATGCAATGGGTCCTGCTGGTCCGCCACCACGCACCCCTGGGAACGTCGCAGGAGGCGTTGCAGCGCGCGTTCCACCATGCCTGGCAGCCCAGCCTCGAGGCGCTGCGCACGGAGCCCCTGGTGCGCGCGGCGGTGCATCACAACGGCGTGGCCTTGGAGTGGCTCGCGGAGCACCAGCGCGACTACCTGGTGGAGCTGCGCGGGATGGTGGAGGCGGGACAGGTGGAGCTGCTGGGGGGCGGATTCCACGCGCCGTCGCTGGGCAACATCCCGGAGCGCGACGCGCAGGGCCAGGTGGAGATGATGGCCCGGTACTGCGAGTCCAAGCTGGGCGCTGCGCCGCGGGGCGTGCTGGTCTCGTCGGGAAGCTGGGATGCGGACCTGCCGCGCGTGCTGCTGCCCACCGGGATGCGCTTCGCGGTTCTCGACGACGGACCGCTCCCGGGCATGGAAGGTGAGGCCTGCGGTCCGTGGCTCCTGGAGCGACACGGCCACCCGCTCTCCGTGCTCTGTCCGAGCAGACAGGTGCAGACCGCGCGCGGCAACAGCGTGGACACGTTCTGGCGCGTGCTCGAGGACACGCTGCGCCATGCGCGCGGCCCGGTGCTCACGGTCCTCGACGGAGAAGTGCTGGCGCACCACGGCGCGGGATGGTTGCCGGCGGTGTTGCAGCGGGCGGTGCAGCACGTGGCCACGCGTCTGCCCGGCGAAGTGGTCGACGGAGATGCGCCACGTGGCCGCGTGGGGTCGGATGCGCGCACGGCGGCGTTGCGTCGACGGATGTTGCGGGTGAGCACGCGGCTGCACGACGCGGTACAGGCCCGGCAGAGGGGCGCGTTGCCCGCGGCTCCGTCGGTGGATGACCGGTTGGCGACGGCGCAGCGGCTCCTGTACGCGGCGCAGGCGCGGGATGTGCTTGGTTTCTCGTCGGGGGCGCAGGCCCGACGGGCGGCGCGCGCGTCCCTGCTCTCCAGCGAGCTGATCCTCGACGACATCGCGCACGGGGGGCCGCCACCCGCCGTTCTCGTCGAGCAGGTGGACGTGGACGCGGATCACCACCCCGAGATCCTGCTCACCACGCGAAAGGTGCACGCCTGGGTGGCTCCAGCCAGCGGCGGCGCGCTCCTCACCTTCGATCACCGCACGCGCGGGCTGTCCCTGCTGGAGGGGCCGTCCTTCCTGGACCGCTTCCTCTCCGCCGACGTCAACGTGGATGACCTCCCGCGCACGCCCGCGACGACGGACCTGGGCGCCGCGCGCTACCACCTCGTCGAGCACGAGACGTGGGAGGGCCACGCGCAGCCCGTGGTGGAGGTGGGCCTGGCCGCGCAGACCGAGGTGGCGGGGCAACGTGTGGTGCTGGAGAAGCGCTACGTTGTCACCGCGGAGGCCACCGCCGTGCAGGTGAGCTGGGTGGTGGGCAATGAGTCGGACGCGCCGTTGCGTTGCGTGCTGGCGCCGTGGATCCACGTGGGGCTGGTTTCTCCCTCGGCGCGGCGGGGCCTGGAGCCGGGAAACGAGGTGACCGTGGAGGAGCCCGACGTGGGCAGGCTGGTGCTCGAGGTGGAGCACGGCGCGGGCATCCACGTGCAGCCCCTGGGCGAGGATGGCGTGGTGCTGAGGCCCATCTTCCGGTTGGACCTGGCGCCGGGGGCCAGCGCGATCCTCGGCGCCGTGCTCGGCCTGGAAGAGGTGTGATCCCTGGCGGATGTCCGAGCACCGGCCGGGCCTGCTACATTGTAGGACATGGATTTCATGCCGAGCTTCCGGCGCGCGTTCGCCGTGTCCATGATGTCATGCGTGTTGACGATGTGGGGCTGCACCACCTCCTCGGTGGGGACCGAAGGCTCCTGCAACTCCGACGAGGAATGCCCCAGCGGACAGGCCTGCTTTGACAGCAGCTGCCATGCGCGGTGCAGCGCCGCCTCAGACTGTCCGTCTGACCAGGGGTGCCGCGCGGGCATCTGCACCGTGGACACGGGCGGAAACGGATCGGGCAGCGGGTCTTCCGGGGCCAGCGGCAGCGGATCCACCAGCTCGTCGTCGGGTGACATCTCCGGGGAGAGCTCCTCCAACGGCGGCTCCGGGACCTCGTCGTCGGGCGCGGTCAGCGGCTCGTCCAGCTCGTCCAGCTCGTCGTCATCGTCCAGCTCGTCGTCGTCATCCTCGTCGTCGTCGTCTTCATCGTCGGGAGCGGCGTCGTCATCGTCGAGCGCGTCGTCGTCCTCGTCCTCCAGCTCGTCGTCCTCGAGCGCGTCGTCGTCCTCCTCGTCGAGCACCTCCGGTTCCGGTGGCGCCTGCGCGGGGGAGGTGTGTGGCGCGGATTGCTGCACCGGCGGCGAGGTGTGTCGCTTTGGCGCGTGCACCACCACCAACGGCGCGTGCGCCACCGACGACCAGTGCCAGTCCGACCACTACTGCGCCTCCGGCGCGTGCGTGCCCTATGGCTTCCCCGCCGGCCACGAGACGAACGAGGACTGCACCACCGTCCTGGACGTGCAGGCCATCTCGCCCGCGGTGCAGTGTCGCTGGGAGGGCCCGCCCGCCGGCGACGCCGCGCCCACCTCGTACCAGGTCATGAGCACGCCGGTGGTGGTGGACTTCAACCTGGACAACGACCCCGCCACGCTCTCTCCGTCCATCGTGTTCAGCAGCTTCGTGGGCAGCGCGTACACCGGCCAGGGAATCCTGCGCGTCATCAGCGGCACCGACTGCGCGCAGCAGGTCACGTTCCATGGCGCCGAGAATGAGACGATGCCACCGGCTTCTCCCGCCGTGGGAGACCTGGATGGCGACGGGCACGCGGAGATTGTGGCGGTGGCCCGCGGCGGTGGCTTGTTGGCCTTCCGCTACGACGGGAATACCTGGAGCCGCGCGTGGCGCTCGGGCGTGTGCGGTGCGCCGTTCGTGCCGGACTACACCGGCGGCGCCAACAACAACAGCTGGGCCGGTCCCTCCATCCACGACCTGGATGACGATGGAGTCCCGGAGATCCTCTGGGGTCGCACGGTCTACGACCGCAACGGCTGCATCCGGAACGTCTCCGCCGTGGCCGCCTGCCCGCACGACGCCACGCTGAGCTGCGGTCCGTTCCCGCGCATCCACCAGGGCTTGATGCCGGTGATCGCCGACATCGACGAGGACGGCCTCCCCGAGGTGGTGCATGGTCAGGACACCAACAACGCGAACACGGACCTCGGTGTGTTTGCCTGGGACCCGGTGGCGCAGAACCTGGTGCTGGAGTCGTACTTCCAGACCCCGCAGACCGCGTCGCTGGGCCACGTGGCGGTGGCGGACCTGGGCAACTACCCGCTGGCGAGCCAAGGCGGTGCGGATCGCGCGGAGATCGTCGTGGTGCGGCTGAGCACGGTGAAGGCGTACACCATCGAAGGCACACTGATCTTCAGCTCGCAGATTCCCAACGATCCTCCGCCCGGCGAGTCACAGACGTACAAGAATGCCGGTGGCGCGCCGACAGTGGCGGACTTTGACGGCGACGGGCGCGTGGAGTTCGCCAGTGCGGGCGGTACCTACTACGCCGTGTTCGACATGGACTGCGTCTCCGGTGGCAACGCGGCCAACTGCGCGTCCGGTCGCACCGACGGCGTGTTGTGGACGCAGCCCTCCCAGGATCAGTCCTCCAACGCCACGGGTTCGTCGGTGTTTGACTTTGACGCCGACGGTAAAGCGGAGGTCATCTACGCGGATGAGTGCTTCCTGCGCATCTACGACGGCACCAATGGCACGGTGCTCTACAGCGCGGCGCGCTCCTCCGGTACCACCTACGAGAACCCCGTCATCGTCGACGTGGACGGTGACTTCCACACCGAGATTGTCAGCAGCGTCAACGACTACGCCAACCTGGGTTGCCCGGCCACCGACCCGCTCATGCCGTCGTCGTCGTACGAGGGAAAGCACGGCATCGTGGTGTTGCGCGACGGGTTGGACCGTTGGGCGTCGTCGCGGCCGGTGTGGAACCAGCACGCGTACTCGGTCACGCACGTGAGCGACCTGGGCAGCGTCCCGCGTTCCAGCCAGGTGGCGCGCAACTGGGAGGACCCGGAGCTGAACAACTTCCGCATGAACGTGCAGGGAGACCTGCTGGCCACTGGTATTGCCGACGTCACCGCCCGCGACGGCGCCGAGGGGCCCACCGGCGCACCCTGCAACAACGGCCAGGCGCTCATCCGCGCGCAGATCTGCAACCGCGGCCTCCTGCCGCTGGGCGCGGGTCTGCAGGTGGCAATGCGCGCGGAGTCGGTGAATGGCACGGAGGTGTGTCGCGCCACGCTGGCCAACACCATTGGCGTGGGGGCGTGTGGGGAGGTGAGCTGCTCCGGGACGCTGCCGTACGCGCTCGTCGACGTGTACGTGGTGGCGGACCCGGATGGCACCACCGGCGAGTGCCTGGAGGGCAACAACACCGCCGTGCTGGACCGCGTGTTCTGCGGAGACTGATTCAACGGGGGCGCGTCCTGACCGCCGTCTCGAGCAGATTCGCTCAGTTGTGCGCGTAGCCCACGGCGTAGAGATACGTCTCGAACATCATCAGCGCGGTGCACGCGACCACGGCGATGCGGAAGCGCTTCCCCTCGAGAAGCTTTGCCGCGGAGAGCAGCAGCGGGACGTTGTTGGACTGGAAACGGATCATGCTCGCGAGCGTGCCCGTGGAGATGGGCAGCAGGATCAGGAATGCGTTGGCGAGGGAGACCCAGATGGGCATGCGTCGCAGCGCCATCACCGCGACGACGATGGCCGTGATGGACACGAGGTAGTAGTCGGGGTCGTGGTCAAAGGCGAGGAATGCCTTGAACGGACCCAGCACGCTGGTGTGACGGTTCCACCACTTCTGGATGTGCATCCACGCCAGCGGGTCACCATGGCGCTGCCAGCAGAACAGTGAGTACGCGACGATGCCGCCGGTGGAGAGCGCCGCGCCGACGAGCCGCTCGAACGCGACGCGCACGTCACGACGGTGTTCCCACGCGGACCACAGCAGCACCAGCGTGACGACGAGACCCGTGGAGCGCGTGGCGGACGCGAGCGCTCCGGCGAGCCCGGCGGAGAGCGGTCGGTTCTCGAGAGAGAGCAGCAGCGCCAACGTGGTGAACATGGCGAACTGCGCTTCCGTGTACGGATAGGACAGGAAGCCCGCGCCCGGTGCGCACAGGAACAGCATGGCGGCACGCAGGCCCAGCTCCTCGGAGAAATGCCGGCGACCGAGGAGGAGGATGAGCAACGCCGCGAGCAGCGCTTCCACGTGGGAGAGGATGAACGCCGCGATGAACGTGTCGCCGACGACGTTCTCGAGCAGGCTGACGGCGTACGGGTAGGCCGGGAAGAAGGCGATGTCCCAGACGGGGCCCTCGCGCGGCGGCGTGTAACCCTCCCGCGCCAGGCCGATGTAGAGGATGGCGTCCCAGCGCACCGTCGGCTCGAGCAGCGGGTGGGGTGGCGTTCCCGTCGAGAGGAACTTGTTGCCGGGGGCCCACGCGTCCTTGAACCGGTCAATGGCGTTGGCGCCGCCCACCTGCGCCACCGCGAGCACGATGAGTCGGGTGACGAGGAACCACGCGACGACGACGCGCAGCGAGCGCGCCCGTGACGCCGGGTTGGTGGCGGCCACCTCTGCCATGACGACGGCTTTGGGACCTGCGCGGGGGTGGCGTCAAGCGCGGGTGGATGCTCAGCGGCCGACGGTGCGCACCATCTTCACAAGCTCCCGGACGACGTCAGGCTTCTGCTTGAGCGCGGGAAACGCGGGCATCTCCGCGCTCAGGCCCAACGCCGGTCCCCCCTCGAGGATGACCTTGGCAATCTGCTCGTCGGTGGTGCGGCGTTGCCACTCGTCATCCTGCCAGTTCCGCGGGCGGACCTTGAGGAGCACGGCCATGGGTCCCGCGCCGGAGCCGTCGTTGCCGTGGCACTGCACGCACTGGCCCACAAAGATGTTTCGCGCTTCCGCCAGCGCCGCCCCGGTCACTGCCTCGGGCTCACCCTTCTTCGGCGTCCCAGGCACGGACCCCGCTGGCACCTGCGGACGTTCCTGCTGACCCTTCTCGACGCCGGAAGGCGGTGGCAGCGGCCGGACCTTCTCTCCCGCCGGGGGTTGCGTCTCGCCCTGGACCATGCCCGCCGATATCCCGAGCACGACGAGAGTGGTGGCTCCTAGGATCAGCCGGATGCGCATGACGGAGCTCCGCGGGTTGTGAAGGCCATGTAAGGACCACGCAACGGCGCGGCAAACACGTTGTGGACCAACTGCGCCTCGGACGACGTCGACGTTGACACCAGGCCGGGCACGTCTTCTCATGCTCGCCGCGCGCGGGGACTCATGCTGGGACACCTGGGACCGCAACGAGTGCCACCTCTCACACCGGGCGGGACCCCGACGGTGATGCGACCACGCTCCGTGGTGGTGGTGGGCGCCGGGCCCGCGGGCATGGGCGCTGCCACGGTGCTCGCGGAGCGTGGTGTCGCGGTCACGCTCGTCGAGCGCGAGGCGTTCGTGGGGGGGCGCGCGGCGGCGTGGCTGGACCGGCTGAAGGACGGAACGCCGTTCCACATGCAGCGCGGCATCCACACGTTCCCTCGCCATCACTACAACGTGCGCGCATTGCTCCGTCGGGTGGATCCACGTCTCTCGTCGCTGGTGCGGCTTGAGGACCGCTTGCTGCTGGGGCCGCATGGCATGGAGGAGTCGTTCGGGAAGCTGCCGGCGTTGCCTCCGTTCAACGTCGTCAGCCTGTTGCGGCGCACACCCGCGCTGAGAACACGCAAGCTCCTGCGGGTGAACCTGCGCGCCACGCTGGAGATGCTGCGCTACGACCCGGAGCGGACGTACACACTCTTCGACAAGCTCAGCGCCGCCGAATACCTGGACTCGCTCCGACTTCCCCACGACGTGCGCGAGGTGCTCTTCACGCCCATTGCGCGCACGCTCTTCCATGCCGAGGACACCCTGAGCGCCGCGGAGCTGCTCCTGGCCATCCACGCGCAGATCCTGGCCAACGCGGAAGGGATGGTGCCCGACGTCATGAAGGTGCCCCTCTCCACGGCGTTGTGGGAGCCGTTGCTCCGGTATCTCGAGCAGTGCGGTGCCACGTTCCGTCCATCCACGACGGTGCGGGCGGTGGAGGGAGGGACCGACGGGGGCTGGCGGACCGTGCTCTCCGACGGAGACGTCATACCTTCCGACGGCGTGGTGCTCGCGACCACAGTGCCGGCGCTGAAGGCCATTGTGCACACGTCTCCCGCGCTGGGCGACGCGGACTGGCGTGACGACGTGATGCACGGTGAGGTGACGTCGGGATACGCGGCGTGGTGGTTGTGGTTGGATCAGCCGGTTTCCGCCACACGTCCTGCCTACGCGCAGACCACGGGCTTCGGGATCCTGGATGCCATCCTGTTGCCGCACTGGTTCTCCGACGAGAGCGCACACTGGGCGGCGCGCACGGGTGGCTCGGTGGTGGCGCTCCACGCCTACGCGGTTCCACGCTCCATGGATGAAGCCGAGGCCAAGCGTGAGATGCTGGAGGCGCTCTTTGGCTTGTACCCGGAGCTGCGTGGAGCGCGCGTTCTCGACGAGAGGTACGTGGTGGGCCACGACGCGCCGGCGTTCCCGCCCGGATCCATCGAGCACCGTTTGCGGGTGAGCACGCCGAGCGTGGGCGTGACCGTGGCCGGGGATCACGTGGCCATGGCATTGCCGACGGCGGTGATGGAACGCGCGGTGACGTCGGGGATCATGGCGGCGAATCACCTGTTGAACCTGTGGGGTGTGCGGGAGGAGATTGTGTGGAGCGTGCCCGCGCGCGGTCTGTTTCCGAGAGGAGTCATGGGATGAGGCGAATGGTGCGGTGGGGGCTGGCGGCGTCGGGGTTGGCCCTGGCAGTGCTTGGCGCGGTGGCGTGCGTGCACCTGGATGGCTGGGCCCCGCGACGCAGCCAGACGATTCGCATGAAGGTCCTGGATGCGCCGGTCCGCGTGGATTTTGACGACGAGGGAATCCCGCACATCCAGACCGAGACCGACCGTGATGCCGCGCGAGCCATGGGAATCGTCCACGCGCGGGACCGGCTGTGGCAGATGGAATTCCAGCGTCGCGTGGGGCGGGCGCGGATGGCGGAGCTGGTGGGAGAGCCCGGGCTTGCCGTCGACAAGTTCCTGCGCACCATTGGCGTTCCCGCCGCCGCGCAACGTTCCTATGACGCGCTCGACGCCGACACGCGCCAGTGGCTGGAGGATTACGCGGCGGGCGTGAACGCGGCGGTGGAGACGTGGTCCGGACCGTTGCCGCCGGAGTTCATGCTGCTGCGCACAGCGTTCGAGCCGTGGACCGCCGTCGACACCATGGCGTGGGCCAAGATCATGGCGTGGGACCTGGCCTCCAACTACCAGGATGAGCTCATCCGCGCGCGCCTGCTGCGCGAAGGACTCAGTGCCGCCGACGTGGCGGACCTCATGCCGGACTATCCGCAAGGCGCGCCCGCCATCCTCAACGCGGTACAACCCGGGAAGCTCTCCGCGCTGCTCTCCGCCGTCGACGCGGCAGGACTGCGCGGCGACCCGCAGGCGAGCAACAGCTGGGTGGTGGCGGGGAGTCGGACGTTCTCCGGCAAGCCCCTGCTCGCCAACGACCCGCACCTGGGCACCTCCGCGCCGAGCCTCTGGTACCTCATGCACGTGAAGGCCCCGTCGTTCGAGGTCATTGGGGCGAGTCTTCCCGGGACACCGGTGGTGTTGATTGGTCGGAACTCACGCGTGGCGTGGGGGCTGACGAACCTGATGGTCGATAACCAGGATCTCTTCGTCTACGAGACGGACCCGGCGGATTCCAACCGCTACCTCGTCGACGGGCGCAGCGAGCCGTTCACGATCCGCGTCGAGGAGATCCGGGTGAAGGATGCGCCCACGGTGACGCTCCGTGTGCGGGAGACGCGCAACGGCCCCATCATCGACGACATTGTCAGCGACCCGGAGCCCGGTCCGGTGATGGCGTTCCGGTGGACCGGCTTGGACACCGAGGACCCCACGCTGCGTGCGGTGATCAAGATGAACCGCGCGCGCAACCTCGAGCAGTTCCAGGAGGCGCTGAAGGACTGGCACAGCGGCGCGCAGAACATCGTGTACGCGGATGACGTCGGGAACATTGCCATGTTCACCGTGGGCGCGGTGCCGCTGCGCGGGCTTGGGAATGGCACGGTTCCCTCGGAGGGAGCGCACAGCTCGCACGAGTGGGCGGGGTACATTCCGGCGGAGGAGCTGCCGCGGGTCATCAATCCCAAGGAGGGATTCATCATCACCGCGAACAACAAGGTCGTGGGGGATGACTACCCGTACTTCATCTCCAGCGCGTTCGCGCAGCCGTACCGTTATCAACGCATCCGCGACATCCTGGAGCCGGCCAGGCCCATCACGCGTCAGACGATGATCGCGGCGCAGATGAGCACCATCTCGCTCCACGCGCGCCAGTTCGCTCCCTACCTGCGGAAGGCCCGTCCCGACGGAGCAACCGCGCAGGCGGCGTTGAAGGTGGTGCAAGACTGGGATGGCGACATGCGCGCGGACCTGGTGGCGCCCAGCGTGTTCTCCGCCTGGTACCGGTTCCTGGTGCGCGCGTTGGCGGAGGATGACCTGGGCAAGGTGTTCCCGGATTGGTGGGACGAGTATCCCGGGTTTGTCGACGTGGCCATGCGCGGCGCCGGCAGCCGTGACTGGTGCGACGACCGTCGGACCCCCACGCGCGAGAGCTGCGAGGACATCTCCACGCGCGCTTTGAACGAAGCGGTCAGCTGGCTGCGCGAGACCATGGGTCCCGACGTCAACGACTGGCGCTGGGGTCGGCTGCACACCACGTTCTTCCCGCACCGCGTGCTGGAGAAGGTGGCCATGGCGGGGACGTTCTTCAACATCCGCTCGTCGCAGGGCGGTGATTCCTACACGCCCAACGTGTCGCCTCCGTCGTGGCGGAAGGTTCCCTTCGAGGCGCGCCATCACCCGAGCTACCGCCAGGTCATTGACATGTCCGACCCCGAAGCGTCGTTGTTCATCCACGGCACCGGGCAGAGCGGGCACCCGTTCAGCGCGGGATACGGCAGTTTCAACGGTCGCTGGCAGATGGGCGGATTCGTCCCCATGCAGATGGGCGCGTTGTCGGGACGCGTCAGCACGACGTTGACGTTGGAGCCGGCGAAGTAGGGGCACTGCCAGAGCAGAATGCCCATCGGGCATGCAAACGTCGTGAGCGGGCCGCGACCTGGAGTGCGGCGGGCCCTCGCCGCCCTGGTCAGCGCCGAATGCGTCGTCAACAGGTGACCGCGGGCCCGGACTCCGCGACGACGGGGAATGCGCCGCGGCTGCGCAAGGCGGTCCAATCGGCGTGTGGTGGAACCCGCTCGGCGCTGGCCAGGGCGGCGAGGGCCCGCCGCACTCCAGGTCGCGGCCCGCTCACGACGTCAGCGGGCCCGATGGGCATTCTGTTCAGGCGCAGCCACTAACCCGCGCCTGCCAAGGCGTTGTAGCCTTGCACGGACGGGAGGCTTCCATGCGCGGATTCCTGGCGGCGGTGGCTCTGGTGACATTCACGGCGGGATGGCAGGTGGGCGCCGCCCACGCGGGAGCGGAGGACGTCATTGCCCCCGAGTGCGGTGATGACGTCGCCGCGGGTCCTCGTCGTCGTCGACGTGCTCCACCACCGCCGCGGTGTGAAAGTGCCCCGACGGGACGAAGATCTGTTGCCCGGACTGCTCCCTGTGGGTGGGCAAGACCTGTCAGTGCGATTGCAGCACGAAGAAGTGTGGCTGCGTCTCCGAGTGAGCCCTCAGCTCGACGTCAAAGCGAAGACCTCGTAACTGCTGGGCGTGAGCACCACGGGAAGCCCCTCCGTGGACACCTGTCGCAACGGCATCACCACGTGGCTCGCGGAACCGATGCGCGAACGGGCCTCGAGCATGCGCGCGGACCCGGGGAATGCCTCGCGGAGGGCTTCCCGTGGAATGCGGATGCGTGTGCGCTGCGATTCCGTCGAATGGAGATTCACCGCCACCAGCACGGCGCTCGTCGTCGTCACGCGGAGGAATGCGTGCACCCAGTGACCATGGTCGCCGAACGAGGCGTGCTCCTGGTTGGCGGGGTTGAGCGGAACGTGCTTCGCGCTGGTGGAGAAAACGGGTTCCGCGGCCAGGGCGATAAGCTGCGCGTAATGTTGCACGACGTGCCGAGGACCTGGGGGCAGGCTCGTGACGTCGTAACCGGCCCGGTGCAGCGCGCGCAGCAGAGGTGGTGACCAGTAGTCGAAAATGGACGTGCGTCCGTCCTCGCCGCCGAATCCCTCGTTGCCGGCACCGTCCTCGCCGAGCTCCTGGCCTGCGTAGAACAACAACGGTGCGCCGCTGGAGAGAAACAGGGACGCGGATGCGGCCAGCCCCGCCGTCGGTGAGCCGTAGCCGGTGTCACCCGGTCCGCCATTGGGAACCACGGGTGAAGCCGCGCGCCGCTCGTCGTGGTTCTCCGCGTAACGGCAATAGCGGTCCGCCAGCGTCGGATGACGACGTGCATCCAGGTCATTCGCCCAGCTCACACCGCTGGCAACCTGGCGGGTCACGTTGAAGGACACGTGGTCGTACACGGCGTCAAAGCCGCCCAGCGTGATCAGCCGTTCCACCGACGTGCCGGGGGGCGTGCCCGGCAACGGGTTCCCGTGTCCGTCGTCGTACGCTTCCGCGAGGAAATACGTTTCCGGCCTTCGCTGGCGCGCACGCGTGGTCACGAACGACCAGAACTCGACGGGAACCCAGTGGGCGAAGTCGCAACGGAACCCGTCGACGCCCTGTTGCTGCCAGTAGGCGAGGATGGCGTCCATCTTGTCCCAGAGAAGGGGCCGCGGGTGGAAGGCGCAGTGGTTGTCGACGAAGTTGTAGCCGTAGTTGAGCTTGACCGTTTCATACCAGTCCTGCGGGCCCACCACGACGGAAGTCTGGTTGTTCCCCGTGGCCCTCGGCGTGCGCCCGCCGCCTCCGTCCTCCAGTGCGAAGCGTCCGTCCGTCCCGGGAACCCGCCAGTGGTCGGGCGCGCGGATGTGCAGGCGCTGCCCAGGCGGTTCCACGAGGTGGAAGAAGTCGTTGCGCGGAGAGAAGAACACGCTTGTGTCGTCGTCACGACCGAAGTCACGCTCTGGGAACACGGTGCCCGCGTATGCGCGTGACACGTGGTTGGGCACGAAGTCCAGCAGGACCGTGAGTCCCCCGTCGTGGAGACGGTCCAGGAGCGCGCGGAATTCGTCGCGTCGACGTGACGGGTCGTCCGCCAGGTCGGGATGGACGTCGTAGTAGTCCTTGATGGCGTACGGACTCCCGGCGCGGCCCTTCACCACGTCGGGATCGTCGCCGGGGAGGCCGGGATGCGAGGTCACCGTGGCGTGGCGGATGACGCCGGTGAGCCAGACGTGGGTGATGCCCAGCTCGCGCAGGTAGCGCACGGCACGGTGATCCACCGACGAGAAGCGGCCGCAGCCATTGGTCTCAATGTCCCCAGCCCAGGCGTTCGTGGACCGTGGGTTCCCAAAGACGCGCAGGAAGAGCTGGTAGATGCGCGGTCGCGTCATGGCGAGATGGTCTGCAGGTTGGTGCCGCCCGCGTACATGTAGCTGGTGTCGACGCCGTAGCCGTACACGACGATGCCCACCGGCAGGCTCGCGCGCACCTCGTGGAATTCCGGCGTCCGCGGCAGGGGGACGCGGGCCACGCGCCACGACGAGCCTGAGACGCGTTGGAACGCCGTCTCCGGAACGGGGGCATTGTCCAACCGCACCACCGCGGCCAGCGGCGCAATGATGTTGACGTAGCTCTCGTCGTACGTGGACGACGCAATGAAGATGTAGCGGCTGCGGAACTGCTCCGTGGGCACGGCGAGCGCCATGGACGGATCACCCCTGGCGCCGGGGGTGATGGTGGAACCCTGCATGAAGTGCGCAACCAGGAGCGGCGCGGTGCCGGTGATGTGCACGTCCTGGGAGACGGCAAGGACGTCCAGGGGCTTCTCGCCCGGCTGCAGCGTGGCACTCGTGGCGACGGGCGGATCAAATGTCACGGTGCTGAATCCCTGCGCCGCGGACAAGCGCAGCATGTGGTTCGCGGTCACGCCACCCGGCGTGGCGGGCACCGTGACGACGTACTCGCGACCCAGCGTGTCGGACGGCGCATGCGTCTCCTCGAGGTGATCGCAGTACGCGACGGTGAGGTCCGGCACGTTGGCGCAGATGTGCCCGCCGACGACCATGACGGGTCGCGAGGCCTGGATGCGCGTGCCGCTGAGATCCGCGTCGAGCAGGTCCTGCGACGAGAACACCTGCAGCACGTCGCCCTCGTTCAGGACGGCGGTGCCGGATCCGTCGCCGCGGATTCCTCCGCCTTCCGCCGCGGTGTCGGAACCCGCGCCGGTGACGCTGACGGTGGTGTTGTCCTGCGTGGCGGTGACGGAGATGAACCCACCCACGCCCTGCGAGGGCCACGACATCACCGTGTAGCTGGTGCCCAGCACGTGGGAGGGCAGCAGCAGCGAGGCGTCGTTGGAGAAGGAGCGGCACGGTGGGTCGCCGGGGCAGTTGGCGACGTTGTCCAGGCGGTACTCCAGCGGACTGAACTGGTACACGGTCACCGGCAGCGTGCTGCGCAACCGGTACGCGCTGTCGACGACGACACGCGAAGCGCCCGGCAGCGGTGGAACCACGAGCTCGTCGAAATCACCGCCTTTCAGCTCGTCCACCCAGGGTAGCGTGGTCACCTCGATGCTGTTCGCGTTGACGATGAAGGAGGCCAGCACCACCCCCGCGTGCGAGATGGTCACCGACGTGGGCACGCTCTCCGTGTTGGCCACCGCCACCGCGTAGCTGAAGCGGCGGTACACGGCGTTCGGCGTGACGGTGGGCCAGTAGTCACAGCCGAAGTAGTCCGCATCCAGGCTGCCCGCCGAGCACGCACCCACGCAGCGCCCCAGGGAAGGATCGCAACCCAGGCCCAGCAGCGGGTCGCAATCCTCTTCGGTGAGCACGCCGTTGGCGTCACACACGCCGGAGACCTGGCCCGCGCACACGGCGGTGTTGGGCGTGCAGACCGGCCCGCCGCTGGAGCCGCTTCCGCCGGAGGAGCTGGCGCCGCCGGAGCTGCTTCCGCCGAGCACGGGGCGGGGCCTTTCGTCGTCGGGAAGGGCGGCGGGATCATCCTGGCAGAGGCCGCTCACGCACGCCTGCGTGGACGGACATTGGCTGCTGTCCAGGCATTCCAGGCATCCCACCCACAACGCGCACAACGGGATCAGCAGCCACACGCGGCATGTCATGGAAACTCGCACCTCTGCGACCCCGTGTTGCCGCAGTCATGCCACCGGCAACGCGCATCCGCCAGATCGACGTGCGGTCCGGGAACCCCGCAGCTCTTGCGGTGTCCAACGGGGAAGGTCCGGGCGGGACCACGGAGCACGCATGAAGGGGCCGGTGACGCTGCTGTGTCATGTGGCGCTGATCTCGAGCCTGGTGGTGGGCACCGTGGCGGCGGGCCCGCCGGAGCATCCCGTGGTGGTGGTGATTCCCATGGGCGCGGTGGACGCGGTGCTGGTGGATTCCGTGGTCAACACGCTGCGGGAAGTCACGTTGATGGAAGTCCGCGTGGACCCCGCCCGCGCGTTCCCCGACGGCGCCTATGACGCGCTATCTGGCCGCTACCACGCGGATGCCGCGCTCGACGACGTGGAGGACCGCTTCCCGCGCGGTGCGTGGAAGGCGCTGGTGGTCACGCAGGAGGAGCTGAGCGTGGCGGAGCACGGCATGCCGGACCGCACCCTGGTGGGATGGGCACGCGTGCGTGGCAAGAGCGCCATTGTCTCCGTGCGGACCATGATCACGCGCAGTCACACCCTGGCGTCGCTGCAGCGTCGGGTGGGCAACCTGGTGCTGCACGAGGTGGGGCACACGCTGGGGCTGCGCCACTGTCCCGTCGGGGGATGCGTCATGGCGGACTCCGGAGGCAGCCCCGTGACGTGGGCAGACCGGAGTACCCAGGGCTACTGCGTGCTCTGTCGTCTGCGTCTGCGCCAGGGCCTGTTGCGTCCACTCCGCGGCAGCACCGTGTGACGACGGAGATCAGCCGGGAGGCGGCAGCGTGACCAGGAAGTCGCCCGAACCGCCGGAAGGCACCACCAGCGCCTGGTAGCGCCACACGCCATCCTCCCCGCGCTTGCCGGGCGCGAGCACCGCGCGTTGCTCGCCACGCATTTCCACGTCGACCAGCGGCATGCCCTGGCCCTGGTAGCCGGCCAGCGGTCGCAGGCGCAGGCACAAGCGACGCTCACTGCGTTCCCAGGCGCCGTCGGGGGTGCGCCAGTCGTCGTGGGTCATGGTGGTGGTGAAACGCAACTCCACCAACGTGATCTTGCCGGCCGGCAACGTGACCCGACCGCGCACCACGTGTCCGCGCGCTGGCCCCGTGGTCATTCCCGTCGGTGGGTCACCGCACATGGCGTCGGGGATGGGCGCGCGATCCACGGAAGTGCCATGGGCCACGGCGGTCCCGTCCACCAGGAGCTGCACGTTCCGCCACGGCGGAGCGGGCTCCTTGGCACCGTCCATCTCCACCGTCCTCACGGCGGCGGGAAAGGCAACCTGCGTGGTGCGGGAGGCGCCACGCGGCTTGAGGCCGTACACCACGGAGACGTCGGCGTCGATCCCGCGCACCAGCACGGAAGCGCGCACGGTGACGACGTCAACGGTGGGCTCCGCCACGAGCAGCAGGCCCCCGGCACCCGCGAAGCCGGACTGGGAGCGCGGTCCCGCGTGGGCCGCTGTCGACGACAAGACAACGACCAGCGACGTCACGAGGAAGGAACGTGTCATCGCTCGCCGAACGCGCGGGCCGCGGCGGCGTCATTGACGGTGACGCCCAGGTCCCGTCGGAGCGCGAACAGCTCCGGGCTGACGCTGAACATGACCAGCTCACGGATGGCGGCGCGCACGCCGGCGGCGCCCAGGCTGCCCGCCTGACCCCGGATCATGGACATGGCCACGGCGAGATCCTGCGCGAACAGGAAGCCCACGCGGTCCGCGGAGAAGGCAATGGCGGCCAGCAGGTCCGTCACCGAGGTGCTCCCGCGCGACTTGAAGTACGCCCGCGTCAGCTCGGCCACGCGCGTGGTCTCGGAGGCGGGGATGAGTCGTTCCACCTCGGTGGCCAGTCGCTGCAGCTCGTTGCGGTCGCCCTCCACCTCCACCCGCGGCATGGCGCGCATCAGCACCGCCTCGAGCAGGCTCTTGAGCTCCGTCGGCGTCAACGAGCCGCACAGCAGGGCCTCCGGCCGCAGGTAGTACGCCGCGCGACCAAACGCGAAGGCACGCTCCGGCGTCATGCCGCCCTTCAGCACGTCGGGGCCGAGCAGCAGTCCTGGCGTGTCCGGGGTGATGACGCTGATACCGGCCGGTCCCGCCGAGGGCAGCGGCGTCTCCCCGCGATAGACCACCAGCGTGGGCAGGGCGAGCAGCCGCGCGGCGTGCTTGGCGGCGAGCGCGAAGGAGCTGGGCGCGGAATCCAGGTCCAGGATGTCCTTGCGCTTGAGCCCGAATTCCTTGAGCGGCTTGGTGTAGATGGGCAGCACGTGCGGTGCCAACGCGCGCACCAGGTCCTGCACGGCGCCGTGCGCCTTGGGGTGCAACAGGTTGCGGATAACCGTTTCCACGTCGGGCGCGGGCCGCGGCCAGGTGGGGAAGGGCGGGCGGAGCGCGCGCACAATGGAGCGCACGTCGTCATCCGCTTCCTCCAGCGCGGTCAGCGTGGCGCACACGCAGTACGCGGCGTCATGCGCGTTCATGCGACGGAACGTGGTCAACATTCCGCGGTACGCATCCACGCTCAGCGGGTCCCGCGCCAGCAGCGCGCGCCAGGCCGCCAGCGACTGCTCGTGCTCACCCTGGTCCAGGTGCAAACGCGCCAGGTCCTCGTGCGCCTTCAGCTGCTGGTCATCCAGCTTGACAATCTCCTGCAGCGCCTGCACCGCGCCGGGGAGGTCCTTCAGCTCGTAGCGACGGAGCAGCGCGGTCTTCTCCCACAGCGAGACCCGCTCATCGACCGCGTCCTCGGGGAGATTGCGGATGATCGAGGTGTACACGCCCACCAGGCCGCGCGCGTCCTTGCGGTCCAGGAAGAGCTGCTCGGAGAGCTCCAGCGCGTCGCGGTTGGCGGAGTTGTTCTCCAGCGCCAGGCGCAGGTGGATGGCCGCCTTGTCGTCGTCAGCCATGGACTCGCGGTAGAGGCGCGCGAGCGAGACGTGCATGCTGGAGAGGCGCTTGGGATCCTTCTCCTTGCCAATCAGCTCCGTCATGGCCGCAATGGCGGCGGGGCCGTTGCCGCGGGTGAGCTCCACCTCCATCAACGCGCGCGCCGCGTCCTGTCGCTCGGGGTCCAGCTTGCGCGCTTCCGCGAAGGCACGCGCCGCCAGCTCCTGGTCACCGCGGTGACGGGCGAGCTGACCCACCTTCACCCAGTGTCCCGCCGCCGCCGCGCCCTGGAGCCGCTTGGCCAGCCGCGTGTACAGCTCCAGCGCCTCCTCGGTATTGCCCGCTTCCTCGGTGAGGCGCGCCAACGCCAGCAGCACGTCGGGGTCGGGCCGGTCGACGGGCATCAGCGTCAACGCACGACGGAGCGAGCGCTGCGCACCCGCGGGATCCTTCAGTGTCAGACGGAGCTTGCCCGCCTGCGCGTGCAGGAACGCCAGCTCCTCCTTCTCCAGCCGCTCACCGTGGTGCAGCACGCGCTGCTCCAGCACACTGAGGGTTTCCTGCGGATCCTCGTCCTTGCCGGCGAGCAACAGGTCACCCAACGCGCGGAGCGCTTCCAGCAACGTGGGATCCTTGCGCAGCGCGGCGCGGAGGCGCTCCTTGGCCAGCACCGTCTCCCCGCTGGACCACTGCGCCTTGGCCAACGCCACCAGCAGCACCGGTGCCACGCCGTCGACGCCACGCGCGGCCACCAGGCGCTCCAGCAACGGACGGGCTCGTCGACCGTCACCGCGCGTGACCTGGATCCAGCACAGCTCCTCCACGGCTTCCATGCGCGTGGGGTCGGCGGTGAGGGCCTGCTCGTAGAGGCGCACCGCGGCTTCGGTCTCGCCGGATTCGCGCGCCTTGCGCGCCAGGGAGAGGAACGACTCCGCGCGCTTGGCCGGGTCGGTCTCCATGGCGGCCAGCTCCGCCGCCACCGCGCGCGCCTCCACGCTCTTGCCGGTGCGTTGCGCCAGGTTGAGCAGCGCCTCCAGCGCGGGACGATGGCTCGGGTCGGCCACCAGCGCTTCCCGGTAGGCGCGGGAGGCGTCGTCGGGGCGCATCAGGTGCTCTTCATAGACGTGACCGAGCTTGGTGTACGCCCCTGCGCGCGCGGAGCCCTTCTGCAGCCGGGCGGCCTTGGAGAGGTGCTCGGCGGCGTCTTCCCCGTCGGAGAGCTCCAGTGCCAGCTCCGCCATCTGCATCAGCGCGGCCGCGTTCTCCGGCTCCGCCTTGAGGACCTCCAGCAAGGCTTCCCGCGCCCGACCCGGCTTGTGCAGCTTCTCCCGGTACAACGACGCCGCGCTCAACCGCGCCGCCACGCACGCGGCCGGGTGGGAACGACGCTGCGCCAGGTCCTCGAAGATCTCCGCCAGCTCCGCGTAGGACTCCTGCTCCAGCAGGTGCGCTTCCACCACGCCCAGGGCGGCGTCGTTGTTGGGGTCCACCTTGAGGACGTCGCGGAGCAGGCGGACGCGGCGCTCCTCGTCGCCCAGGCTGGCGAACACGGCGGCAAGACGCGGAAGCAGCTTGGCCTCGTTGCTGACGTCGCGCGTGTTGCGGGCAATGGTGAGACGGATCTCCAGGATGCGCACCAGCTCGCGCGCGGCCTCCTGGTTGCGGGGCGCCTCCTTCTCGAGGAGCTCGGTGAGGACGCGCAGCGCCTCCGCGTCGCCAGGACGACGGGTCAGCACCTCACGCCACGCCGCCAACGCCTCCTGCTTGTTGTCCAGCTCCTCCTGCAGCCGGCCCAGCCGACGCAGGTGCGGCAGACCCAGCTCACCCTTCTGCAGACGCGAGCCCAGCTGCAGCGCCTGGCACAGCTCCTTGTTGACCGACTCACCGCGGGTGCGCGCCTGTTCCAACGTACCAATCAGCTTCTCCAGCGACGCACCGTCGGCGGGATCATCCTCCAGCACGTCACGGAGCGCGCCGGCGAAGTCCCGGGCGTCCTCGAACTTCAGCAGGTCCGCGCGCTCACGGGCCAGGATGAGACGGAGGCGCTGGTCGGTGGCACGGCTGCGCGCCAGTCGACGGAGCTCCGCTTGTCCGCGGCGGTTGTTGGCCAGCGCCAGCGCACGGTCTGTGTCCTCGAACAGACCGCCCGCATTTCCGCTGGCGCCGCTCTCCTCGTACAGGCGCAGCAGGCGCTTGCCGGCCATGTCGGGATTGTCGCGGACCTGCGCCTGCGCGGCGGCGCGCTGCAGCTTCTCGTGGTCGTCGGCAAGGAGGCGGTCGTCGAGCGCGTCGGCGAGGCGGGCCAGCGCGCTGGGGTTGGCGGTGCCCACGCGGATGGCGCCGTCGACGGCTTGGCGCAGCAACAGGTCCTTGGGATCCCCGCGCTCCGCCAGGCGACGCGCGGCGCGCGCAAAACAGTCCAGCGCCTCGCCGGGAGCGTTCAGGTTCTGCTCGTAGAGGCTGGCGAGCATCAGCAGGTCCGCCAGGCGCGGCGGGTTGCCCATGCGCTGCAGCAGGCTCTGCACGGCCATCTGCGGCTGGCCCTTCTGCAGGTACTCCTCGGGCGTGCCCGCCGGCTCCACGCGCTGCTCCGCCGGGAGCACGCCTCCGTCGGACATGGGGATGGCCTGGAAGGCGTCGCTGGTGACCTCCTCCGGCGCCGGGAACGCGTTCTCCGACGTGGGCGGGGGCAACGTCGACGGCGTGGACCGCGTGGGCAGCGGCGGCGGCTCGGAGCGTGGCGACGGAGGCGGTGGTGGTGGTGTCGGGGCCTCCTCGCGCATGGCGGGCATGGGCGGCGGGGTGGCGACGCGCGGCGCGGGCGGCGGGCTGCTCAGCTCCACGGTGGCGCCGTCGTCAGGCGCAGCGGGAGGTGGTGCAACCACGGTGGGCTCCACGTGTGCCACGGTGACGACGGGCGGAGGCGCCACCGGCGTCAGCTCGGGGGCCACCATGTCTTCCGGGGGCGGGCCCACCGGCGTGGGATCCGGCATGGCCACCACGGCGACGGGCGGCGGCCCCACCGGCGTGGGCTCCGGTTCCGACGGAGAGGCTTCCACCGTCGTGGTCTCGGCGAGAGGAGGGGGCCCGAGCGCCGCGGGCGGATCGACGAGGGTGGGAGGCGTGACGACAACGGCGGGTGCTTCGACGACAACGGGAGGCGGCGCCAGCACCGTGGGAGGAACCTCGACGACGGGCGGCGCCTCGACTGGCGCGGAAGCGGGCTCCGGCGGCAGGACTGGCGCCACGTCGATGTGCGTGGGCTCCGCACGGGGCTCGGGGGCAGGCGGTCCCAGGTCCACCGGCGCGGGCGCGGGCGGCGGGGTCGGGGGCAGGGGCTCCACGCCGGGCGGGACCACGTCAAGCTGCGAGAGATCCTCCGCGCCACTGCCCGGCATCCGACGGAGCGAGAGTGACGACTGCTCCTCGGGCGGCACCTGGTACGCCGAGACCGCCACGGGAACGGGCGGGAGCAGCTGCTCGGCGGAGATGTCGCGGGCGCGCACGGGCAGGGGCGCGGCGGCGGGGGCGGAGGTCTCAAGGAACGGACTGGTGGCCTCGTCCGACGACACGCCAGCGGGCAGCCTGGCCTTGGTGGTGCCCTTCTTCTTCCGTCGGCCGGTGACCTCATTGCGGCCGGAGGTCTCCTTGCGTGACGACGTCTTCCGCCGACCGCTGACCTCCTTCCGTCCGCTCTGCTCGGGCTCCAGGGCCGCGGTGGTCTCGTCGCTGGCCACGCTGTGACCGCGCACGGGGGCCGGGATCACCGGCGCAGGAACCGCCAGGTCACCCGCGCCGCCGACGGGAAGGACCGCGTGCCGCGCAGATGCCTCCTCGGGCGCAAGGTCCATGGCCAGCAGCCGCGGCGCCGCACGCAACGCGCCCGACGACGTTTCCGGGGCAGGCTCCGGCTCGGGCGGTGGGGGCGGTGTGGGCTCGTCGGCGGCCAGCACCGGGGCCACCACGTCCACCACCGGAGCCGCGCTCCGAGGAGCCGTGCCGGCGTCGTCGGGTGGGTTCGCCTCGCGGAACGGATCGGGCACGCGGTG
>JBFMGU010000011.1:0-77032 GCA_040752415.1 Myxococcota bacterium
TGCCGGCAACGGGCAGCCCCTACATTGCTGGCCGCTTCTCCGCCGCTTCGACCGCGTGAACGGGGACATGCGTGGACCGGTTTTCCGTCGTCATGACAGCGCGGCCCGGGGCTGACCATTGCCGGCCATTGGGCCCGTTCACGCAGTGCCGGCAACGGGCAGCCCCTACATTGCTGGCCGCTTCTCCGCCGCTTCGACCGCGTGAACGGGGACATGCGTGGACCGGTTTTCCGTCGTCATGACAGCGCGGCCCGGGGCTGACCATTGCCGGCCTCTCCACCCACGCACGCAATACCGGCAACGGGCAGCCCCTACATTGATGGCCGGTCCCACGGCGCCCGTCAGTGCATCTCGTCGTGCAGGCGGTGGAACGCGTCATGCTCGCGCTCCATCTCCTCGGTCCGGCCCAGCCCGTGCAGCGCGGTGAGCAGCACCAGCGTGGCCTGCGGTGTGCCCGGCTGCAGCCGCAGCGCCGCGCGAGCGTGCTCCATGGCGTCGTCGAGCCGGCCCTCGTCCAGCGCGTGCTGCGCGGCGCGCGTCAGGCTCTCCGCCACGCCGGTAACGTCGCACAGCCCCTCGTCCGTGGCGCCCACCGTGGGCTCCTCGCGCGTGAGCTCCTGCAGCGCCATCAGTCCCAGCCCGAACACACCGACGAGGAGCAGCGCGAGGAAGAAACCCATCAGGAAGGACGGAGCGTGCCAGCGACGTGCGTTCATGCCCGCCATTGCACTCCCACGTGCGCGCGCTGTCAACGGTTCATCCCCAGCCGGCCCATCAACGCGCGGTACCGCTCATGGTCGCGCAGCCCGTCGAAGAACGGCTCCACCACGGCGTACAGCAGGTAATCCGAGCCCTCCTTCTCCGCCTTGAGCAGCATGTCCACCGCCGCCTCGGTCCGGCCCAGCCCCATCAGCACAATGGCCTGGTGCACCGCGGGCACGTAGCGCGTGGCGGATTGCAGCCTGGCCAGGATCTCCTCGGCACGGGCGGTCTCCTTGCGCGCCGCGTGCACGTAGCCCAGCCACGCCATCACCATGGGATGCCCGCCGGTGATGGCCTCCGCGCGCTGCAGGGAAGCCAGGGCGTCGTCGAGCTTGCCCTGCGCCGCCAGGGTCAGACCCAGGCACAGGTGCGCGGTGGAGAAATCCGGGAACTTCTGCAACGTGCGTGCGTACTGCGCCACCGCCTCGTCGTAGCGACGTCCGAAGTGCGGAATCCGTCCCGCCACCGTGCTGATGATCGGCGAGAGCGGGTCCAGCTCCTGCGCCTGGGCAATCTGCGCCGCGGCCTCGTCGAGACGACGGTTCAGCGCCAGGAACAGGCTGTACCAGTGGTGCGACGGCGCGTAGTTGGGAGACAGCTCCAGCGCCCGACGGAACATGCGCTCCGCTTCGCTCGCCTGGTACAGGTGCAGGTGCGTCACCGCGGCCATCACCGCGTGGGCCTCGCCCAGCGTGTCGTCGAGCTCCAAGGCCTTGCGCGCGCTCTCCAGCGCCTGGCGTGATCCCTCCAGCGGCGGCGTGGCGCCGTAGAAGTCGGAGGCCAGCAGCGTGTGCGCGTCGGCCAGGCCCACGTGGGCCAGCGCGAAGCCGGGATCCTGCGCCACCGCCTGCTCAAAGAACGTGATGGCCTGCCGCAGGCTCCCCTCGGTGCGACGGTTCACGTGGAACCGGCCGCGCAGGTACGCCTCGTACGCTGCGGAGCTCTGCGTGGGCACGCGCCCCAGGCGGTTGCGCGCGTCGCCGGAGAGACGCGGTTGCAGCCGCGCGGCGATCTGTTGCGCCATGTCCTCCTGCAGCTTGAGCGCGTCGGTCTGCGGCTGGCTGAAGCGGTTGCCCCACAGGTGGCTCCCGTCCTGCGTGTCGACGAGCTCCGTGCTCACCACCAGCAGCTCCCCCTGCTGCATCAGCTTGCCGGTGAGCACCGCGCGCACGTCCAGCGTCCTGCCCACCTCCGCCACGTCGACGTCCGGCGCGCGGAAGCGGCTCGTGGAGCTGTAGGAGATGACCTTCACGCCCGGCACGCGGGCCAGTTTCCCGACGAGCGCCTCGCTCACCCCGTCGGCGAGGTAGTCCAGGTTGGGATCCTGGGTGGCGTTGTGGAAGGGCAACACGGCCACCGAGCGCGGCGCCTCGCCCGTCGGGCGCAGCATGAGCAGACCGCCCAGCAGGCCCAGACCCGCCAACGCCAGCGCCACCGCGGGCCACGGTTTCCACGTCGACGGAGCACGGGGCAGCGCCGGCCGCTCCACCACGGTGGCGGGCTGCGTGGCGTCGAGCAGCGCGGCGGTGGAGGCGGGCGCGGCGGACACCACCGTGGACGGCTCCGACGAGGGAGCGGGCTGCGCCACCGCGGCAATCTCCTCGAACGTCAGCTTGCGCGCGGTGGATTCCAGCTCCGCGCACTTGCGTCGCTCGTGCTCGGCCTCCGCGGCAAACGTGGCGGTCATGTACGCGGCCAGCTCGCCCACCGCGTAGCCGGGGGCCAGCGCGCCCAGCAGATGCGACAGCGCATGGGCGAACTCCTCGGCGGACTGGAAGCGGTCCTCCGGCAACAGCGCCAGCGCGCGCTCCACCACGTCGACGAGCTCGGGCGCCACCTCGGGGGCCACCTCCTTGAGGCTGCGCCGCACCCCGCGTGAGACCTGCGCCAGCACCTGCACCTCGTCCAGATTCACCGGGTAGAGGCGGTGGCCGGCCAGCGCCTCCCACAACACCACGCCCATGGCGTAGAGGTCGGTGCGGTGATCCACGTCGTCACCGCGGGCCTGCTCCGGGCTCATGTAGGGGTACTTGCCCTTGCGGATGCCCGCGTCGGTGTGCGTGGCGCGGCCCAGCGCCTTGGCAATCCCGAAGTCCGCCACCCGCACGCTGCCGTCGAACCCGACGAGGATGTTCTGCGGGCTGATGTCCCGGTGCACAATGCCCAGGCTCTTGCCCGCGGAATCCTTCTTGCCGTGCGCGTGCCCCAGGCCCTGCAGCGCGTCGCGCACCGCGTGCAGCGCGAACGGCACCGGGACCTTGGTGCCACCGCGCGTGGCCGCGCCAATCACCGCGCCCAGGTGCTTCCCCTCCACGTACTCCATGGCGATGAAATACTGGTTGCCAATGACGCCCAGGTCGGTGACCTGCACGACGTTGGGGTGGTGCAGCGTGGAGGCAATCTTGGCTTCATCCACCAGCATGCGGATGAAATCCTCGTCGGCGGACCACTCCGGGCGGATGCGCTTGATGGCCAGCGGTCGCCGGAAACCCTGCGCGCCCTTCACCGCGCCGCGGAAGATCTCCGCCATGCCGCCGGAGGCCACGCGGTCGGTCAGCACGTAGCGCCCGAAGTGCTCCACCATGGCGGCAAGCACACTGCGCGTACGGCCCGCGGTCAACCGCCGCCCCCTCCGTCAAGCGTTCTCCTCCGACGGGCGGACGCCCCGGGCTCGAGCGGCAGCGTGCTCCCACGAACGGTCCCGGCTTGACAGCGGCGGTGGTGCACAGGTCGTATCCGCCGCGGAGCACACATCCCCATGAGTCCCAAGGCACAACGCACCATGGCGGGCGTGGCGTCCCTGTTGGCGCTGGCTGCAGCCGGTGCCTGGCGCCTGGCGCGCGACCAGGTGATGCCCGCCGCCAACGCGGTCGTCCATCCCGCATTTGCCAAGCCGCCCACCCCGCTGGCCACGCCGCCGCTGGGCGCGCAACCGCATGCCACCTGGGACAACCTGGTGCTCCAGGTCCGCGACGACAAGTCCCTCACCATCCTGCTCATCATGCTCGGGCTCACCGGGCTGCTCTGGGTGTTTGCGCCGCGGGAGGCGCGCCGGTTGCGCAGCAGCCTGGTGTGCTACGCCATCTACGTCGTCACGCTGCCGGTGGGGAGCGCGCTGCTCTCACTGGAGGACCTCACGCTCTACGGGCACGTGCGCTTCGTGGGCGTGCTGATGCAGTACATCGCCGTGGCGGGGTTGGTGGCGGTGTTCGGGCTGGAGGTGCTCTTCTGGCTGTTGCGCAGCGCGGTGCCGGTGATCCTGCGCGACATCATCCTCGCCGGCGCGTACATCGCCATCGGGCTCAACCAGCTCTCCAATGCCGGGTTCAACATCTCCGGCATCATTGCCACCAGCGCGGTGCTCACCGCGGTGATCGGCTTCTCGCTGCAGGACAGCCTCGGCAACATCATGAGCGGCGTGGTGCTGGAGCTGGAGGACGTCATCAACGCCGGGGACTGGGTGAAGATTGGCGACGTCACCGGCCGGGTGCGGGAGCGGCGCTGGCGCCAGACCACCATCGAGACGCGCGACTGGGACATCGTGGTGATTCCCAACAGCGTCCTGATGAAGAACCAGGTGGTGGTGTACGGGAAGCGTGAGGGCAAGGATGTGCCGCACCGCCAGTGGATCTACTTCAGCGTGGACCTGGCGGTGTCCCCCTCCCGCGTCATCGACGTGGTGACGCACGCGCTGCGCGACTCACCCATGGAGCGCGTGGCCGTGGATCCCGCGCCCAACGTGGTGATGATGGACTTCAAGGACGGCGTGGGCGTGTACGCGGCGCGCTACTTCCTGACGGACCTGGCGCCCAACGACCCCACCGACACCATCGTGCGTGAGCGCATCTACTACGCGTTGCAGCGCGCGGGGATCCGGTTGGCCTCGCCCACGCGCAACCTGCTGGTCACCGAGGACAACGAGGAACACCGCCAGGCGCGGCAGAAGCGCGAGCATGTGCGGCGCGTGGAGGCGCTGCTGCACGTGGACATCTTCAAGGGGCTGGAGCGCTCCGAGGTGGAGGAGCTGGCGGAGGCGCTCACGTACATGCCCTTTGGTCCCGGGGAAGTCATCACGCGCCAGGGCGACGTCAGCGACTCGCTCTACCTGATGGTGCAGGGCACCGCCGCGGTGACGGTGGTGTTCAACGGGCTGGAGAAGAAGGTGGCGGAGCTGAAGGCGGGCAGCGTCTTTGGGGAGATGGGCGTGCTCACCGGGGAGCCGCGCTCGGCCACCGTGCACGCGGCCACGTCGGTGGAGGCGTGGCGGCTGGGGCAGGAGGCGTTCCACAAGATCATCGAGCGGCGGCCGGAGATTGCCCAGGAGCTCTCGCTGGTGCTGGCCATGCGCAAGGAGGGGCTGCTGCACGCCCGGGAGAACCTCTCGCGTGAGCTGGAGAAGAACCAGCAGCTGCGCGCCTCCCGCGACGACATCATGGCGCGCATCAGCAAGTTCCTGCGCCTGGGCGCCAACGCCTGAATCACGGCGTGGGAGCTGCCGCGGGAGCCGGGGTTTCCGTCGGGGCGAAGCCGGTGCGCATGCGGGAGGGTTCCCGGGAGAGGAACGACTCCACGTCGAGCGCAGCACGCAGCGCGCGCGGATCCCCCACGCGGCGATAACAATCCGCGCGGTGCTCCAGGAAGGTGCGCGTCCACGGCGGGCTGGGCTCGAACGCCGCCACCGCGGATTGGCACAACAACCAATCCACGCGCGCGGCCACCTCCACCACCTTGTGACGACGGTGCTCATCCAACACGCGCACCGGCAGCGGCGTGCGCAGCAGCTCCAGGATCCGCACCGCGGCTTCGCGCTGGGTGGTCGAGAGGGATTCCACCACCGTCGCCGCCAGGTCCAACGTGCGACGCAACAGCACCGGCCAGGCCCACACGTCGTGGTGCGCGCCCTTGAGCGCGGCCTCCAACGCCACCAGCGCCTCCTCGCGTCGCCCCTGCTGCCAGCGCAGCCGGGCCATGAGCGCATCCGCCTCGACGGGGCGCACGGCGCGCACGCGGTCAATCAGTGGCGTCGCGGCGTCGTCGCCGGTCTCAGCCAATGCGTCGGCCAGGGCCACCAGCGGGGAGAATGCACGCGGGGGCTGCTTCAGACGGCGCAGGTCCCCGCGCTGTCCGTCGAGATAACGCTCGAACGCGCGACCCAGGTGACGCTGCTCCTCGGTGAGCGGGCCGGGCGTGGCGGGCCGGTAACCCTGTGCCAATTGCGCGGTGATCCGCTCTTCATCCACCAGGCTCCAATCCACCTCCCCGGTGACGACGGGCCGGTGCTCCCCGCGCTCCCGCGCGAGCGCCAGGAACTCGTCGAGGTTGAAGCCCAGGCGGCGCCCCATGTTGCGCGCGAAGCCGAACTCCACCGGACTGAGGTCGTCGGTGTTGAGCCAGGAGCCCTCCAGCGCGGCGAACTGGTCGGCCAGCGTCGCGCGCGCCACAAAGTGCGCCAGCACACCCTCCACCGACTGCGTGCGCCACACGTCACGCACCGCGCCGCGGTAGGGCTCGGCGTCCAGTCGGGCGCGCAGCGTGGCGACGTCAATGGTCCGCGGTCGCTGGCTGGCCACCAGCATGAGGTCGGAGCCCATCATGGTCTGCCACGTCTCCACGTGCGGGAAGACGCTGTGCAGCGTGGCGTAGATGGTGCGTACCGTCTCGGCGTCGACCTCGTAGGCCTGCACCCACTGCAGGAAGATGCCGCCCTCGCGCAGGCGCGCATTCACCGCCTGGTAGAACTCCTGCGTGAACAACGAAGCAATGCCGGCGCGGTACGGGTTGGAGGGTTCGGAGAAGATGATGTCGTAGTCGCGTGACGTCGTCAGCAGCACCTCGCGCGCGTCGCCGATGAAGTTGTGCACCTTGGGATTGTTCATCACGTCCTGGTTCACCGGTGCGCACTTGCGCGCCACGTCCAGGATGGCCGGCTCCAGCTCCACCACGTCCACGCGTTCCATGCTGGGCACCACGCCCAGCCAGCCCGCGGTGCTGCCCGTGCCCAGCCCCACCACCAGCGACGTGCGCGGGTTCTCGTGCAGCATGGCGCCCAAGAGGCCGCTCATGACCTGCGTGGGCGCATCCAGGCGCGCGTTCCCGTCGACCTTCCCGTTGACGACGAAGGCGAGCCCGTCGGAACCCGCGAGCGCCACGGTGGACTCCACGCCTTCCGCCTCCCACACCACGTTGCGCCGCGCATTGTGCACCCAGCCCTGGATGCCATTGAGCGTCAGCTCGGAGAGCCCGGTGCGGTGCGCGCCCACGCCGCTGTGTCGCCACGCCGCGGTGGGCCCCTCGGTGAAGACGAGAAATGCAGCCAGCGCGCCCGCTGCCAGCGTCGAGAACGTGCGCTGCGGAGACAGTTGCTTTCCCATCATCAGCACGCTGACCGCGCCCATTCCCGTCAAGAGCACCACCACCACGCGCCAACAGCCGGGCGCGGTGAGCGCGGGCATGAGACCGAAACCACCCGCCAGCGAACCCACGATGGAGCCCGCGGTGTTGTACGCGTACGCCAGCCCCACGTGACGGCCCACGTCGCGACCGCCGCGTCCCAAGAGCGCAATCAGCAGCGGGAACTGCGCCCCCGCCACCACGCTCGCGGGCACCACCACGACGGAAGCCACCAGCGTCCAGGCCAACACGCTGCCCGCCATGCCCATGGCGCTGAGGTCGTGCAGGAGCAGCGCGAAGACCGCGAGGTGATCACCCAGCGCAAAGGGCAACGCCATGAACGCCGCTTCCAGCGTGCACGTGAGCGCGAATCCGCCGAGGGTGGGCGGGCGGTCCGCGTTGCGCGACGAATACAGCACGCCACCCAGTCCCATCCCGAGCAGCGCCAGCGCGAGGATGAGGCCGAACGTGTAACTCGATCCGCCGAGCAGCGGCGCCAGCATGCGGTACCAGACCAGCTCCATCAGCAGGAACGCGAAGCCCACCACCGCCGCCGCGGTGAGGACCAGGGCGGGGGGCGTGCGCGGGGTCGCGCCGGAGTTGACGGGCTTCTCGTCGGTGGTGGGTGGTTCCGGCGTCACCTCGGGCAGCTCACGCGCCACCGAGCGGGCCAGCAGCGCCACCAGCGCGTTCACCAGGCAGGCGAGCCACAACGTGTTGCGGATGCCGAACACCTCCAGCATCACGAACGTGCTCAGCGTTGCGCCGGTGACCGCGCCCAGGGTGTTGCACGTGTAGAGGACGCTCAGGTTGCGGCGTGCGGTGTCGTCGTCACGTTCGGCGGCGCGCGCGGCGGCGGGGAGGGTTCCGCCCATGAGCACCGTGGGAACCAGCAGCACCAGCGCGCTCAACACCAGCCGCACCACGGTGCCCAGCGTCATCCCCAGCGCCATGGTTCCGCCCAGCGCCACGTAGATGCTGCGCACCAGGTCGACGAGGAACGGGGTGACCGCCGCCGCCGCGGCAATGCCGAGCTCGAGGTTGGCGTAGAACATGAGCGGCCGGCGTTGCCCGTCGACGCGACGTCCCAGCAGCGCGCTGCCCAGGCCCAACCCGCCCATGAAGATGGCCAGCACCGCCGCCGAGGCCGCCGTCGAGGCGCCGAAGATGAGTCGCAGCTCGCGCAGCCACGCGGTCTGGTAGACCAGCGCACACAGGCCCGAGCCAAAAAGCATCAGCGCAATCTTCAGCACTGCCAACGACATTCCCAACCTCCGGTCGCGCACAATGGCCGCAGCGCCGGGGCGACGACAACTTTGTCCGCGAGACATCACGGATGTTGACCGACCCCACGCTGACGGTTACGGCTGGCCACCCAGGAGCCCGCGAGGTGGAACGTGGATGAGGTCACGCGCAGGGAAGCATTGCAGCTCGCCGCCGGTGCGCTGGCGACGGCGGGTTGTTCCCGCAAGGCAGAGGAGATTGGGATGGGCAAGGCAACAGATGTCGACGCGGTGTTGAACGTGCAGCGACTGGGGTTCCCGTGGCAGACGCCGGACCCGTTCCTGTTCTGCGTCCACCACGACGACCGCTACCCGGCGGGCAATGAGCGCATGGGGCCCGCGGCGTCGCTGGCGGGGCGCGATATGGGGCAGGACTTCGAGGGCAAGGACGGCTGGCGGATGTATCACGGCGAGGTGGTGCCGGGATTCCCGCAGCATCCGCACCGCGGTTTTGAGACGGTGACGGTGGTGCGGCGCGGGCTGCTGGACCACTCGGACTCGCTGGGGGCGGCGGCGCGCTACGGCGGTGGCGACGTGCAGTGGCTCACGGCGGGGAAGGGCATCCTGCATTCGGAGATGTTCCCGCTGCTGCAGCGCGACGCGAACAATCCGCTGGAGCTGTTCCAGATCTGGTTGAACCTGCCGGCGGTGGACAAGATGGCGGAGCCGCACTTCTCCATGTTGTGGAGCCACATCGTTCCGCGCCACGCGGCGCGCGACGACGCAGGTCGTACCACCGAGGTGACCATTGTTGCCGGCCGCATTGGCGAGCAGAAGGCGCCACCGCCGCCGCCGAAGTCGTGGGCCTCCCGTGCCGACACCGACGTGGCCATCTGGACCATCAAGCTGGCGCCGCACGCGGTGTGGACGTTGCCGGCGGCGAGCGCGGGCGTGAATCGCACCCTGTACTTCTTCCGCGGCAGCGCGCTGGGGATTGGCGGGCGGTCCATTCCTCCGTCCCACGCGGTGGAGCTGCGCGCGGAGGTGCCCGCGCTGCTGGAGAACGGCCCCGACGAGACCGAGCTGCTCATGCTGCAGGGCCGACCGATCAGGGAGCCGGTGGTGCAGCACGGTCCCTTCGTGATGAACACGCGCGAGCAGATCCACCAGACCATCCGCGAGTACCAGCGCACGCAGTTTGGCGGGTGGCCGTGGCCGAGTCATGAGCCGGTGCATCCGCGGGAGGAAGGCCGCTTCGCGCGTCACGCCGACGGAAAGGTCGAGCGTCCGGCGTGAGCCTCTGAGCGGACATCTCACACCGCACTCCAGGGCGCGGTCCGCTTCCCCACTTCGTGACCCGGCTATTCACGACGCGCCACAGCCCTCACCGCGTGATCACTTCCTCCCGGATGCGCGCGCGCTTCAGTCGCTCCTCGTTGACGTCATGACCCAGGCCCGGGCGGTCCAGCGGGACGGGGATGCGACCGTCCTGCGCACGCACCGGCGGGTCCACCAGGTCCTCCTTGTACGCCTTGTCGGAACCGGACACGTCGCCGGGCAGCGTGAAGCCGGGCAGGCTGTTGAGCGCCACGTTGGCCGCGCGCCCCACGCCAAACTCGTGCATGCCGCCGCACCACACGGGAATCCCCCGTTCCCGACACAGGTCATGCGTGCGCTTGGCCTCCATGAGCCCACCCATGCGCGCCACCTTGATGTTGATGATGCGCGCCGCGCCCAGCTCCAGCGCCTTGCGGGCGTCGACGACGGAATGGATGCACTCATCCAGGCAGATGGGCGTCTTGAGGCTGCGCTGCAGTGTCGCGTGGTCGACGATGTCGTCGTCACCCAGCGGCTGCTCGATCATCATGAGGTTGAAGCGGTCCAGCTCCTTGAGCGTGTCCACGTCGGCCAGGGTGTACGCGCTGTTCGCGTCGACCATCAGCGGCACGTCGGGAAAACGCTCCCGCACCGCGGCCACCGACGCCACGTCATGCCCCGGACCGATCTTCATCTTGATGCGTTTGTAGCCCTGCGCCACGTACTTGCTGACCTGCGCGAGCAGCGCCTCCGTCGTGGGCTCGATGCCCAGCGAGACACCGCTCTCGAAGAACGGGCGTGCCTCGGCGCCACCCAGGGCGCGCGCCACCGAGATGCCCCGCGCACGCGCGTCCAGGTCCCAGCACGCCATCTCGATGCCCGCCTTGGCAAAGCGGTTGCCGCGCACCTTGGCCCAGAAGCGGTTGACGTCGTCAGCGCGCTCCCAGCGTTGGCCCAGCAGCGCGGGCGCCAGGAAGTCGCGCAGCAGGTGCCAGCAGGTCTCGGTGGTTTCCGCGCAGTAGTACGGGTCGGAGGGAGAGGCGCATTCTCCCCAGCCGTGCGCGCCGTCCGTCGTGGTGACGCGCACCAGGATGTGGTCCAGGTGGTCCTTGGTATGGCTGGACGTGGTGAACGGCCGCACCAGCGGAAGCCGCGCCAACACCAGCTCCACGCGCTCCACGACGTGCGTCATCGTTCCTCCTCGGGCTTGCGCAGCAGGTAGTGCGCGGTGACCTCGCTGCGACGGAAATCCATCACGAGATACCCGGCGGAAAAAGCGCGCGGCAACGTGGTGCGCAGCGCGTCCTGCCAGGCTTGCGCCAGGGCCAGGTCGGTGTCCTTCAGCTTCGCAATGTCCCGCGGGATGCACACGCGCAGCGTCAGGTCGGCGGTGAGCGTGACGTCGTGGATCCGCGGACGTCCGTCGTGGTCATCCACCAGCGGCGTGAGCTGACCATCTCCGAGCCACCGTCGTGCCACGTCGTCGACCCGCCACTCCACGAGCAGCCGGTCCGTGGGCAGCCCAGTGTTGAGCGCATCCAACCGCTCCCCGTAATGGTTCACCAGGTACGTCCGACTCGTCGCGCCGAGGCGATGCACGTTGAAGTTCGCGTTGCCGGCCTGCAGCGGGTCGAACGTCCACGCCATCAGCTTGAGCCCCTGTGCGCGCGCCCACTCGCGCTGGCCCTCCTTGAGCCTTCCTCCGACGCCACGCGCCTGCTCCCCGGGATCCACCGCCGTGAGCTGGGAATACAGCGCCAGCTCCCCGCGCACGCGCCCCAGGTACGCCATGGAGAAGCCGACGAGACGCCCGTCGTCGAACGCGCCGAGCACCAGGCCACCCGCGTGCTGGATGCTCACCATGAGCGAGACGGGCATGAGGTACCCCTCGCCGGTGATGCCCCACGTCCGACGCTGCAGCTCCTGGGCGGCGCGATACTCCTCGAGCGTCTGGAGCGGACGGACACTGGGCGCGGTCATCACTGCTCCGGGGGCACGCGCAGGTAGCACACCTCGAGATAGCGACCTTCCGGCCACGCCACCGGCGTCGGGTGATCCGGCGGCAGCCCGCCCACCTCGAGGACCTGGGCCAGGCGCTTGGCGCTCTTCATCCCGTCTTCGATGTACTTCATGACGCCGGGACCCTTGTGCTGGTTGGCGCTCACCCACAACACGCCGCCGCTCTCGACGGGAAGGAGCTTGACCGCGAGCGCAATGAGGTCGGGGTAGTCGCTGCGCATGGACCAGGAGCGGGCGGAGACGCCGGAGACGGTGGGCGGGTCCATGATGATGACGTCGTACTGCGCGCCGCGGTCCACTTCCTTCTGCATGAAGCGCATGACGTCGCTGGTCTCGAAGCGCCAGCGTTCCTCGTCGGGGTTGAGGCCGGAGAGGCGGAAGTTCTCCATGGCCCACTTGTTGACGCCGGAGGCCAGGTCCACGCTGGTCACCGACGTGGCACCGAGCCGCGCCGCGGTCACGCTGAGCGCCCCGGTGTACGCGAAGGTGTTGAGCACCCGCTTCCCCGTCACCAAGCGCGCCATGTTCCGACGGTGCTCGCGCATGTCGGTGAACAGCCCCACGTTGAGCCCGCCGAGCAGGTGCACCTCGTACGGCACTCCCAGCTCCTGCACCACCAGCTTCTCGGGCGGCTCCTCGCCCACGGTCTCCTGCTTCACCTGGCCCGGCTTGGCGCCGCCGCGCGGCCGCACCTTCACCACCACGCCGCGCAGCTTCAGCTCTTCCTGCAACGCGCGGGCAATCTCCCGTCCCAACCCCACCAGCGCCGCGCTGTACGCGTAGAGCACCGCGTAGTCGCCGTAGACGTCGGCGGCAAAACCGCTGAGGCCATCGCCGTCGCCGTGGATGGCGCGGTAGGACTCACCCGGCTTCACCAGCCCCAGCGCTCGACGCAGCGCCACCGCATCCCGCACGCGCGCGCGGAAGAACGCGGCGTCAAAGCTCTTGACCGCGGTCCAACTGAGGATGCGCACGACGTCGTTCTCGGGATCCAGCAGGCCGCAGCCCACCAGCTCGCTCTTGCGGTCCAGCAGCCGCACCGGGCGACCCGCCTGTTGCCCCGTCGCCCCGTCGACGGAGCCGATCTCCACCACGGGCACACCGGCGCGGATGCGGGTGGCCACGTCGTCACGGATGTTGAGCGCGTGCATCAGGTCTTCCTCAGCATGTGGCGGCGGATGATGTTGGGCGGGGTGGGGCCGTAGGAGAACAGCTCGTCGTGGAAGCGCATTTCGGTGCCCTGGGAACCCTGCTCACGCATCCAGGCCGCCTTGAGCTCCTCGATATCCAGCCGACCGAGCAGGTACGTGATGGCCTGCATGGGAATCCGACGGTACCGCAGCACCTGCGCCCGCGCGGTCTCCTCCGGCATGCTGGCGTGACGCACCAGGAACGCCACCGCCTGTTCCATGTTCATCCGCCCGGTGTGCAACCCAATGTCCACGACGACACGGATGGCGCGGATGGCATGGCCCACCAGCGCGAACAGCGCGTCCACCGGGTCCTGGTGGAAACCGTGAAGGCGCATCACCTCCTCGGCATACACCGCGAAGCCCTCGATGTTCTGGTTGGTGAAGAAGTTGCGACGCGGGATGGTGACGTCGTCAGGAACCAGCAGGAAGCGCACCGGGGCGGGATGCGTGGAGAACTTCCGCTGCCACGACGCACTCTGGAGCCAATGGCCCGGAATCCCCTCGTGGATGGCGCCGATGGTGGCCCAGGCCAGGGGATGCTGCGCGGGATCGGAGGCCAGCAGGAAGCCGCCTTTCCGACGAGGAGCCAGCAGCGGCGCGGGCCAGTTGATGGCGTTCCCCACCCCGCGCAGTGCGGCGTGCGTGGGGGCCAGGCGCAGCTCGGCGTCGTCGGGCATGCGGAAGAGTTTCTGTTGAACCATGAAGTCCTGCGCACGCTGGAGCCGCTCGCGGTAGAGCGGAAACACGTCGTCAGCGTGGGCCGGCGTCTCGCGTTGCAGCTTCTGCATCAGCGCCCACGCCGACCCGTGGTCCGTGACCGCCGGTTCTCCCCGCTCCCGCGCCACCACCGCCGCCTGCGCGGTCATGTCGCGTTCCAGCTCGGCCAGGATGGCTTCCGCGCGGGCCACCAGCTCGCCCACCGGCGTGGTGACGGCATGCGTGTGCACCAGTCGCCACGTGTATTCCTCCGCGCCCAGCGCGAACTCCTGGGTGGCGTGGGGAAGGACGTCGTCACGGAGGAAGGCGCGGTGCGCACGGAACGCGTCGGCGGCGCGTTGTCCCGCGTGCTGCAACCTCGTCTTCACGTTTTCCGGCACACCGGCTGCAATCCGCGGGAGCGCGGCAAGATCATCCGCCATCGCCTCCAGTTGCTGCTCGACGAGAAAACCGGTGACCACCGCATCGGGCCGCAGTCCGCGTCGGAGCCCGTCACGCAGCAATGCTTCCTGTTGCGCCAGGTAGCGCGGCACCGCGTCGGCGCGAGTGGCCACGTTCTCCCAGTCCTCCACGACGTCCGCGTGCGCCATGTGGTGCTGCAGCATGACGTACGGGTAGATGGACATCTCCACGTTGCGCAGGTGCTCCTGCCGTTCCCCGTGCGCACGCAGGTGGAACCGACAGATGGCGCGCATGGTCCAGCAGTCGATCTCGTCGTCGGGAGCGGTGAGCGTGGGCGCCAGGGCATCGCAGCGGTCGAGGAAACGCTGGTACCCGCGCAGCTCGTCGTCGAGGGCGGTGAGGGAGAGGTCGCGCAGCTTGTCGTCGAAGCCGCGGGCGCCGAGCGTGGTGGCCTCTTCCGGTTGCGTGGCCAGGTACCAGCGGAAGAACTCCTGGCGCAGCTGGGCGAATGGGGATTCCGTCATGGTTGCGCGGCGGGCTCGGCGGGCGTGGCGTCGGGAGCGGACGCCGGCGTGGGACCCACCGGCACCAGGCGACAGGTCACATTCGGCTGGCCCCTGGGACGGACCACGCCGGATTCATCCTTGTCGGCGTCGGTGGCGTCGTAGGCCAGGCGCTTGCCTTCCTGCGCGGGGTCGGCGGGGATCACGAACTCCCAGCCCATCTTGTTGGTGTGCACCCACGCGAAGTAGTGCTCTCCGTCGTCGGCGGACCAGTGGTTGCGGAAGATGGCGCCGGTGGCGCTGCTCTCCTTCTCGTAGAGCGCGGTGCCTTCCCCGTCGCGGATGATGAAGTATTGGAGGTCCGGCGTGGTGAAGGGCTTGCCGGACGTCGTCACCGTGCAGCCCTCCAGCTTCAGCTCCCGCACCACGCGCTCCGGCGCCACGCTCGTCACAATGTCCGCTCCGACGAGACGCGTGCTCGCCTCGTGCCGGATGCGCGTGGCCTTGCGGTTGTAAACGTGCAGCATGGTGACGGGGTAGATGTACAGCGCGGAGACCGCGGCAAACGCGAGCCCCGCGGCGCCCACCGGCCAGAGCACGCCCAGCGTGGCCACGGTGAGCAGCATGGTGACGTCAAGGAACAGGTACGGACCGAGCACCCAGATCCAGAAGGGGACCCACACTTCCCAGTCGGCGGGGACGCGGGTCTCGCTGAGCATGACGTTGGTGACCAGCACCTGCGCCACGTACGGCACCACCGGCAGCACCAGCACACCGAAGAGACCGGTGGCCGCCAGCGTGGCGTAGACCGCCATCCTCTTGTCGGCGACGACGGGAAAGAGCTCGCCGGTGGGTGGCTTGAAGCAGAACCAGCTGGTGGGGCAGCCGCCGGGGAGCTCCGGTTCCGCGGGCGTGGCATCGGCAACGCGCTGCGCGGGCTCCGACGGTACGGCCGCCGGTGACGACGTCAGCACGCTGGCGAGCGCAACGCTCAACACCCAGGACATGGGATGTTCCTCTCGAGAAAACCGCGCGCAGTCTGGGAGCGACGCCACGTGGGGTCAAGCCGGGGTCCCAGGGCACGGTTCGCGCGCCGCGCGGGTCGTGGAATCTCCGTCGACACCACCACCCCCTCGCTCCGCACCACGCACGCCAGTTTTGCGGGGACGGAGCGGGTTGCACGGTGCGCGGTTGGGAGTGATAGGAGCGTCCGCGTCGCGGCAACCGCGGTCTTCCCGACGGGAACGCGTCTTGCTGCGGGCAACGCTACACCTGCTCCTCCGGAGGTCCGCATGGACTGGAAGCTCCTTGTCTCCACCTTCGCCATGGTCTTTGTCGCCGAGATCGGGGACAAGACGCAGCTGGCCACGCTCCTGCTCGCGTCGTCGCGGCCGTCCAAGCTCGCGGTGTTCCTCGGCTCCGCGCTCGCGCTCGTGTCGACGTCGGCGCTGGCGGTGCTGGGCGCGGAGCTCATCGGCCGCTTCGTCTCGCCGCAGATCCTCCGCTACGTCGCCGGCGGGCTGTTCCTCGTGCTCGGTGTGGTGACGCTCCTGGTCCCGGAGAGCAACGGGGATTGACGCGCACATCGTCGCTGCGCCGCCCACGGTCGGACGGATGATGCGAGCGCCCCCGGGCCGTCGTTATCACCTCCGCCATGTCCCGCCTGCTGACTTGGGTGCTCTTTCTCGTCGTCGCCGGTGGGTGCGCCACGTCCCGTCGCAGCGCGCCGCCGCAGGGCTCGGAGCGCGGAATGGCGTCGTACTATCACGACTCGCTGGCCGGCCGGCCCACCGCCAGCGGCGAGCCCTACAACCCCGAGGCCGCCACCTGCGCGCACAAGACGCATCCGCTCGGCACCCGGTTGCGCGTGACGCGCGTGGACAGCGGCGCGTCGGTGGTGTGTCGCGTCAACGACCGGGGGCCCTTTGTCCGCGGTCGCGTGGTGGACCTCTCACGACGCATGGCTCGCGAGCTGGGCATCCTGCACAAGGGCGTGGTCCCGGTGCGCGTGGGCGTGGTGTCCCCACCTCCGCCCCGACGTCGCCGCGAGGCCTGAAAACCCGCCACAATTGCGCCACTTGCGCCGGCGCTGGCGGCCTCCGTCAACGGGAGGATGGATCGTGCCGCCGCGCGGCGAAACCGCTGTGAAAACGCGCAGATAATGGTGTGGTCCAAGGAGCCACCCATGAAGCGCGCGCTGTGTGGACTGACCGTGGTGCTTGGCCTCGCGGCCTGTGACGGCGCGGAGGTCAGCGGCGGGGACGAGCCGGTGGAGGAGAGCACGGGGACGCGGCGCGGTACGTCGTCGTCGAGCGGGGAGGGTGGGAAGACCAGCTCGGGGGGCGCGTTCAGCAACGGGTCCACGTCGGGGAGCGTGGGCAGCAGCGCGTCCAACACCAGCAGCGGCGGTCGGCCGGGCAGCAGCAGTACCGCGGGATCGACGTCGAGTGGCGGCAGCTCGACGTCCTCCACCAGCAGCGGCGGCCGGCCCAACAGCTCCACCAGCGGCGTCTCCACGACGAGCAGCACCGCCGTTTCCTCGACGAGCGGCGGCCCGTCTTCCGCCAGCAACACCGCCTCCTCGACGAGCGGCGGCACCGGGGGATGCGGCACGCTGGACTACCTGGGTGAATGCCAGGGCACGACGCTGCGCTGGTGCCAGGATGAGACCGTCCAGCAGATCGACTGCGCGGACTCCGGCCAGGTCTGCGGCTGGCAGGACGACACGGTGGGCTACAACTGCCTGGACAGCGCGTCCTCCAGCAGCAGCTCCTCCAGCACCGGTGGCGCCAGCACCAGCTCCTCCAGCAGCGGCGGTGTCGTCGACAACTGCAACGGCGTGACCTTCGAGGGTGAGTGCAACGGCACGCTCCTGCGCTGGTGCGAGAACAACCAGCTCAACGAATACGAGTGCGCCACCGACGGCCTCTCCTGCGGCTACGACGACGCCATCCCCGGCTACAACTGCATCAGCGACCCGTGCCGGGGCGTGACCTACGAGGGCGAGTGCCAGGGCGCGCTGCTTCGCTACTGCGACAACCAGCAGCTCGTGGAATACGACTGCGCCGGCGAGGGCAACACCTGCGGCTACGACGCGGCGATTCCCGGCTACAACTGCGTGGCGGGCGGCGCTTCCTCGTCGTCGTCGTCCTCGAGCGGCGGCACCGACCCGTGCGGCGGGCTGGACTATCTCGGTGAATGCCAGGGTGATCTGCTGCGCTGGTGTGAGAACGGCACGCTGCGCGAGGTGAACTGCGCGGACAGCAACCGCGTGTGTCAGTGGGAGAACGAGACCATCGGGTACAACTGCCTGGACCGCGGCCCCTCGTGTGGCGACCTGGCGACGCAGAACGGGTGGAGCCAGGCCGCGTGCGAGTGGAATGGCAACGGCGCGTGCAACGGGGTGGGGACGCCCACGTGGGACTGTGATTTCTGTTGCGACACCGGCGGCGGGAGCAGCAGCGGCGGGCTGGGTTTTGGTTATCCCGTCGGCGACAAGACCACGTATCCCGCGGGTGGCTGGTCGGTGACGCAGATTCTCGGCCATTACTGGGCGGACTACGGCGGCGTGCACATGGCGGAGGACATCTCCAACGGGGAAGCGAACACGGCGCTGGCGCCGGTCTACGCGGTCGCCGACGGAGAGGTGCTCTACGCGGGGAGCAACGGCAGCACCTACCGCAACGTGGTCCTCATCCGTCACGACCTGGGCAACGGCGAGCAGGTGTGTTCGTTCTACGGCCACCTCGAGCCGCCCGACGTGTTCTCGGGGCAGATGGTGTCGCGTGGTGAGCAGGTGGCGCGGGTGTTGGACTGGGTGGCGGAGTTCGGCGCGGCCAACTCACACCTGCACTACGTGCTGTTGAGCATTGACCTGTGTCTGGCGTCGGACGGCGCCAACGGCGCGCTGGTGTGCGGTTATGACCGCGGCAGCGGCACGGGCCTGGGCTGGACGGACCTGGCGGGCGAGCCGGAGACGTACACCGCCGTCAACGACATCTGCGGCGACCACAACTACCCGAACGCGTTCATCGCCCCGAGCAAGTTCATCCGCGACCACCACTTCTGAGCCCAGCGGAGCCTTGTGCCGCGCCAAGCCTCGCGACTTCCTCGTCGCGGCACATCTACGCCTCCCCACGCCGTGGGGGAGGTCGGCCGCCACGACGAGAAACCGGTGAAATCGTGAGGCGGCCGGGTGGGGGGGCCACCTCGCCACCACCCGATTCTGGGTCACTTCGGCTTGAGCACGAGGAAGTACTGGTACGCCAGGAACGTGTGTTCCACGTCGAGCACAAGGCCCGCGGCACTCGCGCGCGCCAGGAAGTCCTCGCGCGCCACCAGGTGGTCCTGGGGCGGCCCCACCGGCAGCTCCTTCTTGTGGAAGTCGATGTTCACGACCTTCCCGCCGGGCTTGAGCGCCCCACGCAGCTTCCGCAGGTACGCCACTCCGTCGGGGAAGTGGTGGAACGTGTCCACAACCAGGATGACGTCGCAGCTCGCCGCGGGGAGCAGCGGGTCATCCGGCAACGCCAGCACCGGCGTAACGTTCCGCGCGTTCGCCTCGGAGATGCGCTTGAGCAACGTCTCCAGCATGCGCGGCTCCACGTCCACCGCGTAGACCTGTCCGCCGCTCCCCACCGCGCGCGCCAGCCGCAGGGAGAAGTACCCCGGTCCCGCGCCCACGTCGCACGCGGTCTGTCCCGGCTTCAATCCCAGCGCACGCACCACCTCGTCGGGCTTCTGCCATTCCGCGCGGGTGGGCTCCTCCTGGTGCGCAATGTACGCATCCATGTCCGCCGGGTTCCCGTGCGTGCCATGCGCGGGTTTCCCGTCGTGACCATGCTGCTTGTGTCCGTGGTGGGCTGCTTCCGGGGGCGCCAGGCCCAACAGAATCGCGCTCAAGACCAGGCTCCTCATCTCTGCTCAACGACGCGGCGTGGCGGTCATTCCCTCCGTCCCCGGCCGCATCGTGGGACGGACGGTGATGGTCGGCGCGCTCACGTTCGGCCGCGGCACGCTGACGGAAGGGGTCGCCACTGTCGTCGTGGCGCGGGGCGCGGCGGTGGTATTCACGGGTTGCGCGTGCGCCGCACCGGTGCTCAGCGTGGTCTGCACGCCGGTGGTGATGGTGGCGCTGGCGGTGACGGGAATCTGCGAGGGATCCAGCGCGCGCATCCGCTCCAGCGCGGTGAGGATGGACAGCCGCAGCTGGGGTGGCGCCGGGTGGATGCGGATGGGCTCCACCTCCGCGTGCACCAGGCCCAGGTCCATCCACGGCATCTCCGTCGCCGCCACGTCGAGTCCGCACGCCGAGGTCACGCCCATCCCCAGGAACAGCTCCAGCTTGAGTCCGAGGCGGAGCAGCGGCCGCAACGGCGCGAGCGGCGAGAAACGCACACTGGCGGCGGGCAGCACCGCGGTGGGCGCGCGCAGCGTGAAGCCCAGCTTGGACGCGGGCGCCTGCACGCGGAAGGTCCCCGCGTCGGCCTCCACGCTCAGCTCCAGCAGGGAGATGGTCCGGGAGATTCCCACCGCCGCCGACGCCATCCCGTGCGTGCAGGCCGGCACCTCACCCACGCGCGGCGAGAGGGCGGCCAGGGACATGCTGAGAAGCAGGGCGGTCTGCATGCGGGGCTCCGTTCCGTCGGGGAAGCGTTGTAGCAGGCCGCCCCGCGGACGGGAACAAGCTTGCACCGGGGCATGTTTCCTGCTCCGACGGAAAGACATGCGCACCATGAAGGCCATGCAGTTCTGGAAGGTGGGTGAGCCGCTGCGCGAGGTGGACCTCCCCCTTCCGCGCCCCGGCACGGGCCAGGTGCGGCTGCGCGTGTTGGCGTGCGCGGTGTGTCGCACCGACCTGCACCTCGTGGACGGTGAGCTGCCCGACCCGGTCATCCCGGTGATTCCCGGTCACCAGGTGGTGGGCGTGGTGGAGGCGCTGGGGGAGGGCGCCACGCGACATCGTCTCGGCGAGCTCGTGGGCGTGCCGTGGCTGGGCTGGAGCTGCGGCGCGTGTCGCTACTGCTGGCGACAGGAGGAGAACCTGTGTGACCGCGCGCGCTTCACCGGTTGTCACCTGGACGGCGGCTACGCCGAGCACGCGGTGGCCGACGAGCGCTTCTGCATCCCCCTGCCCGCGAGCCTGCCGCACGAGCAGCTGGCGCCGCTGTTGTGCGCCGGGCTCATCGGCTTCCGCGCGTACCGCATGGTCGGTGACGTCGAGACGCTGGGGTTCTACGGCTTTGGCTCGGCGGCGCACCTCCTGGCGCAGCTGGCGCGCGCGCAGGGACGACGCGTGCTGGCCTTCACCCGTCCCGGCGACACCACCGCGCAACAGCTGGCGCTCTCCCTGGGCGCCGTGTGGGCCGGCTCCTCCGACGAGAAACCGCCCGAGGAACTGGACGGGGCGATCATCTTCGCTGCCGCGGGGGAGCTGGTCCCCACGGCGCTGCGGGCGGTGCGCAAGGGCGGCACGGTGGTGTGCGCGGGCATCCACATGAGCGACATCCCCTCCTTCCCCTACGCCATCCTCTGGGGTGAGCGGTGCGTGCGCAGCGTGGCCAACCTCACGCGTGACGACGGAGAACGCTTCTTCCAGCAGATTGCCCGCACGCCGGTGCACGCGGAGGTGCAGACCTATCCGCTCGCCGCGGCCAACCAGGCGCTGGCGGATCTGCGCGCGGGCAAGGTGCGCGGCACCGCGGTGCTGCAGGTGGTGCGCTGAGCCCATCCGTCCACCGGGCTCGGGAACGTCGTGAGCGGACCACAACCTGGAGTGCGGCGGGCCCTCGCCGCCCTGGTCAGCGCCGCGCGGCTCCCTGCACCCGTCAAGGGTCCACCCTCCCGGAGACGCGGTCGCGCATCCACCGGCGCGGTGACGCTCGGGGTCGTTGCACCAGATCCCGTCGGGGACGCCCGCGACGCTGGCCCGGGCGGTGACAGGCCGCCGCACTCCAGGTCGTGGCCCGCTCACGACGTCAAAAACCCGGTCGCGCAGCTGGTCCTGACGCTCATCCCCGTCGGGGAACGCCGCTCCCGTACAGCACCCGCGCCCGACCCTCCATGGGCAGCGCCGCCTCCTCCACCGTCGTGAAACCGGAGGCGCGCGCCAGCTCCGCCAGGTGCCGCATCCACGGCTTGTAGGACATGCTGTTGTCCGAGCAGCACGGCACCACCGCAAAGGGAATCCCGTGCGCCGCGGCGTACTCGACGATGATGCGCGTGGCCCCGTCGGGGTGCATGCCCACCACCAGCTCGCAGTGGCACGGCTCCGCCAGCGTGAAGGGCCGTTCGGCAAAGGTCACGTCCAGGTGCTTGTGGCGCTGGTCGAACGTGGTGACCTGCCGGCCCAACCGCGTGAGCGCCTCGTTGAGCCGGCCCATCCCGCCCGCCACGTCGTAGATGCGCGGGGCGTCAAAGCGCTCCACCAGGAACCGCGCAAACAGGTCAAAGCGCCGCTTGTCCGCCATGCCCGCGCCAGGATGGCGGCCCCGCGCGCGCCCTGTCAAAGCGCCGCACAAGCTGCGGGGTGGGCGCAAGCCTGGCGCAATGGTCCACGGCCAGGGTTGCGTGTCGTCGGGAGCGGACCGTGGCATGGCCACTGCACCCGCGCCGGTCCCCGCGGCGCGCAACCGCTATCCCTCCGTGAGATGGCCGCGCCGCACGGTCAAGGAGGAGCCCATGACAACGGCAGGTGAGCTGTGCACGCGCGAGGTGACGGTGATGGATCTGGATGAGCCGCTGATGGCCGCGGCGGAGCTCATGCGCAACCAGCACGTGGGCACGGTGGTGGTGGTGCAGCAGCGGGACGGCGTGCGCGTGCCGGTGGGGATCGTGACCGACCGGGACATCGTCGTGGGGGTGCTGGCCACCACGCCGGAGAAGGCCGCGCTGCTCACCATGGCCGACGTGCTGGCCACCCCCCTGGTCACCGCGCGCGCGAGCGACGACGTGCTGGACGTGGTGCGCCGCATGCGCGCCCACGGCGTCCGCCGCATGCCGGTGGTCAACGCCCAGGGCACGCTGGAAGGCATCCTGACCCTGGATGACGTGGTGGACCTGCTCTCCGAGCTGGCGCGTGAGCTCAGCGCCATCATCAAGGTGGAGCAGGACAATGAGCGACGCACCCGCACCCCGCCCCGCCCGGGCGCGGGCGCCAGCGGCGCGTCGCGCGAGCTCTCCTGAGGTCCTTCAGGCGGCGGGCAGGGAGAACGAGAAGGTGGCGCCCGCCTGGGGCTCGCTCTCCGCCCAGATGCGCCCACCGTGCTTCTCCACCAGCGCCTTGGCAATGGACAGCCCCAGGCCGCTGCCGGTGGCCTGCACGCCCGGCGCGCGCCACCACCGCTCGAACACGTGGGGCAGGTCGGCGGCGGAGATGCCCGGGCCGCGGTCGCGCACGGAGAACACCACCTCCGTGCCCCGGTCCTCCGCCCACACCTCCACCACGCTGCCCTCCGGGCAGAACTTCAACGCGTTGCCCAGCAGGTTGGCGAGCACCTGCAGCAGGCGCACGTCGTCACCGGTCACGGTGAGGTCCGCGGGCACGGCGGCCTTCAGCTGGATCCTGCGCGTGGCCGCCACCGGCTCCAGCATCTCCACCGCGCGCTGCACCAGCGACCCGGCGGAGTGACGCGCCAGCTTGAGGGTCACCCGCCCCCCGTCAATGGCGCGCGCGCTCAGGATGTCCCCCACCAGCTGCTCCATCCACGCGCCCGTCCACTGGATCTCGCTCACCGCGCGCTTGCACGCCGTGACGTCGCCGCGGTCCAGCAGGCGTCGCTGCAGCATGTCCGCGCGGAGCAGCACCGTGGTGATGGCGTTGCGCAGGTCATGGCTCAGCGTGCTCAGCACCTCCTCCCGCCGCCGCGCGTCCTGCTCCCGCGCCTGCCACGCCCGCACCCCCTCCCAGCCCGCTTCCACCTGCGCCACAAAGGCGTCCACCACCTCCATGTCCGCGTAGGCGAACCCCAGGCTCAGCACCGCCAGGGTCTGCAGGCCGGAGGAGAGGGGGAGCACCAGGCCCACGGGGGCGTCGTGCTCGTCGGTGAGGACGCGGCGGGTGCCGTTGTGGGCCACCTCCGTCACCAGCTCCTCGCTCCAGGCGGGGACCAGCGCGGCCGGACCCGCGTCCTCCAGCCGTTTGGCCAGCGCGGGAGTGGCCGTGGCCGCCGCGGCCAGGCGCGGTTGCCCCAGCTCCACCACGTGGACCAGCGCGCATTCCGCCAGGGAGTGGGACGCCAGGCGCGCCACCTCCTGCGCCAGCGCCTCCTCGGTCCGACACGCCCACAAGGCCCGCGCGCTCTCCCCCAGCACCCGCGCCAGCCCGGCCCGACCCTGACCCCGCGTGTCCGGCCCGTTGGGAGCGGCATGCTCCCGGTGGGCGCGCGTGGCGGTGGCCCCCATCTTGCGCCACGCGTTCAGCAGCTTGAAGACTTCACTATGCCACGCGGGATTCTCCGGCGTGGCCGCATCTGCAGGTGTCACTCCACCCCAGTGCCTGATGATTTCCAACATCCTTGCCCCCCAAGGTGTGGATGGTTGTTCGGGCTGGAGCCCCCCTCCAGCACGACGTCAGAGCCGTTTGTCCCGTACCTTCCCCCAGCTTGCGCAACGTGTTGCACCAAACCTGCGCATCACGCTCTTTGTGATCCCGTGTTCACGGCAAGTCAAGCGGATTCACCCTTCGGTGGAGCGCGCCTTCGTGCCGCTTATCCGCACTTCAAGTTCTGCTTCATCCTCGTCGTGAAGCGGGGCTGCACGGCGCGTGGGAGATGCCCGTGATTACGCGGTGTTGATCGCGCCGGCCTGGTGGCGAGGCGCGGCTCCCGTTACCACCCGCGGCTGTCACTTCGGGTCTTCACCGGCGGTCACCGGGGGCGCGGAGGGCATCATGGTTGCGGAGCCGCGGAGCGGTCTGGCGTGGAGCGTGGCGCTGGTGGCCTGGGCGTGTCGTCCGGAGGTGCACCCGCTGCCCGCGTCCAACCTGGATACCGGGGTGCTGCTGGAGGCGGTGGTGGCGTCGGGGGGACGGGATGTGCGGGCGGTGCGCTACGAGGTGCGCGCCCAGCCCTGTGCGGACGAGCCGGCGGATCCGTGGTCATCCTCCACCCTGGTCCCTGCCGAGGGTGCGCCACCCCGCTTCCCCGCGCGTTTCCTGGCCACGCCAGCGGGTTGCCACCAGGTCCAGGCGGTCCCCCTGGACGGGTTGGGCGGGCCCGCGCCGGATTGCGGCCGCGCCACGGTGGATCCGGTGGTGGTGCGCCAGGACGACACCACGCGTGTCACCATCCCGCTGGCCTGTGACGACGTCACCGCGCCCGGAGCCAGCGGCGGATCCCCGGGTTCGGATCCCGGCGCGGGGGAGTCGGGGAGCTGCGGGCCGGATCGGACCGCGCCGCACATCCAGCGTCTGGCGGCGGATCCGGAGGAGGTGCGGGAGTCAAGACAGCGCCGGATGCGTGAGGTGGAGGTGGACGCCCGCGCCCGCGACGCCTGTGACGAGGACGACGCGCTCCGCTGCTACGTGAGCGACCTGACCGGCGGCGGGGAGGACGACCGCGAGATTGTGGACGCGCTGCGCGTGCGGGTGCGCGCGGAGGATCCGGGCCGGCGCTACCGCGTGGAAGTCACGTGCGCGGATGAGGCGGGGAACGCGGCGCGCGCGGAGGTGGCGGTGACCGTGGTGCAGCATCCCGGCCACGGGGACGAGGATTCCGACGAAGGCGGCGACTGACGGGGGTCAGTTCAGCGGCCGGGCCACCACGCGCGGGGCCAGGCGGGCAATCTCGGCGTCGTCGGGGAGCGCGCTGTTCTGGGCGCGGCCCATCCCGTCCGGGAACGGGAACACCAGCTCCCTGGGCTCCCCGGCAAAGGACACCTTCACCGCGGAGAGCGTGGGCGCGTCCTGCCCGTAGAGGGCCAGGTAGACCGCGCGCACCATGAAGGCGGCGGCCACCGTGTCCTCCTCGCGCGTCTTGCGACGCGGCTTGGGCAGATCCTGCAGCGACACCTCCAACCGCTCCCCGGTCTGCATCACCGCCACGCGGGCGCGGGAGTAGGCCTGGTAGGTGGGGAGCTGGCGGCCGCCCAGGGTGGCGCGGTCCTTCACCAGGGCCAGCATGATGGCCTTGCCCTCGGTCTCCAGGTCCACGCTGGCGTCGCGCAGGGCGCGGCGGTTGAGACGGTTGGCCTCCAGCAGGCTGGCCTCCGCGCACGCGGTCAGGGTGCGACGGTAGTCGGGCACCGAGGGGTCGCTCAGCAGCGCGCGCTCCGCGTAGGCGGCGCAGGCGCCGTGGCGCAGCTCCAGGGTCACGGTGGCCAGCGCGTGCAGCGTGGCGGCCCGGTCCTCCCGGCTCAGCCGATCCACACACGGGAGCGCGGTCTTCAGGTGCCCCTCGGCCTCGCTGAGGATCACCGGATCCAACGTGTCGCCGCGCTCCGCGGAGTAGATGAGCAGGCGGCCCAGCGCGGCGTGCAACGCCGGATCCTCCGGGGCGCGGCCCAGTGCCTCGTCCAGCAGCTGCTTCAAGGTCACCCGGCTCCCGGAGCCGCGGGCGTTGTTGACGTGGAGCGCGTAGCAGCGACCGTCATCCAGCTGGTTGCCCCGCACCACGTCCACGCAGGCCTCGAAGGCGCGCTCCGCCTCGGTGGTCTTGCCCAGGCGCACCGCCACCTCGAAAGCCGCGTAGCGCCACCCCAGCCCCTCCGGGCTGCGCTCGCGGGCGCGGGCCAGCGCGCTCTCCGCGCGACCGGAATCCCCCAGCCGCGCCGCCACCCGCGCCACGATGCCCAGGGCCTCGTCGTTGTCGGGCTCTTCCTTCAGCGCGGTCTCGGCCAGACCCACGGCCTCGTTCAGCTCTCCCTCGCGCAGTGCGGCTTCGGCCAGCTCCACCAGGGGGCTGGCGTCCACCACGCGGGCCTCGGATCCCACGCCACGCACGCTGTAGAGCCGCCGGTGCGCCCCGCGACCCTTGCCCACCGGGTAGCTCACCACCAGCCGCCCCGGTCCGCCCTGGCTCTCGGTGACGCGCGCGCTGGCCGGGTCGCGCGGGGGCGCGGCGGGACACACGCCTTCCACCACGCTCTCGCGCTTGCGCTGGGCCAGGCGGGCCTTGGCGGATCCGTCGGTGAGCAGGGAGATCTGGCCCGGTGGATCCTGCACCAGGAAGCGACGCAGCACCTCCCGCACGTCCGGGCCGGGCTCGGATGCGCGTTCAGGCTCGGTGACGGCGGCGGCCAGCGTTGCCAGGCTCACCGCCCCCACCGCCCCCACCACCCACGCCGACCTCACGCGCCGCCCTCGTCGGATCCGCCGGTGCCGTTGGTGCCGTGTCCGCCGTCGCCGGCCTCGGCATCCACGCCGTTGCCGGCCGTCTCGCCGTTGCCCGTGGTCTCCCCGGGCGGGGGCAGGCCGGCCATGCGCAGCTCCACGGTGGCCGGGTCGCTGTCCTCGCGCTCGGCCAGGCGGGCCACGCTCACCACGCGGTCACCTTCCTCCACCGCAATCAGGCGCACGCCCTGGGTGTTGCGGCCAATGAGGCTGATCTCGTCGGCGCGGGTGCGGATCAGGGTGCCGCCGCTGGTGACGATCATGACCTCGTCGCCGTCCTTGACCTGCACCAGGCCGGCCACCGGGCCGTTGCGGTCGGTGGTCTTGATGGTGATGAGGCCCTTCCCGCCGCGGTTCTGCCGCCGGTACTCCTCGATGGCGGTGCGCTTGCCGTAGCCGCGCTCGGTCACGGTCAGCACGGTGGCGTGGGCGTCCAACACCTCCATGCCCACCACCTCGTCGCCGTCCACCAGCTCGACGCCGCGCACCCCCACCGCGGCCCGACCCATGGCCCGCACATCCGACTCATGGAACCGGATGGCCATGCCGTGGCGGGTGGCCAGGAGGATGTCGTTGTCGCCGCCGGTGACGTGGGCGGCAATGAGGCTGTCGCCCTCATCAATGCCGCAGGCAATCAGGCCGGACTGGCGCGGGTTGGAGTACTGCGTGAGGTCGGTCTTCTTCACCGTGCCCTTGCGGGAGCAGGTGATCACGAACTGCTTGCCTTCCTCCTCGGGGAACTTGCGCACCGGCAGGATGGCGCGCACGCGCTCACCCTCTTCCAACTGCACCAGGTTCACAATCGCCTTGCCCTTGGAGGCCGGGCCGCTCTCCGGCACCTCGTGGACCTTGACCCAGTAGACCTTGCCCTTGTCGGTGAAGGTCAGCAGGTAGGCGTGGGTGGAGGCCACGAACAGGTCCTCCACGAAATCATCCTCTTTGGTGGCCGCCGCACCCTTGCCGCGCCCACCGCGACGCTGCGCGCGGTAGTTGGAGAGCGCGCTGCGCTTCACGTAGCCGGCGTGGGTGACGGTGACCACCATCTCCTCCTCGGCGATGAGGTCCTCCACCGAGAGGTCGTCCACGTCGGGCATGAGCTGGGTGCGACGCGGGTCCGCGAACCGGGTCCTGATGTCCTTCAGCTCGTCCTTGATGACGTTCATGAGCAGGACGGGGCTGGCCAGGATGGCGCGCAGGCGGGCAATCAGCTCCTGCACCTCCTTGGCCTCGGTGACCAGCTTGTCGCGCTCCAGGCCGGTGAGGCGGGAGAGCCGCATCTCCAGGATGGCTTTGACCTGCAGCTCGTTCATCTGGAAGAAGCCGCGCTGGATGGCGTGCACCACCTGCGGCACCTCCGCCTCCACGAACTGCGGGAGCTTGCCCAGGTTGCCGCTGAACTTCTCGGCCAGCAGGCGGTCGCGTGCCTCCTCGGGGTCCTTGCTGCTGCGGATGATGTCGATCACGCGGTCAATGTGGTCCACCGCGATGATGAGACCGAGCAACAGGTTGAAGCGCGCCTCCGCCTCATTGAGCTCGAAGCGCGTGCGCCGTCCCACCACCTCCCGACGGTGATTGACGAAGAAGGTGATGAGGTCGCGCAGCGGCAGCACCTTGGGCTGACCGCCCACGATGGCCAGGTTGATGACGCCAAAGGTGGTCTGCAGCGGGGTGTGCTTGTAGAGCTGGTTGAGCACCACCTCGCCAATGGCGTCGCGCTTGAGGTCAATGGCGATGCGCATGCCGTCGCGGTCGGACTCGTCGCGGATGTCGCTGATGCCTTCCAGCTTCTTGTCCCGCACCAGCTCGGCCATGCGCTCAATGAGCTTGGCCTTGTTCACCTGGTAGGGAATCTCGTCGATGATGATCTGGCTGCGGCCCTTCTCCCGCTCCTCCACGCGCGCCTTGCCGCGGATCTTCAGCATGCCGCGACCGGTGGAGTACGCGTCGTACACGCCGGCGCTGCCGCACAGGTAGCCGCCGGTGGGGAAGTCCGGGCCGGGCATGAGCTGCATCAGCTCCCGCACGGTGATGTCCGGCTTCTCGATGACGGCCAGGATGGCGTCGATGACCTCCCCCAGGTTGTGGGGCGGCATCTTGGTGGCCATGCCCACGGCAATGCCTTCACTGCCGTTGACCAGCAGGTTGGGCACCTTGGAGGGGAGCACCGAGGGCTCGTGGGTGGTCTCGTCGAAATTCGCGACCATGTCCACGGTTTCCTTCTCGATGTCGGCGAGCAGCTCCTCGGCCAGCTTGGTGAGCCGGCTCTCGGTGTAGCGGTAGGCCGCGGCGGGGTCTCCGTCGACGGAGCCGAAGTTCCCCTGGCCGTCAATCAGCGTGTAGCGGACGTTCCACTCCTGCGCGAGACGCACCATGGCGTCGTAGACGGCGGAGTCACCGTGGGGGTGGTACTTCTTGAGCACCTCACCCACCACGCCGGCGCACTTGCTGTACTTGCGGTTGCTGAGCAGCCCCTCGTCGTACATCGCGTACAGGATGCGACGGTGCACCGGCTTGAGTCCGTCGCGCACGTCGGGCAGGGCGCGCCCGATGATGACGGACATGGAGTAGTCCAGGTAGCTGCGCCGCATCTCGTCGTCCATGGGGACGGGCTGGGCGGGACGCGCGGCGGGGGCACCGGGAGGCGGGTTGTTCGGCGGATTGAGTTCGTCGGTCATGGGGTGCTTCTGGGGGGCCGGTCACGACGTCAAAGCGCAACCGGACGCGGTGTTTCCGTTCAACAGGGAATGAGCGTCATAGGGGGCGCGGTGCCCCGCGTCAACGAGATTCGACGCGCCACCACCTGGGTGTAAATTGTTGAAATTGTTTAGGTTTTTTGATCAGGCGGTGGCGGAAAGGATGGCGACGCCGTAGGCGGCAAGCACGGTGTCTGCGGTCACCAGGGTGGCGCCCTCAAGTTGGGCTTGAGCCACGAGCAAGCGGTCAAAAGGGTCTGCATGGTGCCAGGGGAGATTCTCCACCGCGGCAGCGTGGCGCGCGGTGACCGGCAGCTCGGTGAAGCCAAACGTTGGCGCGATCCTGGCCAGGTCTTCCTGCGTGACGTGGAGGTGGAGCTTGCCCAGGGAGCGCTTGATCGCAATCTCCCATACGTTGACGGCGCTGACGAAGACCTCGGGTGCCTGCTCGATCGAGGTTCGCGCGGTGAGGCTCAGCGTGGGCGAGTCGGAGACCCACCAGATGAGCGCATGCGTGTCGAGGAGCAGGCCCGTCATTTGTTGTCGGGTGGGAAGATGGGGCCTTTGTAGAAGGCGTCCAGGACATCAGGCGGCAGCGGTGCGTCAAAATCATCTGCAACCCAGATCTTCCCCTTCCACAGACCCGGTTTCCGACGGGGGACGGGCTGTTCAAACGCCACCAGTCGGGCCACCGGCTTCCCGTCCCGCGCGAGGATGATCTCCTCTCCGGCGGCGGCGCGGTCCACCAGCTGCGACAGGTGGCCCTCGGCGGACTGGATGTTGACCGTCTCAGACATGGCACCAACCTAGCCCGGGCCGCCACGTCCCGCCACGCAGGATGGCGGAGCCTCAGCTCGACGTGGAACTGGCCTTCCCTGCCTCGTGTTCGCCGCTGACCTCACCGGGACGACCACTCTCCACCAGCGCTTCGCTCTGCCACTGCCCCTCGGCCTCCTTGGGGGCCTGGTAGGGCTTGAAGGTGCGCAGGATGACGCCGGCGGCGCCCACGCAGATGGCCGCGTCGGCGATGTTGAAGGTGGGCCAGTGATGCCAGCTCGGGTTGATGATGGAGAGGTGCCAGTCGATGAAGTCGATGACGTAGCCGTAGGCCATGCGGTCGACGAGGTTCCCCAGCGCGCCGCCCAGGATGAACGAGAAGCTGCTCAAGACCAGCCAGTCCGGCTCCCGCGTGCGCCAGTACCAGCTCAGAATCAGCACCATGGCCAGGATGCTCACCGCCACCAGGAAGGGCTTGCGCACCTTCTCCGGCATGTTGATGGTGAGTGAGAACGCCGCGGCGGGATTCTCCACGTAGCGGAAGTTGAACAGCCCCGGCACCACGGTGACCGAGCGCGTGGGGCGCCAGACCTTCACCTGTTTGAGCGTGCCGTCGTCCTGGGGGACCGCGGTCTCCACCGCCTCCGCCAGCTCGGCCTGCGCCAGCAGCTTGGTGCCCTGGTCCAATGCCAGCGTCATGCTCACCACGGCGGGGAGCAGCAACAGTTTGGCCCAGCGAGGCGCCTGCGGCGCGGCCTTCTCCGGGATGGGAGGCACCAGGCCGCTGGTGGCGTCGCCAAAGAACCCGCCGCCTTCCGCGGGGGCGTGGCCATTGCTCGTGTTCTGCTCTTCCGTCGTCATCCAGGACACCGTGGGCGCCGCCGACGTGCGCCAGCGGTCATGAGGAACCTTCCCGAGAACATCACCGCATCAGGCCGGCGGAGCCAGACCCAGCGCCTCGTCCTCGGGGAGGTGGCACTTCTTGTACTTCTTGCCGCTGCCGCAATAGCAGACGTCGTTGCGGCCAATCTTGGGCACCTGGCGACGCAGCGGCACCTGAGGCTGCGCCGGACCGGCGGCCTGGGGCTGCGGCGCGCCACCCCCATTGCCCGAAGGTGCCGCGGCCGGCTGCGCCGCGGGAGCGCCACGCGCGGCGGCGGCGGGAGCGGGGGCCTCGTCGCTGCTGCTGGCGGAGGTGGGGGCGGCCACGTGGGTGGTCTGGATGCGTTGCCGCGCGGCCTGCTGCGCCCGTCGACGCTCCAGCTCCTCCACCTCCTCCTCACGACGAATCTGCACCTTGAACATCTTCTGCACGATGTCCGTGCCGATGCTGTTCATCATGGAGACGAAGAGGTTGTAGCCCTCCTTCTTGTACTCCTGCTTGGGGTCCTTCTGGCCGTAGCCACGCAGGTAGATACCCTCGCGCAGGTGGTCCATGGCCAGCAGGTGCTCCTTCCAGTGCTGGTCAATGGTCTGCAGGAAGAGGAACTGCTCCAGGTGGCGCACCAGCGCCTCGCCAAATTCCTTCTCGCGCCCCACGTAGAAGCGCTCGCACTCGGCGTAGACCTTGTCCTGGATGTCCTCGCGCGTGTTGGTGGCGCCCACCAGGTCCACGCTGACGCCGAACACGTCCTTGACGCGGGTCTTGATCTCTTCGCTCTTCCACTCCGGGGGCGGGACGTCGGGCGGGCACGCCTCGTCGACGATCCCGATGATGACGTCCTCAATCCGGTCCAGGATCATCTCGTGGACGCCCTTGCCCTCCAGCACCTGCCGACGCAGCGCGTAGGTGGCCTTGCGCTGCATGTTCATGACGTCGTCGTACTCGAGTAGGTTCTTGCGCATGTCGAAGTGGTGGCCTTCCACCTTCTTCTGCGCGTTCTCCACGCTCTTGCTGACCATGCGCGCCTCGATGGGCTCGCCTTCCTGCATCCCCAGCTTCTCCATCATGGGGATGAGCTTGTCGCCGCCGAAGATGCGCATCAGGTCATCCTGCAGGGACAGGAAGAACCGGGAGGAGCCCGGGTCACCCTGACGGCCGGCACGACCACGCAGCTGGTTGTCGATACGCCGTGACTCATGCCGCTCCGTGCCCAGGATGTGCAGGCCACCCACCTTGATGACCTCGTCCTTTTCCCTGGCGCACTGGTCGGCAAAGCCGGGCAGCACCTCGGCGTACTTGCTGACGGCCTTCTTGAAGAACGCCAGGTCCTTCTCGTAGCGCTCCAGCATCTCCGGGGGCAGCTTGGCGTCGGCAAAGACGGTGGCGGCGTCCTGGAGGCGCAGCTTGTTGATGACGTCGTAGGGGAGGCCGGATTCCTCGGCGGCCAGGCGCTCCACGTTGATGAGGTCGGGCTTGCCGGAGAGGAAGGTGAAGCGGGCCACCTCGTGGATGCCCAGGCCCTGCGGGATGCCGCTCTCGGCGGCAATGCGGGCTTCCTCCTCGGCAAAGTACTTGGCCACTTCCGCGCGGGCCATGTACTCGGCGTTGCCGCCCAGCAGGATGTCGGTACCGCGGCCGGCCATGTTGGTGGAGATGGTGATCTTCCCCTTGCGACCGGCCTGGGCAATGATCTCCGCCTCCCGACGGTGCTGCTTGGCGTTGAGCACCTCGTGCGGGATGTTCTTCTTCTTGAGCAGGCGGGCCACCACCTCGCTCTTCTCCACGCTGGTGGTACCCACGAGCACCGGCTGCCCGCGGCTGTAGCAGTCCTCCAGGTCCGTGGTGACGGCGTCGAACTTCTCGCGCTCGGTCTTGTAGACCACGTCCTCGTTGTCGACGCGGCTGACCTTGCGGTTGGTGGGGATGACCACCACGTCCAGGTTGTAGATCTTGGCGAACTCCTCGGCCTCGGTGTCGGCGGTGCCGGTCATGCCGGAGAGCTTGCCGTACATGCGGAAGAAGTTCTGGAAGGTGACGGTGGCCAGCGTGACCGTCTCATTCTCGATCTGCACGCCTTCCTTGGCCTCGATGGCCTGGTGCAGACCGTCGCTCCAGCGGCGGCCTTCCATGATGCGGCCGGTGTGCTCGTCGACGATCTTCACCTCCCCGCCATCCACCACGTACTCCACGTCGCGCTTGTAGAGGGTGTGGGCGCGCAGGGCCTGGTGGGTGTGGTGGAGCAGCTCGATGTTGGCCGGGTCATACAGGTTGTCCACGCTGAGCAGCTTCTCCGCGCGGAGCACGCCTTCCTCGGTGAGGGTGGCGGTCTTGGCCTTCTCGTCGATGGTGTAGTGCTCGTCCTTCTTGAGCTTGGGGATGATGGCGTTGACGGTGCGGTAGAGGTCGGTGGACTGCTCGGCCTGGCCGCTGATGATGAGCGGGGTGCGCGCCTCGTCGATCAGGATGGAGTCCACCTCGTCCACGACGGCGAAGTGGTGGCCGCGCTGCTGGGTGTAGTCCTTCAGCGCGAACTTCATGTTGTCGCGCAGGTAGTCGAAGCCGAACTCGTTGTTCTGACCGTAGGTGACGTCGGAGCCGTAGGCCTGCTGGCGCTGGCGGTCATTGAGGCCGTGGATGATGACGCCCACCGTCATGCCCAGGTAGCGGTAGATGCGGCCCATCCACTCCGCGTCGCGGGTGGCCAGGTAGTCATTCACGGTGACCACGTGCACGCCGCGCCCCGACAGCGCGTTGAGGAAGCCGGGCAGGGTGGAGACCAGCGTCTTGCCCTCGCCGGTCTTCATCTCGGCGATCTTGCCCTCGTGCAGGACCATGCCGCCGATGAGTTGCACGTCGAAGTGGCGCATGCCCATGACGCGCCGGCCGGCCTCCCGGGTGAGCGCGAAGGCCTCATGGAGGACGGGGTCCAGGGCGGCGTCGTAGTCGGCGCGGGTCAGCTCGTTCTGCGGCTTGCCGGTGGCCTGCAGGGCGTTGGCCACGCGCTCCTTCAGCTTCTGCGTGTAGAGGGCCAGCTCGGCGTCCGGCAGGGCCTTGAACTTGTCCTCCAGCGCGTTGATGGCGGCCACGCGGGGCTGCAGGCGCTTGAGCTCACGCTCATTCTTGGTGCCGAAGATCTTGCTGAGAAAACTCATGGACACGTCCTAATGGGCCGATTGCCGGAACGCCGGATTCGGGGAATACCTGAGACGGCACCGGGGGCCCCGGCGGCCGGAACCGCGTCTCTATAATCATGCGGACGGGCCTCCGCCATGGCACTCCGTGCCATCCCCATCCCCCTCCCTCTCCCCATCCCCTACCCCTCCCGATGGCTCCGCGGAGACGCCCACGCGCGGTCCTTCGGGATTGGGATGGGGAGGGGGAAGCCCGTTGAATGCGCAGCCGGGAGCTTCAGGACCGCTGCGCGGGAACGGGGACGTCAGAGGACGAACAGGCGTGGGTTGACCGGGATGCCGTTGATCCGGACCTCGTAGTGGAGGTGCGGACCGGTGCTGCGACCGGTGTTGCCCACCGCGCCGATGTGGTGGCCGCGCTTCACGCGCTCACCCACCTTCACCAGGATCTTGGAGAGGTGGCCGTACGTGGTGGTGTAGCCGTGGCCGTGCTCCAGGATGATGAGGTTGCCGTAGCCACCCTTGGTGCCGGCAAAGGTGACCACGCCGTCGGCGGGGGCCAGCACCGGGCTGCCCTCGCGCCCGGCGAGATCCATGCCGCTGTGCATGGTGCGCTCGGCGGTGTACGGGTCGTCGCGGACGCCGAACTCACTGGTGACCCAGCCCTGCGCGGGGAACATGGAGGGCGTGCTGCGCAACAGCACCTCCCGACCCTCGTAGTACGCCATGAGCTGCCGCAACGACGCCGTCTGTCGCCCAGCCTCCTGCGGCAGCCCGTCCAGGCGGCTGTCCAACAGGCCCAGCGCGAGATCCTGCTCCTCGGCGGTGTCGGCGGGGAGGGCGGCCAGCAGGGCCAGCTCCTCCTCACTGCCACCCGCGGGACCCTGGCCGCCCGGCGCGGTGGCGCCTTCCATGGGACCACCCACGGCGAGGCCGAGGCGCGGGTCCGAGAGGCGGGTGATGCTGCGCAGCTTCTGATCCATGCGCTGCACGCTGGCCACCGTCTGCTCCATCCCGCTGAGCCGACGATCGATCACCGCGAACTTCTCCCGCAGGCGCTGGTTCTCTTCCCGCAGCACGCGGTTCTCGAAGACCTGGTCCACCACGTAGGCGTAGTGGATGGCCGCCGAGCCCGCGACGCCAATCCCGACGAGGGCCGCCACCGCACCGGCAAACACGGCCACCTTCGGGAGCTGGATTCGCCGCACGGCGGCGGACCGCTCCGGAATCAGCAGCAGCGTGTAGAAGCGGTTGGCCACTCTGGTGAGCTCCGCGCTTCCCGCGGCCCCCCGGCGGGGAGAGATCACCGGGACCCGTTGAAGCGTCGGCCAACCTACCGACGGTCAAGCGGAGGTGTCAATGCACCAGCTCATAATCGCAATGACCGATGACACCCAACCTGTGGGAGCGTGGCGTTATTCCGTGGCCCCAGGTGCGTGTGCCTGCGCCCCTCAGGCGGCTGCCTGCGCCGGCACCGCGCCCTCGTCCACGTAGGCCATCACCACCGTGACGTTGTCGTCGCCGCCGCGCTTGTTGGCCAGCTCGATGAGCAGCTCCGGCGCCCGCCGCAGGAAGTTCTCCGAGACCACCTCGAGGATCTCCTCGTCGCGCACCAGGTTGGCCAGCCCGTCGGAGCACAGCAGGTAGCAGTCACCCTCCTTGTACTCCACGGCGATGATGTCCACCGCCACGTCCTCCTCGAAGCCAACCGAGCGGGTGATGATGTTCTTGAAGCGGCTCTGCTTGGCCTGCGCCTCGGTGATGAGGCCGGCGCGGAGCTGCTCGTTCACCAGGCTGTGGTCCTCGCTGAGCTGGAGGATCCGGCCGTCGCGCATCAGGTAGGCGCGGCTGTCGCCCACGTGGGCGATGAAGGCGTGGCGGCCGTGGAAGAGCAGGCCGATGGTGGTGGTGCCCATGCCCTGCAGCTCACGACGCTCCTGCGCCTTCTTGAAGATGTTGTTGCAGGCCTTGCGGAGGCAGTCGCTGATGAGCTTGGCCACCGGGCTCTTCTCGACGGCCACGTCGTGGGTGACGGCAGGGTCGATGACCGGGCGCGCCTGGGCCACGCCCTCCTCGATGGTCTTGACCGCGATGGAGGAGGCCATCTCGCCGCCGGCGTGACCGCCCATGCCGTCGGCCACCACGAACAGGTTCAGGTCCTCGCGGATGAGGAAGCTGTCCTCGTTGTGGTCACGCTTCATGCCCACGTCCGTGAGGCCCCAGCCGAGAATGCGCATGCTCCGCTCCGTGTCCTTGCCCAGCGATGTTGGGCTCTTACCGGGAGTCCCCAGGATAGGCCAGCGTTCCTATCCCACATCAGGCGGTGGGGGGAAGATGATGCCGTCGGTCAAGGGGCGGGGGCAAGAGCGTGGGCGGCGAAAAGTGCCGCGCTGTGACGACGCAACGCAGCGATGCTATATCCCGGCCGTGAGCCAGACGCCCCACCCCGACGTGAGCTTCCGCGACGAGCGTCGCAGCGCGTGCATGGATGCGGCCCATGCCCGTGAGCGGGAGCGCGTGGCGGCGATGACGCCCCTGCAGCGGGCGAAAAGGGCCCTGGAGCTGGGCGTGTTCTGTCGCCGACTGGCGGAAATGCACCAGCGGCCACGCAAGTGACGTCTCAAGACATGTCCGATCCCATCTCGCAGACGCTCCAGAACGCGGAGCGCGTGCGTGAGGTGCTGGCGCGGCAGGGTATCGATCAGGTCCTGGCACTGCGTCCCCCACGCACTGGGCGACGGGTGCGCGGCTGGCACGGACAGGATGGGGGCCATATCCTCTTTCGCAGACGGGAGGCCTTGCCATGAAGGCGCTGGAGCCGGACCAGAAGCTGCGCGACCCCGACCAGCGGGTGCGCCTTCACGGTCTGAGCTGGGACCAGTACGAGGCGCTGCTGCAGATGCGCGGCGAGTCGTCGGGCGTGCGCATTGCGTACTTGAAGGGCGAGGTGGAGCTGATGAGCCCGTCGCGCAGTCACGAGTGGATCAAGACGACCCTGGCGCGGCTGCTGGAGGCGTGGGCCGAGGAGAAGGACGTCGAGCTTGGCGGTGTGGGTTCCTGGACGCTCAAGAGTGCGCCGGAGGAGCGCGGGGCCGAGCCGGACGAGTGCTACATCGTCGGCACCAAGGAGACCGACCGGCCGGACATCGCCATCGAGGTGGTGTGGACCTCGGGCGGCATCGACAAGCTGGAGATCTACCGCGGCCTCAAGGTGCGCGAGGTGTGGTTCTGGGAGGATGGGCGCATCCAAGTGTACGCGCTGCGCGCCGCCGGGTACGAGCCGGTGCCCCGCAGCGAGGTGCTTCCCGACGTGGACCTGGTGGCGATGGTGCGCTTCCTCGAGGAGGAGGGCCAGACCGCGGCGGTGCGCGCGTGGCGGAAGTGGCTGCGCGGCGAATAAGACCATCCGTCCACCAGCAAGGCACCCATCCAGAGGCACGACTGAGCGACGCCTCGCGGACTTGGCGCGTTCCGACGGCACGTGAGGGGGAGCAGTCGTTATGACCTCTCCGATACCTCCCCCTCGACGGAGGGTACTCGGAGTCTCGGGACATGCGCGTTCACCGGCAGTCGTGGGCTCTGCTCGTCCTGCTTTCTTGGGCTTGCAGGGACGAGGGACAGGTTCCTGATCCACAACAGGAGGCCGCGGCACCTGAAAGCCCGCAGGGGGATCCAGAGCCGACGGAGCCGAATTCGACGCGTGGACAGGCAGGCTGGGGTCATGACAACCGTGAGACGCCACGCCGCCTCGCGACCCAACCGCCCGCTCCCACCGCCCAGGACGCCGGTGTTGTCATGGACGCCGGCATTGACTCGGTTGCCACCGACCCAGGGGACGCCGCCGTGTTGGGAGACGCTGGGACCGTGGATGCCGCCATCCCAGACAACTCATCCGCCGTCATGGACGTGGCGCAGTGCCTCCCTGTCCCGACTTTGAAACCCGGTTGCGGAGCCGAGCGCTGCGGCAATGGCGTCGTGGACGGGTTCTGTCCCGTGAATGATCCTGAGGCGGACCGGGAGAGCTTCCGCTCCGAGACATGCGACACCGACCTGGGTGCAGGGAGCTGCTCCGGGCTTGGGTATTCGGGCGGAGAGCTCGTTTGTGGTTCCTGGTGCGGTTACGACGTCCGCGGGTGCAATCCATGCGGTGAGCATGAGCTCATCCATGCTTGCAAAGTGCTCGACGTGGAGGCGTCGGCGGCGCACGATCTCGCGGTCGCCGTCCGTGGTGATCGCATTGGTGTGGCGTGGACCCAATACGGGCCGGACGGGGCGGGAGAAGATCTCAATCACACCGAACAGTACGTGCGGTTCGCGCTGGTTGATGAGAGCTTCAACGTCGAGGTTGAGCGGTGTCTGGCGATTCCGTTCGCGCGATGGGTGAACCTGGTTCCCACGGAGAATGGGTGGTTGTTGGGGGTCGTGTCGTTTGGTGACGACGGCGGGACCTTCTATGACACGCTGAAGTTCCAAGTGATCCCGCTGGACCCCGTGGGGCAGGTCGTGGGGCCGGCTGGAATGACGATCCACAGCCATCTACGGGCTTTGGTCGCCAGCCCGCATGGCAATCTTTTGTTGTGGCACGCGCCGGGGTCGGAACTCCGAGGTGCCCTCTTGGATGACGCCGGTGCTCCGCTTTGGGAAACCACCGTCTTGAATTCGTTGAGCCACGAAGAGTTGGATGCCACCTACGCCGACGGAAAGTTCGTTGTTGTGGACCGCGTCAATTCAGAGGTGACTCTGACAATCGTGAGCCTTGACGGCGAGGTTGGACCGGAGTTGGTGTGGCCCGTTGAGAGGGCGTCCCGTGCTCGGCTGGCAATCTACGGGCAACGCATCTTTGTGACGTGGGTAGATGCACTGAACAACGACGTCTACCAAGGAAGCACGGACCTTGACGAGCAGGTCATCACTGCAGGCGTGCGGATTGTCGAGGGCCTTGGGCGCTCCTACGGATTCTCCCCGCTTGTCGCTACGGCGAACGGCAACATCGTTCTCCTCACCCGGAGCGGCTGGAGATACCCACGCGTTTCAACGGAATTGGAGGTGGCACCCGTCGACGTCAATGGCGTCGCCTTGTCGGATGTCTTCTTGCCGAGACATGACCCGCTGCCCGCGTTCGGGATGAACGTCAACGCTTTTCGTGATTGCGCTTTGCTGGGCTGGATCGCGGGCGGTGTTCCCTCGGGAGGGGCGCTGGAGCGGGACTTCACCCGGCGAATCCAGCTGGTGCGAATCTGCCTCTGAGCCGAGATGGTCGTCGGTCCGCTCTGCGCGCGGGATGGGGACGCCGCGATGCCATCACCCGGCCAGGAGCGCCGCTTCAAGGACACCCAGGGCCCCGCAGACAGCGAACCAGGCACGTTGTCGACGCTCCGTGCTCTGCGCATAACCGCCCCACGACGCGAGCAGGGCGACGGCGGAGCAGGCACCCAACGCGAGAGCCACCGTCACCCGCACCTGCGTCCCGAAACCCGACGCCACGAGCAGGAAGTACACGATCCACGAGAGCGCCGAGAAGGCCCATCCCCACGCGGCCAACGTGGCGAATGCGGGACGCTGCGCGGACGCGGTGGCGGTGAGTCCGACGAGAACCGCGAAGGGAATCCCCCAGACCGCACCCACGGAGAGCTGGAAGAATGCGTGGTCGAGGTCAGGGAGACCGTACCGGATGAAGGCCACACCCATGGGCATCATGGCGACGAGGAATCCCGCCATCACAGTGCGACCGCCTTCCCGGCGCCGACCGGTGACCACCATGTGCGCGGCGAACAACAGCGCGGTCACGACCAGTACGCCGTGGGTGCAGGGTGTGAGCTCGCGGTCGTACCCGACGAGGGACGGCAGTCCGCTCTGCCCCAGCACATGCGCCGCGGACAGCGCCGTGGCGTAGACCCCGAGGGCAAAGCCAGTTCCCCAGCGCATTCGCGTCACCTCCGTCCGCGCGTCAACCCACGGCCGGAAGCAGAGGATTCCCAACGGGGATGGCGTCGCCCCCCATGGAGCGCGGGAGCGTGACTCAGGATGCAACGGGCCGACGTGACGCTGAACGAGAGGGCGTCGTCGCATCGACACCGGCAACGGCAACTACTGCGTCACCCGCTTCGCGCGGAACGGAGAGTGCGCCGACGACCAGGGCAACCTCTACCAGCTCCCGTGCAGTGAGGGCCTGGAGTGCAGCCCGACCCACCAGGACGCGAATGACGCCCCGGTTGGCGGCGCCTGCCACATCAGCTGCGGCTACGGTGACACCACCCCGGATTGCCCCGCCAACGAGCAGTGCTTCGTGGAGCCGGGCCTCTCGGGGTACGGCCAGGCGCAGGTGGCACCACTGGTCGGCGTCGCAGGTGTCCTGTCCGCCGGCGGTGGTGCACGAGGCAAGGCAGGTGCCCTGGACGCACGTCAGGTTGCCGTCGCACTGCGGGGCGTTGGCGCGGCAGGGCCCTTCCTCAGTGCCCTCGACGACGCCGCCGCTGCTGGAGGAGCTGCCACCCGAGGAGCTGCTGCTGCCGCCCGAGGAGCTGCTGCTGCCCGGCGTGCCGCTGGAGGAGCTGCTGCTGGCGCCCGAGGAGCTGCTGCTGCCCGGCGTGCCCGACGACGAGCTGCTGCCCGGCGTGCCGCTGGAGGAGCTGCTGGTGCCCACGTCTCCGCTGCTGGAGCTGGTCCCCGTGCCGCCGTTGCTGGAGCTGCTGGTGCCCACGTCCCCGCTGCTGCTGGAGCTGCTGGAGGACGACGAGCTGGAGCTGCTGGAGGACGACGACGAGCTGCTGCTGGAGGAGGTCACGCCCGAGCTGCTGCTGGACGCCTCACCCGAGGAGGACGACGTGCCCGACACCGCTCCGCTGCTGGACGACGTGCTGCCGCTGCTGGAGGACGAGGTGCTGCCCGTGCCACCGGTGGAGGTGCTGCTGGAGGTGCTGGTGTCGGTGGTGCCGCCGGTACCGCTGCACGCACCCACCATGCCCGCAGCGCACACCAGGAGCGCCGCATTCATCTGGGACCATTTCATACGCATCGCATTGTCTCCCAACGCCGGGGGCGTGTGGGCCCCCCGCGGATTTCTTCGCAGACCACCATGTCCGCGCCAGAGGCAGCGCGATTACCAAGCCAATTCCTGAAACGCAACAACCGGTTACGCCCGGGTCCCGGCCACCCGGGGTCCCCCGGTGGAAACGCCCCCGCCCAACCGACATCAAACCCCCGGGGCGCCTGGTGCTAAGCTGCCCCGTCCATCGGTCGTTCCCAACCCCGCACCGTTTCCAGGAGTCCGAAGGTGGCACTCAGTCGTGAGCAGTTGCTGAAGCAGGCCAAGAGCGAAATCACCGAAATCGACGTCCCCACCCTGCGGGCCCAGCTGGAGAGCCAGGACGTGCCGCTGCTCTTCGACGTGCGCGAGCAGGACGAGGTGGAGCTGGGCAAGATCCCCGGCGCCAAACACCTCCCGCGGGGCTTCCTCGAGATGAAGATCGAGGAGACCGTCCCCGACCGGAACCGCCACATCGCCCTGTACTGCGCGGGCGGCAACCGCAGCGCGCTGGGAGCGCTCACCCTCAAGCAGATGGGCTACACCCGCGTGACGTCGTTGATTGGCGGGTTTGGCGCCTGGAAGCGCGCCGGTGGCCCCATCTCCCTGGACAAGCCGCTCAGTGCCCAGGACCGCATCCGCTACGCGCGCCACCTGAGCCTCCCGGAGGTGGGCGAGGAGGGCCAGAAGAAGCTGCGTGACAGCAAGATGCTGCTCATTGGCGCCGGCGGCCTGGGCAGCCCCAGCGCGTACTACCTGGCGGCGGCGGGCGTGGGCACGCTGGGGATCGTCGACAACGACGTGGTGGACGTCACCAACCTGCAGCGCCAGATCCTGCACCGCGAGGTGGACCAGGGCGTGCCCAAGGTGGACTCCGCCGAGCGCGCGCTGAAGGCCCTCAACCCCGCCATCACCATCCGCAAGCACCAGCTCATGATCACCAGCGAGAACGCGCTGGAGCTGTGCAAGGACTACGACGTCATCGTCGACGGCTGCGACAACTTCCCCACCCGCTACCTGCTCAACGACGTCAGCGTGATGCTGAAGAAGCCGATTGTGCACGGCAGCATCTTCCGCTTCGAGGGCCAGGCCACCGTGTTCCACCCCGGCAAGGGGCCCTGCTACCGCTGCCTGTATCCCGAGCCGCCCCCGCCGGGCATGGCCCCCTCCTGCACCGAGGGCGGCGTGCTGGGCGTGCTGCCGGGCATCATTGGCTGCGTGCAGGCGGTGGAGGCCATGAAGGTGGTGCTGGGGATTGGCAGCCCGCTCGTCGGGAGGCTGCTGCAGTTTGATGCGCTGGGCATGAAGTTCCGCGAGCTCAGGTTGCGTCGGGACAAGGACTGCCCCATGTGCGGCGACAACCCCACCATCACCAAGCTCATCGACTACGAGGCGTTCTGCTCGGTGGGGCGCGGATGAAGCGACCGGTGGATCCGGACGTGATTGTCAGCGAGGTGCTGGCCCGCGCCGGCAAGACCGTGGTGGATGCCGCGGTGCTCTACGACGTGGCCGAGGCCCTGCTGGTGATCGAGCGTTCGGATCTGGCCGCGGAGTACGCGCGACGCGCCTATGGACTGGCGCTGCTCGAGAAGGACATCCCCGGTGCCGCCCGGGCCATGACGTTCCTGGTGAGTCGGTTGGGGAGTGAAGGACGTCGCATCCTGAACCAGATGTGAGGGCACGACGATGAACCGCCGTGACGATCCCAAGGACACCCTGCCCGAGACCGTGGCCGCGCTGCAGATGGAGCTGGACCGGGAAGGCGTCAGCTCCCACAAGCTGCTGCACGGCGCCATGACCCTGGCCGCCATGGGCTACCCCGCCGCCGCTCGCGAGTACGCCGCGCGCGCGTTGATTGCCGCGCGACGCGAGGGTGACGAGGAGAGTCGGGAGATGGCGGCGGCCATGCTGCTCACCGCGCGCATGGAACGGGGCGTGGCGTAGCGGGGTCTTCGCTTTTGTTCCCTGGCGGCAGCCGAGGCTGCACCTGGAAAGGCACCAAGCCCTGCCCTCGATGTCCGGTTGTCCGCCTTCACGTCGGGAGGGCTCCGCGTTGGTGGCGTCGGGCGGGAGTTACAGGTTTCACCGGGAACCGCGCTATACCTGCGCGCCGTGAGCGTCCATCACCACCACCGACACCTGCTCCTGGACCTGCTGCGCGAACGGCTCTTCAAGGCCGCGCTCCTCTTCGTGGGCACGTGGCTCGTCGGCGGCGTGGGGTTCTGGATCATTGGCCGCATCTACAACGTCAATGACCAGCTCCTGCTCCCCGACGGAACGCTCGACCACACCAACTTCGGCATCCTCAATTGCCTCTACCTGGCCGCCATGGCCATCAGCACGCTGGGCTTTGCCGACATGGGCATGCTCAACCGCGTACCGGGCGCCGGTCGCGACGTCATCTACATGTACCTCATGACCTACGCGCTCAGCGCGTACATCGTGGTGGTGTACGCCTCGGCGCAGATCGTCAGCTACGTCGTCGAGGGGGCGCTGGGGAAGTACCTGGAGAAGCGCCGCATGGAGCGCGACCTCAGCGAGGCCGCCGGTCACTACGTGGTGTGCGGGCTGGGCATGACCGGCCAGAACGTGGTCAGCGAGCTGGTGAAGGCCGACCGCCCCGTGGTGGGCATGGACACCAACGAGGAACGCGTGGCGCAGCTGAAGGCGCTCTTCCCCGACGGATTGTTCTTCGTGGGCGACGCCACCGAGGACCAGACGCTCAGCCACGCCGGCCTGCCCCGCGCCGCGGGCCTGTTCTGCACGCTGCCCAGCGACAAGGACAACATCATCATCGCCCTCAGCGCGCGGCAGGCCCGGCCGGAGCTGCGCATCGTGGCGCGCGCCACGGCGTTGCAGAACCTGGACAAGTTCCGCCAGGTGGGCGCCAACGCCACCATCAGCCCCAACCACATTGGCGGCATGCGCATGGCCAGCGAGATGCTCCGTCCCGCCGCCGTGAAGTTCCTGGACACCTTCCTGCGCAGCCAGGACGAGAAGCGCCTGCACTTCGAGAGCGTGCGCGTGGACCCGGCGAGCCCCTGCGCGGGCAAGCGCCTGGCCGAGCTGCGCATCCACGAGAACCTGGGCCTGGTGGTGGTGGCCACGCTCAGCGCGCAGGGCTCCTTCCGCTACAACCCCCCGCCCGAGACCGTGGTGTCCGGCGGCGACAGCGTGGTGGTGATGGTGGACCCCGACGGGCGCGCCGCGCTGGAACGCTACCTGGCCCAGCCGCCCAACGAGCAGCAATCTCCGTCGGAGAGCCGCCCCGCGCGCGTGGCCTGAAGAATCTTCCCCCAGAAAACGCCGAAGCCCCGCCCCGAACGCGCGCGTTCGGAAGCGGGGCCGCGGGTGAAACTCTCGGCGCGTGGGTGCGCCGGGGGCTCACTTCATCATGGCCATGCTGGCCGCCACGAACGGGCGGTAGCAGTTGATGCGGTCACCGCAGGGCTTGTCGACGCAGCCCTTGGTGGCCTCCCACGTGCTCATCATGGACTGCGGGATCTGCGCGGGCACCTTGGACGCCACCTCGGTGCACTTCCTGGTGCGCTCCTCCACCGGGCCCAGGCCGTCGGCCTCCAGCTCCTTGAGGCCGTCGGTGCGCATGGTGGCCTTCTGGTTGGCGTCCGCCACCTTGGCGGCAAACTCCGGGTTGGCCTTGGCGCGCTCGTCCATCAGCAGGTCGATTGCCTGCTCCTTGCACAGCGCCAGCTGCTCGCGCATCTGCAGGCAGTGGCTCACCAGGTCGGCCTGCGCGGGCGCGGCCACCGTGGGCTCCGCCGCCGCAGCCTGGGCCTGCTGCTCGGTGGCGGGCTTCTCCTCCGCCTTCTTCTCCTCCTTGCTGCCACCACAGCCCACGGCCAGCGCGGCCGCCAGCACTGCGCTCAACGTCCACATGCTCTTCATTGTCTGTCTCCCGTGGTTGGGCTCCCCGTCCGGGTTGGTGGGAGCCGTCGGTCAAAAAGCGTTGAAAGGGCGCGCTGCATGACACACCACCCCCACGACGATCAAGCGCCGCTCCCGCCCACTCCACGACGTCAGGTTGTCCGCCATTGCGGACGGTGCGCGGGTGCGCCACACTCGTGGTACCGTCGTGGTTCCACCGGGAAGGACGCCGCATGACCACCGCCACCGCAGCACGTCCCCGCAGCCAGCTGCAGAGCCCGCCGCCCTCCGTGTCGACGGGGAACGTGGCCGCGCAGAACACCACCACCGCGCCGGCGACGGTGCAGGGCAACGCGCCGGTGCAGCTGCGGCTGGATGAGACGTTCGAGCGGAGCGCGGGGCAGACGGAGCAGCGCCGGCTCCTGGGTCAGGAACAGGGTGGGTCGGACCCCGCGCGTGGGGCAGGGACCCTCGGTGAGCGCGGCCAGCCTGCAGCAGGCGGACGCGGCGCGACGCACCCAGGGCACCAGCGAGCCCAACCAGACGCTGCACGAGGTCGAGGACTTCAAGTGGCTCAGCCAGTTCGACAAGCGGGTCCCGGGCGCGGGGAACAAGGCGTGCTTCCGCGCCGCGTCGATGTCGGCGGCCAAGAGCGGCGCCAAGGTGGATGGCGACGAGCGCTTCCAGGTGGCGCTGGGTGAGAACAAGGCCGGCAAGATCAGCAAGGTGGACAAGAAGGCGGCCAGGGAAGGTGTCGACTACATCGACAGCCAGCTGGCGAGCGGGAAGCCGGTGGTGGTGGGCATCACCGACAAGGACAAGGCCTACAACCTGGACGGCATCACCGATCACTTCGTGACCATCACCGCCAAGAAGACCGACGAGAAGGGCCGCACCTACTACGAGTTCCGCGACCCGGGCACCAGCCACGAGGCGCGCAGCACCGGTCGCTTCTACGTGGGTGACGACGGAGTCTTGCGCGGCAAGGGCCCCTACCAGGCCAAGCCGGTGAACTACGAAGTGGCCATGATCCGCAAGAACGTCCCGTGATCACGCTCTACGGCACCAACACCTCACCCTTTGTCCGCAAGGTCCGCATCCACCTGCTGGAGATGGGGCTGGCGCACAACGTGGTGAACACGCTGGACGACGCGGGGCAGGCGGAGCTGCGCAAGGTCAACCCGCTGTGGAAGATCCCCGCGGCCGTCTTTGACGACGGAAGAACGGTCTTCGACTCGCGCGTGCTGCTCACGTTGCTCTGGGAGGGACATCGGGACGCGGGCGTGCGCGCGGGGCTGCGGCCCATGGGCAGTGGCATGGAGCGCTGGGACGAGGAGAACCTGCTCACCGTGATTGACGGCGTGGTGGACAGCGCCATCAACCGCTTCTACCTGCTGCGCGACGGACTGCCCGAGACCGGCTACGTGGTGAAGCAGCGCGAGCGCGTGGATGCCGCCATGCACTGGCTGGCCGAGCGGCTGCGCGGCGGGAGCTTCCTGCCCGACGGGAGCGTGGGCGTGCCGGAGATCAGCCTGGTGTGCGCGTTGGACTGGCTCACCTTCCGCGCGCAGTACGCGTGGCAGGGCATGGACGCATTTGCGAGATTCCGCGATGCGCACCGTGCGCGCCCGTCGGTGGCGCAGACCATGCCGGGGACCTGATCAGCGCTGCGTGCGCAAGGCCCAGCCGATCATCTTGTAGAGCACGCGCGCGCCCACGTTGGCGTCCCACTCGTCGCCGTCCGGGCCGGGCGCCACCTCCGTCAGGTCAAAGCCCACGATCTTCCGACCGCTGCGCGCCAGCACGCGGAACAGCGTCAGGGCCTCCCGGAACGACAGTCCGCCCGGCACCGGCGTGCCCGTGCCCGGACACAGCGCGGGGTCCAGCCCGTCGATGTCAAACGAGATGTACACGTGCTCCGGCAGCGGCGAGATGATGCGCTCCACGATGGTGCGCCACGGGATTCCGTCGTGGAGGGCGCCGGCCAGCGCGCTGTCGTAGTGCTGGATGATGCGCGCGTCGCTGCGCGAGGCCACGTCCGCTTCCTCCTCGCTCATGTCGCGCAGGCCCACCTGCACCAGGTTCACCACGCCGGGAATGCGGTCCACCACGTTGCGCATGATGGACGCGTGGCTCCAGGTGAATCCCTCGAAAGCCAGGCGGAGATCGGCGTGCGCGTCGACGTGCAACACGCCCAGCTGCGGGTACCGCTCGGCGTGCGCCAGGATGGAGCCGTAGGAGACGCTGTGGTCGCCCCCGACGAGACCCACCAGCTTTCCCCGCGCCAGGTGCGTCTTGGCGGTCTGGTGCACCCAGGCGTTCATCTTCTCGCTCAGCGCGTTGACCTTGGCCGCGGCGGCCTTCAGCGCGTCGGTGGTGAGCACGCCGCCTGCCTCGATCACCGGCTCCGCGGCGCGCTTGGCCTCGTCGTTCCACGCGCGCACCTCGACGGGCTCGGAGAGCATGGCAATGCCCGCTTCGTAGGGGCGACCGGTTTCCACGTCGTAGAGGTCCACCTGGCGGCTCGCGCTCAGCACCGCGCCGGGCCCGTCCGACGTGCCGCCGCCGTAGCTGCAGGTGGCCTCGAACGGGACCGGGATCAGCACCACCCGCGCCTCGTCGACGCTGTGGGGAAGACCGAAGACGCCGCTGTCCTTGGACGCCGCCGCGCCCGGGTCAAACGTGTGTGCCATGGCGCGCATCTATCCGCATCCGCGGGAGGGAACAAGGAGCCCGAGCCAAAGCGGTACTGCATACCGCAGTCCGAAAGGGCTGGCGCCCGCGGCGGTGACGACGAGAAATGCTCCTGGCCCGATGGGGCTGGGTGGGAAGGGCTGGCGCCCGCGGCGGTGACGACGAGAAATGCTCCTGGCCCGATGGGGCTGGGTGGGAAGGGCTGGCGCCCGCGGCGGTGACGACGAGAAATGGTCGTGATCGCTGGCCCGGGTGGGAGGGGCTGCGGCCGCGCTGACGACGAGAAAGGGGCCCCGAAAAGCCGATGCGCGGCCAACTGCACCTTCGCAGCGGGCCGCGCACCGGAGCGCATCAACCATGGAACCGCGAGCTCAGGGGAAGATGCCCAGCTCCATGTAGTTGGTGGCGATCTTGCGCACCGCGCTCACGAACGCCGCCGTGCGCATGTCCGGGATCTTGGGGTTCTTGCGCATGGTGTCGCGGATCTCGTTGTACGCCACCACCATGCTGTCCTCGAGACCGCTGTTCACCAGGTCCTCCTCGTCGGGGCCGTGGATGAGCAGTTTGCGCTCACTCTCGGACAGGCTCTTGCCGGTGGCCTTCTCGATGCTCGCCACCATGCGGCGGTGGTTCATCTCCTCGAAGCGCTTCTCCATGCGACCAAAGCGCACGTGGCTGAGGTTCTTGAGCCACTCGAAGTAGCTCACCGTCACGCCACCGGCGTTGATGTACATGTCCGGGATCACCAGGATGCCGCGGCTGCGCAGGATCTCCTCGGCGTCCGCGGTGGTGGGACCGTTGGCGCCCTCCGCAATGATCTTGCCCTTGATGCGCGCCGCGTTCTCACTGGTGATCACGTTCTCAATGGCGGCGGGCACCACCACGTCGCAATCCACCTCGAGGGCCGCGCCGCTGCCGCCAATGTCCTTGGCGCCGGGGAAGCCGTTGATCTTCTTGGTCTCATTGCGGTAGCGCACCACCGCTTCCACGTCGAGACCGTTGGCGTTGTAGATGGAGCCTTCCGCCTCGGCGAGCGCGACCACGATGGCCCCGCCCTCCTGGAGGAACTTGGCGGCGTGGTAGCCCACGTTGCCCAGGCCCTGCACCACCACGCGCTTGCCCTCCAGCCCGGTGGAGAGACCAAGCTGCTTCATCGCCTCCGTGTCCTGCAGGCACTCCTTGACGCCGAAGAACACGCCGCGCCCGGTGGCCTCCTTGCGACCGCGGATGCCGCCGAGGCTGATGGGCTTGCCGGTGACGCAGCCCGCGGCGTCGAGGTCACCACGCAGCTGGGAGTAGGTGTCGGCAATCCAGGCCATCTCACGGGGGCCGCTGCCGTAGTCGGGCGCGGGCACGTCCACGCCGGGGCCAATGAAGTTCTTGCGCACCAGCTCCGCGGTGTAGCGACGCGTGATGCGCTCCAGCATCTCCACGCTGACCTTGCGGGGGTCCACCTTGATGGCGCCCTTGGCACCACCAAAGGGCACATCCACGATGGCGCACTTGTAGGTCATGAGCGAGGCCAGCGCGATGACCTCATCCTCGTCGACGTTGGGGGCGTAGCGGATACCGCCCTTCACCGGCATCTTGTGGTGGCTGTGCTCGGCGCGCCACGCCTCGATGACCTCAAACCCGCCGCCATCCTTCCGCACGGGGAAATGGAACTTGTAGACGCTGTTGCACACCCGGATCTGTTCCATCAGACCGCTGGGATAATCCAGGAACTGCGAAGCGCGTTCGAAGTTGCGATTGACGGTAGCGAGCATGCTGTTGGTGCCAGTCATGGAATCCTCCGGGCTGCACGGCCCTCTCGGCGCGGCACTCCTAGGCCAGAGGTCTGGTGCCTGCAAGCAACTGCTGCAGCGCATAGCAGGCGTTCATGCTTGCGTTAGAGATGACGCATTTCCCGACGAGGGAAACCATGACCGGGCGCGTCAAAAACGTTCAGTCCTGCACCACCACCGGCTCGCTGCCCTGCGTCACGCGCCAGCGATAACCGGCGGGCACATCGAACGACTGCGTAGCGAGATTCGCATCTGGCCAGCGCACTGTCACCGAAGCAACGCAGTTGCTGCCGAGCCCGAAGTGCAACACCAGGTCATGCTGCATGCCCACGTGACCGTGTCCGCCGCCCACCTCCTGCGTCTGGGTGACGCCGCCGGCGGTGACGGAGACGCGTGCGCCAATGGCGGCGCGGTTGGTGCCGGGCGCGCCGACGAGGTGGAGCTGCACCCAGTTGCCCGCCTGGCCCATGGTGTTCCGGAACAGCCGCATCTGCGCGGTGGGATAGCAGTGGTCCCCGCCCTGGCAGCGGTTGCGGGAGTGGCCCACCACCACGTCGAGGTCTCCGTCGTGGTCAAAGTCCGCAACGCCAATGCCGTGGCTGCTCTTGTGGTCGATGCCGTCCTCCTTGGACACCGTCTCGAAGGTGCCGTCGGGGAGCTGGTGCCACAGCCAGCCGCGCGTCCCGGGATAGTCGGTGGAGCCGATGTAGATGTCCGGGCGCATGTCGTTGTCGAAGTCGAAGATGGCCGCGGTGATGTCGCCGTCGTCGTAGATGTTGCTGGCGTGGGTGCGCATCAGCCCGGTGGCCTCGTTGCCGGGGCGGGTGAAGTGCGCGGTGCCGTCGTTGAGGAGCAGCTCGCTGGGGTCGGAGGAGCTGCCCACGTCCCAGTGCTTGATCTCGGTGGTGAGCAGGTCCAGGTCCCCGTCGTTGTCGACGTCCGCGCACACCGTGGTGCCGCTGTTGCCGCCCAGGCGGTAGGGCTGGCGGTCGGTGGCGTGGTTCCAGCGGAACGCGTCGTCGTCGACGTTGCACACGATGTAGGCCGGCGGCGGCACGCCCGCGCAGTCCTCGTCGGTGGGGTGGAGCTTGCACCAGCAGCGCGCGCTCTCGTTGTCGGACCAGTCGGTGCGGTGATCAAACGCGTAGCCGCTCTCCACCGACGCATTGCGGTAGCTCACCGTGCCCGCTCCGTCGCGCTGGGCCACGAAGAGGTGGTTGGGCGCGCGGCCGTAGGAGCTGACCAGGAGCTCGGGGTTGCCGTCGCCGGTGAGGTCGCAGGCGAGCGCGCTCCACGCGTTGGCGGTGGCGCGCCCTTCGTTGAGGGCGGTGTTGTCCAGCCACGGTGAGGAGGTGAGGGTGAGGTCCGCGGTGGCGTCGTAGAAGTTACCGTCGCCTTCCCCCAGGTGGAGCTCATCATCCATGGGCGTGCGCCCCTGCGGCGTGCTGTTGCCCACCCAGAGGTCGATGTTGCCGTCGCGGTTGACGTCGACGAACGCGGCGCCCAGGCGCGGCGCGGTGTCCGCCTCCCGACGCACCTCATTGGCCGCGGGCCCGAACGTGAAATGTCCCGTGCCGTCGTTGAGCATGAGCTCCGCGGACTCGTCGGGGAATCCGCTCAGCATGGGGGCGTTGATGGCGGTGAAGGCGTCCAGGTCCCCGTCGTTGTCCACGTCGGCCCAGATGACGACGTCGGCGGGACGGCCCAGGTCGGGATCGGTGCCGTAGCGCGTCTGCACCAGGCCGCTCTGTTGCGTCACGTCCTCGAAGGTGCCGTCGCCCCGGTTGCGGAGCAGCCAGGTGACGCGCGCGGCGTTGAAGTCATCCGCGCCCAGCCCGCCGCGCCGCGAGGAGATGTCGGCCCAGCCGTCGCCGTCGATGTCGGTGAGCGAGATGCGCACGCCCTCCACGCCGATGGTGGACAGCCCGGTCTCGTCGGTGGCCTCCACGAAGGCCTCGGTCCCGTCGGTCCAGGAGCTGCCGGCGGTGCAGCGGTTCTGCAGGCAGCGCTGCGAGGGTCCGTGACAGCTCTCCCCCGAAGCACACAGCGTGCCGCCGCATTTGCACTGTCCGTCGGCGGGATCACACGTCTCACCGGTGTTGCAGGTCTTGCCGGCGCAGGGATCCCGCGGTGCTTGTTGAGACGGCGCGCAGGCGAGCGTGGCGACGCAGAGGAGGAGGGCGGCGAGGTTCTTCATCCGTGGCACTGCGTGTCACAGCGGGCGCGCGTTCTCAAGGGGTTTCCACGTAGCCCAGCATGGTGACGTTGGTGATGGCAGCGGTGCCTTGCACGTCGTCGAAGAGGCAGCTCTGCAGGTCTCCCTCACCCTGGTACGCGCCGAAGTTGGGGGCGTGCAGGCAGGTCTCATTGGACTCACACAGGCCGTTGCCGTTGCCGCCGCCCACCTCCAGCAGCTCCACGGCGTTGCGCAGGTAGAGCACGTAGGGGTCCTGCAGGTTGGCGGCCACGACGTCACCGCGCAGATGGATGGGACAGGGGGCGCCCGGGATGAACGACTCGCCGAACGGCTCGCCGTTGGGGGTGGTGTGACGGATCACGTTGTCGTCGTTCTTGAGCCGCCAGTCATGGATGAAGCCGGCGGCGTTGGTCCAGCGGCCCGCGTTGTCCGGGCCCCAGGCGCGGTAGGCGTTGTCGAAGCCGGTCCAGTCCGGACCGCCGCTCGGGTAGGCGCCTTCACCGTTGACGTCGGAGCCGTTGGTGGCGTCTTCACCCTGCACCCGCCCGACGAAGGAACCCGCGATGCTGCGGTTGGGCCGGAAGAGCGCCCAGGAGTGGGAGGTCTCGGGATAGTCCGCGCTGCCGTCCGTCCCGGAGAGCGTGCAGCTTCCCGGAACGAGACCGGGCTGTTCCCCGGCGTCCACCCAGCAATCCCCGTTGCCAAGCAGCACGCCGGAGAAGCGGTTGTAGGTGGTGGTGTCGCCCAGGTTGGCGAGCGCGGGCCCGTCGGCGGAGGCCAGGTTGTGGAAGGTGTTCCAGCCGCCCGTACCGTTGACGGAGAGCGTGTAGTCATTGAGCAGCGCCACCGTGTGCAGCGTGTTGTCGTAGCCGTCGTGGACCCAGACGGAGGAGCCATCATTGAGTCCCGCCGTCAGCAACGTCACCACGTTGTCGCTCCCGGCGATGACGAGCCCGTCGGAGGTGTTGTGGGTGCTGACCACGTGCTGGGCCACGTTCCCGTTCGATGTCAGCGTCACCCCGTCGATGCCGTTGTTGTTGCTGCGGATGCGCAGCAGCGTGTTCCCGTCGGCGCCCGGGTAGGTGTAGAAGCCGTGGGCTCCGTTGTTGATGGTGTCGACGTCGACGAACAGGTTGGCGGAGGTGCCGCCGCCATAGAGGGCGATGCCGTCGCCGGAGTTGCTGAAGGACTGCACCTTGCGGAAGGTGTTGGCGCGGGAGGCGTTCTCCAGCCAGATGCCGTCGCGATTGGTGCTCTCGACGCGCGTCTGCTCGACGAGGTTGCTGCTGGAGCCCACCAGGATCACGCCGTCCCAGTCCAGGTTGGACACGTCCACGCGGAAGCGGGACAGCGTTGTTCCGTTGAGCATGACGCCGTCATGGGCACGGCTCCCGTTGAGGAGCCCCTCGAGGCGCGCCTCCACCCAGACAAAGCGCACGGTGTGCGTGGCCACCATGCAGATGCGGTCGGGGACGCTGTAGGTGATGCAGTTGGGATCCGTGGTGCCGCCATGGGAGAGCGTGACGTCGTCCAGGGTGACCAGCGCGACGCCCTCGGCGGTGAGGCGGTATCCCTGCGTGCCACGGCTCTCCGCCGCCACGTAGATGGCATCCGGCTCATCCAGCAGGACGAGGGTGGCGTCAGGGCTGCTGTTGTCGGGGAGCGGGTGCACGGGGTTGGTCCACCACGTGGTGGGTGTGCTGCGCGCGGAGACGGGGCCGGAGATGGTGACGGCGTTGGGGAGCCAGCCGTCGGGGCCCAGCAGGTGACGCAGCCCGCGACCCGCCTTGAAGCCCAGCGTGACGAAGCGCAGGACGTTGTCGCCCGGAGACTCGTCGAGGCAGCCCCAGGAGAACACGTCCAGGTCGTCCTGGATGGAGAAACCGCCGCAGCCGTCCGCGGAGGAAATGACCACCTGGCGCAGCTCCCCGCCGTGGATGCACTGGTCGTAACGCAGCGCAGGATCGGGAACGCACGGCGCGCCGCTGGCGTTCAGCACGTTGCTTCCGTCGTTGGCCACGTACTGGTTCCAGTTGGCGCCGGCTTCCGGGTAGATCGGCTCCACCTCCACCAGGACCCCTCCCGACGAGGACGACGACGAGGCGGCCGACGAAGACGACGAGGTGGCCGACGAGGAAGAGGCGCCGCTCGACGAGGACGCGGTCGACGACGTGGCGCTGGAGGACGACGCGCTGCTGCTGGACGACGTGGACGCTCCGCCGCCCGACGACGCGCTGCTGCTGGACGAGCTGGCCGCACCGGAGGTGGAACTGGCGCTGGAGCTGGTGCTTGTCGACGTGGACGACGTGACGGAGCTGGCGGTGGAGCTGGAGGAGCTGACGGAGTTGGCGGAGACGCTGGCGCTGCTGGTGCTGCCACTGCTGCTGCTGGAGCTGGCCCCGGCGCCCGCGCCCTCGGCGCAGACACCGTTGTCGCAATGCTGTCCACGTGGACAGTCCTCGTTGGCGTTGCAGGCCAGGACGCACTCGTCGCCTCGTCGGATGGCGCCTTCCGCACATTCTGCGGGGCAACCGGAGAACAGCGCGGGTGCCACCAGCACCACGGCCACGTGCCACCAACGGATTCGCGACATTCCGCCTCCTGGCACGTTGGACTCTAGCGTGGCCGCGGCGGGAAGGCGCGCGCGTTTGTCGTCTTGAGGAGGGGGCGCCTGCTCAGTTAGAGGGCGGGGCGTGGATGATCCCCGGGAAAGCGCGCAGGGGCGCGTGCATGAGCAGCGTCGCAGCCGACGGTACGCGGCGGAGCTCACCGTGTTCCTGCACACGCGGGAGCGCCACCACCCCGCCACCACGGTGAACGTGGCGCGGCACGGCATGCTGGTGGCCACCGACGTGCCCCTGGGCCTGCGCCACCTGGTCCAGCTCACCGTGCACCTGCCCACCGGTCCCATCCGGGCCACGGCGTCGGTGGCGCGCGTGGTGAAGCTGCCGGTCACCGGGCTGCCCGCGGTGGGCGTGCAGTTCTTTGCGCTGAGCGCGGACGCCAAGCGCAACTGGGACCGCTATGTCTCCTCGCTGAACCACGCGGCCGTCGACGGGGTGGCGGCGCTGGATGCCAGCGTGGCGGCCACCTTCCTCCTCAAGTTCAAGGACCGGGCAAGCCTGCTGGAATACTGTCACATCCAGGTGGAGCGCGGTGAGGCGGTGCTGCACACGCCGGTGTTCCGCGCGGTGGGGGAAGAGGTGTCCCTGGTGCTGGTGCACCCGCACACCGACGAGGAATTCGGTCTGCCGGGCCGCGTGGCCAGTGTGCACCGGGATCGGCCCAAGCGGATGGTGATCGAGCTGCTGCAGCTGGATGAACGGCAGCACGCGGCGCTGATGCGTTTCGTGGACACCGGCGTGGGCTCGCGGGAGGGGGCCTACCAGTACGCGCCGCCGGACTGGCGTCCCGACGAGCCCCCGGTGCCGCCGCACGGCGTGCACGCCGCCGACGGAGACATCCCCACGCTGGAGCTGCCCGAGCACCCCGAGCTGGACGGCGACACCGTGGGGCACTGGGAGGTGGGCGAGGGACAGGGTGAGCCGGGCGCGGTGACGTTGGAGGTGGAAGCGCCGCGCGGACAGGATCCCAACCTCGCCGCCGCGCGGGTGTTGGTGGACTGCGGGGAATGCCAGGCCAGCCAGCCCGGGCTCCTCCTCGGCGACGTGCCCGGCGTGCTGGCCCCGGTGGTGGAGCTGTGCCCGGTGTACTGCGAGCACTGCCGCAGGCTCTCGACGGTGCGACGGCTCAAGACCGCGGCGGGACGGGAGCAGCAGCTCGAGTCACTGGGCGGTCTCCTCGGCGGGCAGGCGCGCGCCACCGTGCCCATGTCGATGTTGTTCGAGGTGGCCGCGCTGGGTGGTCCGGCGGTGTGTCCGCGGTGTCGGGGAACGCTGCGCATCACTCCGCTCGTCGACGACGTCAGTCGCGCCATCAGCCGTCTCCGCCTCGGCCAGGAGCGCGTGGAGACCGCGGTGCGGTGCCACCGGTGTCGACGGGGGAACTGGCGGCTCAAGTTGCAGCGCTGATCCCCGAGGTCCGCCTTCCCAACCCCAAGCCCCGTCACGCGCGCCACCAACACGTCCGGGGTGGCGCCGCGTCACGTCGTGGGCGGGGCCGGCGGCGGTCCCAGCAGCTGGTCCACGCGCGCCGCCACCTCCGGACCAATGGCGCGAAGCTGCGCGCCCAGCACCTGCGCCACGCCCGCCTTCCCCGTGGCCTGGTACACGCGGATGAGCTGCAGCCCCACACGCGGGTCGCCGCCGCTCATGTGCCACGCCTCCTCCGCGTGCGTCAGCGCCTGCTTCACGTTCCGGATGGAGGTGCGACGCAACAGCATGTCCGCCAGGAGCGCACGCGGCTCCCACGCCTCGGGATACTCGGTCACCAGCTTCATGGTGCCCACCGCCAGCGTGGGGATGTCCGCGCGCGGGTCCGCGGCCTGCAGTTCCGCCTGCACGAACTTCAACGCGCGCGTCATGCGGTGCAGCTTGGTCAACGTGGCCAGCTTGGTCACCGCCGCGTCGCGGTCCCCGCGGTCCAACAGCTCCCGGATGCCCGCAATCTCCCGCGCCAACGGGTCCGTGGTGGTGGTGCCCATCTGCCGCACGTTGTTGGCCAGCTGCAGCAGCTCCGAGTTGCGCGCGTGCAGCTTGAGGGCCTGCGCAATGTTGGTGCGCGCTCCTTCCACGTCGCTGCAGTCCAGCCGCGCGCTGATGAGGTCCAGCCAGCTGTTCGGGTCATTGGGGCGCGCCGCCACCACGTGCTCCAGCGCCTGCACCGCCGCGGCCTCACGCTTCAGCTTCTTGTGCGCCTTGGCCAGGCCCTTCCACGCGTCCACGTCGGAGGGATCCACGCGCAGCGCGCTGCCGAACCAGCTGGCCGCCTCGTCATACTCGCGGTGCCGGAGCGCGTCGTCGCCGAGCAGGCGCAGCGCCGCGGGGACCTCCTCCCCCGTCTTCACGCTACGCAGCGCGTAGTCCATGGCCTTGGTGTCCTCGCCCTTGGCGTGCCAGAGCAGCGCCAGGTGGGCCAGCGCGTGCGGCAGCTTGCGGGCCACCGGCTCCAGCGCCTCCAGGTGCGCCACCGCCGCATCCAGCCGACCCCGCGCCGCCACCACCCGCGCCACCGCCACGTGGGCGCGCTCGTCGGTGGGGTGCTGCGCCAGGAGGTGACGCGCCAACGCCTCCGCCTGGTCCAGCTTCCCCTGCAGGAGCGTGGCCTCGAATCTCTGGTACGCCGCGTCCATCCGCCGTCCTCAATGACCCCCGCCGGCATACTAGACGGAATGCCCGGAGCGCGCGGCAAAAGCACCAGCGGCGTCAGCGGGGGCGTGGACGTTCAGGAACGACGCTTGCGCGCCAGGCCCAGCAGTGCGAGCAGCGCCCACGCCCCGAGGGGCGAGCCACCGCGCACCAGCATGGAGCCGCAGCCGAAGGGACCGGGGTCGGTGGTGTCGGTGCCGTCGCCGGTGTCATCCACGCTGCTGCTGGAGGGGAGCACCACGATGTTGCCCGACGAGGAGCTGCTCGACGACGACGAGCCTCCGCCACTGGAGGTGGCCGAGCTGGCCGACGACGAGCTGGCCGCGGCGCTGGAGGACACCACCCCGCCCGACGAGCTGCTGGCCGAGGACGACGAGGAAGACGACGACGACGAGGAAGACGACGACGACGAGGAGGACGATGACGAGCTGCCCCCGCAGGTGCCCACGGTGTGGTTGGCGGGGGCGTTGGTGGAGCTGCCCGGGTCGGTGATGCCGCTGGTGAAGGCGGGCGTGGCTCCCGGCGTCCACACCCCGCACGGGTCGCCCAGCTCCTCGCCGTTGGTGTAGCCGTCGAGGTCGGAGTCCAGGTTGTAGAGCGTGGGCCAGTCGATGGCGCCGCCGTGCGCCTGGCGGTTGGCGGCCGCGTCCTCACCGAAGTCGTCGCGCGGGTTGAAGCCGTTCTGCAGGTGACACGCGTTGCAGGTCCCGTTGGGGATGTCGTCGACATACGCCGAGATCGCGCGCGCGGGCCCGGACCAGGCCAATGCCAGCAGACCGGTGGCGCCCGCCACGACGTGAGAAGAGACCAACACCCGGAGACCCGCTGCCCGCTTCACCATCATGCACCTCGGACCTGGACCAGCAGCACCTCCGCCGGCCCGCGGGAGTGGTTCTCCCAGACGGCCTGCTTGGTGGCGTCGTAGTAGACGCTGTCCTGCTGGTTCAGCTCATGGGATCGCTCGTCCAGGAGCAGCGTGGGCTGGCCCCGGACGCAGAAACCAAAGATGTGACCCTGCTCCGCCAGGAAGTGCTTTCCCGTGCGCCCGCCGGGCTCCAGGGTGACCAACAAGGCCGCCAGGGGTCCCTGCGTGCCCGCCGGCATCAACGACCGCAGGGACGCCTTGGACCACTCGCTGTGCAGCGTGTCCGGCTCCTGGCGACGCACCAGCGGCCCGGGTGGTGCGGAGTCGGGGTCGGTGAGCAGCGCGCCCAACGTCAGCCCCAACGCCCGGACGATCTTGTCCAGCGACGACAACGACGGGCTGGCCTCCCCTCGCTCCACCTGGGACAGGAAGCTCGCGGAGAACCCGGTTGCCGCACCCAACTCACGCAAGGACAGCCTCCGTGCCTTCCGCGTGGACTTCAGCCGCGGACCAATCTGCAGGCTCTTGGGCACTTGAACCCTCCAACTGTACAGTGTGACTGCACAAGGTGTCCACCCATGCCGCACGACGTGGGAATGGGGACCACCTAGCGTCTGCGGTGGGTCCGTGGGTGGTCAAGCGAGGCCCGGGTGGGGCCCACGCCCGTCGGGCGGAGGGGCGGGCGGGAGGGCCCGGCGCGCGGCAACAGGGTGGTGGGGCGGAGAAATTTCCCGCGCTGGCGCCACGTTGTTCGAAGGCGGGATGGCGGCGCACGTTGACCGATGTCCCGACGGAAGAACGCACCGGCCGTGAGGTGACGCCACCAGTATAACGGGGCTCTCGGGACGCGTGAGGCACCGCTCCCGACGGGAAATGAACCGATGGTCCAGCATCCGCGGTTGCCGGAGGACGAGATGTCCCGCCTGGAGGCGCTCAAGGCCTGCAACGTCCTGGACACGCCCCCCGAACGCGCGTTCGACGACCTCACGCGCCTGGCCGCGCACATCTGCGGCACGCCCATGGCCGGCGTGGCCCTGGTGGACGAGGGGCGGGAGTGGTTCAAGTCGCGGCTGGGGATGGCGGTGGAGGCGCTGCCACGCCAGGACGGGCTGAGCGCGCACGCGGTGGCGCAGCACGAGGTGCTGGTGGTGCCGGACGCGCAGCAGGACCTTCGGTTTGCCAGAAGCGCCGCAGTGCAGGGGGAGCCGCACCTGCGCTTCTACGCCGGCGCCCCGCTGCTCACCGACGACGGCCACGCGCTGGGCGCCCTGTGCGTCATGGACCGCGTGCCCCGCGCGCTCAGCCCCGCGCAGACCGAGGCGTTGCGGGCGCTGGCGCGGGAGGTGGTGAGCCAGCTGGAGCTGCGTCGCTCCCTGGCGCGGCTGATGGCCATGAGCCCGGAGCGGCTGCGCTACGAGGACATCCCGCAGGGGCGCACCCCGGTGGTCAGCGCGCGGCCCGCCGTGGCGCCCAGCTCCGCCGCCGCGGCCATCCCGCGGGCGCGGGGCGGGGCCCGCATGCCGCAGATCATCTGGAACAGCGCGCCCATGCGGGAGGTGCACCGTCGCCTGCTGCTGGCCGCGCAGTCCGACGTCACCGTGGTCCTCACCGGCGAGAGCGGCACCGGCAAGGAGCTGGCGGCGGCGGCCATCCACGCCCTCAGCGCCCGCGCGGAGCGGCCCTACGTGGGCGTCAACTGCGCGGCCATCCCGGAGACGCTGCTGGAGAGCGAGCTGTTCGGCCACGTCAAGGGCAGCTTCACCGGCGCCTTCAAGGACAAGGTGGGGCTGTTCCAGGCGGCGGGTGGCGGCACCCTGTTCCTGGACGAGGTGGGCGACATCAGCTCCCTGCTGCAGGTCAAGCTGTTGCGCGCGCTGCAGGAGCGGGAGATCCGCCGGGTGGGCGACGACCGCGCGGTGAAGGTGGACGTGCGGGTGATTGCCGCCACCAACAAGGACCTCACGCGGCTCATGACCAGCGGCGCGTGGCGCGAGGATTTCTACTACCGCATCCGCGTCTTCGAGATTGCGCTGCCGCCGCTGCGCGAGCGCACGGAGGACATCCCGCTGCTGGTGGAGCACTACATCCGGGAGTTCAGCGCGCGCGGCGGCAAGGTGGTGCGCGGGGTGGAGCCCGCGGCCATGCGGATGCTGCTGGAGCACAGCTGGCCGGGGAACGTGCGGGAGCTGCGCAACGCGCTGGAGCACGCGTTCGTCACCGTGGGCGGAGACCTCATCACGCCGGACGACCTGCCGCCGCTGCCGCGCGCGCCCGCCCTCTCCGCGCCCCCGTCCGTCGCCACCGGGGACCAGGCTGAGCGCACGCGCATCCTGGACGCGCTGCAGCGCGCCGGCGGCAACCGCAGCGCGGCCGCGCGCTTGCTGGGCACCTCCCGCGTCACGTTGTGGAAGAAGATGCGCAAGCTGGGCGTGGGCGTCAGTCCGGGAGCGTGATCACCAGCGCACGTGCGCTTCGGGGCGCGCGGCGTCGCGACGGTGGTGCAGCACGCGGCGCAGGGTGCGGGTGACGTGGGCCACCGCGTAGGGCTTCTGCTCCACGTCGACGACGCCGAGGTCATCCGGGCGCCAGTCATACGTCTCGCAGGAGTTGGAGCCCACCACCACCGGGATGTCCCGCAGCCTGGGATCCCGTTGCAGGCACTCCAGGAAGGCGTGTCCGCCCGAGCCCGGCGCGGTGAGGTCCAGCAGGATGACGTCGGGCGGCTCGCCTTCCAGGTGACGGAGCGCCTCCGGGGCGTTGCCCGCGCTGCTCACCAGGAGCCCCTCTTCCCGCAAAGACCGCTCCAGGAAACGGCGGGTGCCCTCGTCATCCTCGACGACAAGAACACGTCCGCGCTCCGGTTTCACATCCGTGACCATGGGACCGACTTAACAGCGCACCGCGCCACGCACAGCCACCCACCCCCGCCCGCCCGCGTCTCCGACGTCATCCCGGCCGCGGCCGCACGCGCGCCGACGGCGTGGCCCAGGCCCGGGTCCGCCGCGCCAGGTGCTCCGTCGTCGTACTCACGCGCCACGTGCTGTTACCGTCGGTGAACACCCGGGTTAACAGCCCGGTTAACAGGTCAACCGCAGCTGTTGGGGCGCGCCTGCCCCGACGAGAACTGGCGCCTCGTGATTTGTGCCTGTCCGCATGCGGGCTTGTATCTCCCGGACGGAAACGCACGCACCCGGCACATCCTTTGCGACGACAATCCCGGCACACACGCTTTCTCCGACGGAGATCCTCCATGACCCTTCACAAGCTCATTCCGGATGCCCGGGTTGTCGTGTTCCTCACGCGTCGTGCCACCAGGCCGGTGGCCCTGCTGGGCGTGACGTTGGTGATGCTGGGCGCGGCAGGCGGCGTGGCCATGGTGGTGGCGGCATTGCTGCTGGCCAGCGCCGCGTTGCTGGTGGTGGCGCGCCGGCGGGTGCGGGCCGCCACGTTGTCACGCTGGCCGGTGGTGCAGGAGCGCTGGCCGCATCAGCAGGAGCGCGTGGCGCTGTTCCAGGTGGACGCCGACGGGTTTGTCACCTTTGCCAACGCGGGCTTCCTGGAGCTGGTGGGTTGGAGCGAGGCCACCGCGGCGGGGAAGGACTGGCTCACCGCGGTGCACCCCGCCGACCGGCTGGCGGCGGAGCTGGCGTGGATCACCGCGGCGCAGGAGGGACGGGAGTTCAAGCGGCAGCTGCGCGTGGTGACGCCGGAGGGCGTGGTGCGCCGGGTGTGGTGGCGCGCCCGCGCGGTGGTGCGCAGCGACGGAAACGTGGTGAGCCACCTGGGCACCGTGGAGGAGGTGGGGAGCTGGAAGGCGTTGGATGACGGCGCCGCGGTGCCGGTGTCCAACGGGGTGACCCCGCCCGCGCCCGCGGTGACGACGGAAGGTGGCGACGTGGACCTCAACGAGGTGGTGGGCCGCATGCACGGCGCGCTGCGCTCCCTGGTGGGCGGGGAGGTGGGGCTGGTGATGGCGCTGGAGGGCCGGTTGCCGCCGGTGCGCGTGGCGCGTGACGAGGTGGAGCGCATGGTGGAGACCCTGGCGGTCAACGCGCGCAACGCCATGCCGCACGGCGGGACGCTGACCGTCACCACCTTTGAGGTGCTCCTGCACGACGAGGAGGCGGCCGCGGCCATGGGGCTCAATCCCGGCGACTACGTGGTGCTCTCGGTCAGCGACAGCGGCCCCGCTCCCGACGGCAAGACGCCCGGCGCCACCGCGCTGGCCGACGAGCCGAGCGAGGCCGACAGCCTGGCGTTGGTGGAGCTGCACGAGGCGGCGCGCAGCAACGGCGGCAACATCCTGGTGCACGCCAAGCCCGACGGTGGCGCCACCATCGAGGTGTTCCTGCCGCAGGCGGGCGCGCAGCCGGAGCAGGGCCTCCTCCCCACGCAGGCCGAGGAGCCGGCGCGGGTGCTGCTCATCGAGGAGGACGTGGAGGCGCGGGAGCTGGCGCACGCCACGTTGGAGGCGGAGGGCTACCAGGTGGTCACCGTGGCGCAGCCCGCCGACGCCATCCGCCGGTGCCAGGAGCAGGGCGCCGCGCCGGACCTGCTGGTGTGCAACATGCTGATGCCGCAGATGTGTGGCCCGGAGCTGGCGCGCTACCTGATGGAGGGGCGGCCGGACATGAAGGTGCTCTTCCTGCAGCCGGGAGACCGACGCATCAGCGTGCTCGACGACGGCGCCAAGGTGGACCAGCCCGCGGGCGTGGATGCGCTGGCCGCCAAGGTGCGTCAGGCGCTGGCCGGTCCCGCGTTCCTGGGCGCGCCGCCGGGAATGGTGGGCGCGTACGGCGGGTGGCTGTCCCGGGAGCCGCGCAAGGATCAGTTGCTGGACGGCTGAGGCGCGGGCGTTTCCGTGGCGGGCGTGAAGCGCACCAGGGTCACCAGCTCGTGATCCTCGTGGTCCGCCACACGCCCACGACACACCGAGACCAGCAGATAGCGCTGCTCCCGCTCGACGATCTGCTCGCGCCCCTCGAGGAGCTCGTCGGGGTCGGTGTAGCTGCCGTGCAGCACGGTGACGTCGACGCGCGCCTGGCCCAGCCCGTTCTTCTCGAGGTGCGTGGCCACCGTGGACGCCTTTGGTAGCGGTTTCCCCTCGCACGCCGGCGCCATGAACGCGGCCAGCACCGTCTCCTGCTCGGGGTGCAGCTCGAACGGCGGCAGGTGGCGCGCGGCGCGGGCGTCCTGCAGCGCGGTGATGATGCGCTCGCGCTCACCCTCGGGCGTGTAGTCGGGGAGCGGTGAGACCAGGTAGCGCACCAGGCGCACGTCCCGCTCCGACTTGGGAGACACGCCCACGCCCAGCCACCGCAGGCGCGGATCCAGCACGTGGTAGCGCGTGCCCGGCTCGACGAGATCCTCCCAGATCTGCTCGTCGAGATACTCCACCGTGGCGTAGCTCTGGCGTCGGGTGGCGGTCTTCAGGCCGCGGGCGCGCAGCTTCTCGTCGAGGCGCGGGTCGATGGGGCTGCGCGTGGCCAGCGCGGTCTCCCCGGCGCGCTGCTGCGCCTCCGCCACCACGGTGGGGTGCAGGGACAGGGGCGGGACGCCGGCCCGGGTGCGCGCGGTGTTGTAGGCGCGCAGGAGCTCGTCGCCCCAGTCGCGCAGGGAGCCCGGGGGATGTTGCGGCGTGAGGATGGACGCGTCCGGCACGGTGGGCTCCGCCATGCCCACGTAGACGGGGATGAGCAGCTGTGGGCGTTCCGCGTCGGCGGTGCCGTCTCCGCCGGAGCCCACCTCGGTGGCGTCGATCTCGAGGAGATAACGGCCCGGCACCGTGGGCAGCGGCACGTCCAGCGCAAAGCTCCCGTCGGTGGCGGGGCGGATGGGACGACGCAGCACCTTGAAGTCGGGCTGGTCCAGGTAGAGCCACACGTTGTGCAGCTGCTTGGTGAAGCGGCCCTGGAGGTGCAGCGTCTGCCCGGGCTGGTACTCCTTGGCCAACGGCGCCAGCACCGTCTTCTCCTCGACGATGACCAAGGCCTGTGTGTAGTGGTCCCGCGTCTCGTGCACGCGTGCCACCCCGAAGGCGAGGGCGCTTCCGTCGTCGGGGAGCTCGGCGGCAATGCGGTGGAGCTCCTCCTGGAAGAGGTAGGCGGCGCGGGCCGCGCCCACGCGTCGCACGCTGCTGGAGGAGCCCACCGCGGGAATGCCGAACTTCCAGCGCAGCCACGCGTTCATGCTCTGCGCGGGCAGGCGCTTCTCCTGGTCCCACGTCAACGCCGTCACCTGCGCCACCCAGTCCAGGTAGGGATGGTGCCGCACGCGGTTGCGCGCGTGGGCGGGCAGCGCGGCCTCGAAGACGCGGGCGGGATGATCCGCGGCACGCGTGTCCAGGATGCGACGATCCACCGCGTTGGCGCTGAGGTAGCGCGGGAACTTCTGCTTGAGCGTCTCCGCGCCGGCCACGGTGAGATTGCGCATGCGGCCCTGCGGCTTGTCCGACGCACACGCGAGCATGGTGAGCGCAGCCACGGCAGCAATCCTGCGACGCATGGACCCTCCCGGTTGATTCCCGGGCGCAAGCAGTAGCGCGGCATTCGCGTCTCCCACCAGCGTGCGGTGCGGCCGATTTCTGGCGTCGGAAGAGAGCGCTCCACTACGCTGGCGCGCGGTCACACCGCTCCGACGGAGCAGCGCTTGATCCGTTCTCCCGAAAACACGTCGTCACCTCCCGCTCCGGCGACGGTTGCGGCCACCGCGGTTCCTCCCGCTCCGCCGTGGGTGGCGCGCCTGGACTTCACCACGAAGACCGAGCGGCTCTCGTCGCTGGAGGAGGTGCGCACCAGCCGCGGCGAGGGCGTGTACTACTGGGTGGACATTGACGCGCTGCACCCCGAGGCGCGCGAGGCGTTCCGCGGCCTGGACATCAACGACACCGTGATCACCGAGGCGCTGGGCCTGGACGTGGACGGCCGTCACGACGTGTACGACGACTGCCTGCACGTGGCGGTGACCTCGGGCACGCTGGAGGGGGAACGGCTGGCGCGCTCCCACGTGGACATCATCATCGCCGGGCACGTGATGGTGACGGTGCGGCGCGGGCCGGTGGAGTTCCTGGAGCAGGTGCGACGACGCTACCGGCAGGACTTCGTGAAGTTCGCACGCAGCCCCAGCTTCCTGCTGTACGAGTGCTTTGACACGCTGATCCAGAGCTACCGCCGGACCATCCAGCGGATGGGGGTGCAGGTGGAGAAGGTGCAGTCGCGCATCTTCGGGGAGGTTGACGACGGAATCTTCACCGAGGTGTCCGAGCTGACGCAGGATCACCTGGTGCTGCGCAAGATCATGCTGGCGGTGCGCGAGGTGATGCACGAGCTGGCCACGCGGCGTTCCCCGTTCGTGAGCGAGACGGCGCAGCCCTTCCTGGACCGCATGGTGGACAGCGTGGACCGGCTGGCCTCCGACCTGGGCGTGGGCCGCGAGATCCTCAGCGAGACGCTCAACCTCTACATGGGCATCGTGAGCTATCGGACCAACAGCATCGTGAAGCGGCTCACCGTGGTGAGCGTGATCTTCATGCCGCTCACGTTCCTGTGCGGCGTGTACGGGATGAACTTCGACACCAACACCATGATGCCGGAGCTGACCTGGCCGTACGGCTACCGCGCGTTCTGGGTGGCGGTGGTCGTCATCACCGCGTCGCTGCTGCTCTACATGCGGCGCAAGCGCTGGATCTGAGAAGTTCGTTCCGACGCAGCCTCAACGGACGCGCGCCAGCCACAACGTGACGACGAGATCCTCGCGCGCGAGGTGGCCCTGCTGCTCGTGACGATCGTCGGCGTAGTGGTAGGTGACGCGGAGTCTGTGCGCGCCGGCGGGAAGCTTCACGCGCACCGGCACCCCGGGCTGCAACGACGTGTCCGCGGCCAGCTCCACGTGACCACGCCCATCCTCCCCCACGCTGACCGCGAAGCGACGACCGAACCGGGCCAGCTCGACGTCGTCGGCCCAGAGCGTGAGGTGGCGGAACACGTCGCCGGTGGGGAAGGAGTGGCCCACGCCCTGGGAGGACAGCACCGCCGTGTCACCGTCGAGGACCACCTTGAGCGCGCCGCGCAGCAGCGCCACGTCGTGTGCGCCGCGGAAGGCGTGGGAGGTGCCGGGCATGTGGCAGCTCTGGCAGGTCTCCGTGCCGCCCGCGTCGCGGTACGCGCGCCACTCGCTGAAGGTGCTCTGCATGGGCGCGGGCGTCATCACGGTCTTCCCGTCGTGGACCTCGTGGGCGCGGAACTCGTGGCACGCGGCGCAGAAGCTGGAGTCCTTGAGTCGCGCGCTGACCTGCACCTCGTGCGCGTACGCGTGTCCCGGCGACTGCGCCGCGAACACCCGGCCCGCCCGCACGTGGCACACCGCGCAGCTGATGCCCTCGTGCGCCAGCGACGTCGACGGGAGGTTCAGCGCGCGGGTGCGCACCACGGTGCGGAGCTGCTTCAGCGTGTCCGCGGCCTGCGGGGCGAGCGGAGCGTGGCAGTAGACGCAGCGCGGGTGCGGCTCATTGGCCAGCCCGTCGACGAAGACCGCGTTGGTGACGCTCTGGCGGTGCAGGGAGCCCTTCCACTCGTCGTAGATGCGCGCGTGGCAGGCGCCGCACTGGGCCGCGGTGGGGGCCGGGCCGTCAGGAAGCGGACCCAGCGCCTCGTCGACAAAGCCCACCTCCGCCACCACGCCGCCGTGCAGCGATGCCGCGGTCAGCACCAGGAGGAGGGCGGAACGCCAGCGCATCAGGTGGAGGCGGGAGCGGCGTAGCTGGTGCGCACTTCCTCGTCGCCCTCGTCGGGATTGGGCGGGTCATCCGGGATGGACGAACCCCCGTGCTGCACCGCCACCGAGTCCAGGCGCGACACCTTCCCGCCGCTCACGCCCACCTTCCACACCGCCACCGACGTGAAGTGGTAGCCCCAGTCCTCCTCCGTGCTCTGCCACATGGCCACCGTGGAAGCGTGCCCGTCCTGCAACGTGACCAGCAGGTGGATGGTCTGCGACGACGAGGCGCGGTCCACCGTGAGGCTGGTGAAGGTGAGATAGAGCTTGCGCGGTTCGGTGGCCGTGCCGTCGAGGAGCAGCACGTTGGAGACCGCGGTGGCCTCAAGCCAGTCCTCGTTGCGCTTCCGCTTGGGCACGGGCTTGGTGCTGCCGGGTCCCTTGGCCTCGAAGAGCGTGGCATCGTGGAAATGGAACAGCGGGTCCAGCTCGCGCGGGAGCGGAAAGCCCTCCGGCGGCGTGGTCTTCTGCTTCATGGTCAGCGAGTACCAGCGTCCGTCGTCGGGCCTGCGCGTGGAGAGCTGCACCAGCTCTTTGAGCAGGGCGCGCTCGTCGTCGGAGAAGGCGGCGGGGAGCTCACCCGCGGCCACACGTTGCTTGAGCGGCCGGTAGCCCGGCGTCTCCACGCCCTTCTCGGGCATGCCGTCCTTGTCGACGTCGGTGGTGGACTGCCAGCGCTTCTGCAGGACCTTGCGCGCTTCCGCGGTGAGGTCGAGACGTGCGGCGGCATAGGGATAGGTGGGCGGGAGCTTGGCGTAGTACCTGGCCAGGTCCACGCGTTCCTTCTTCCAGGCCAGGAGCGCGGCGCGCTTCCCGTTCTCGACGGCGGCGCTGTAGGGCACGTCGCTGTCGACGAGGATCTGCACGTCGGAGATGCAGGTGTCCTGGTACTTGCGGCCCGCGTGCACGCCCGCGACGGTGAGCGCCACCTCGCTGACGCCGGCAGCGACGGGGAGCTCCAGGGTCTGCGGGCCCTTGCTGCGCGTGAGCGTCCATTCCCTGCGCGCGCTCTCCCGCCCGCCCGGCCCGCGCACCACCACCGTCAACGCGCTGGGCGCGCCGTTGGCCTCGAGGAGCGCGGTGGACTTCTGGTAGCCGTTGAAGACGACCACCCGCACCGCGCGCGCGTTCTTCAACGCGGAGACCGGGATGGTGAGCGTCTGGCCCACGCCGTCTCCGTCGACGCCTTCCACCCACGCGGTCTTCGGGTCGTCATCCAGGGCGTAGTTGGGGTGGTAGTTCTCCTCGTACTTGTTCCAGTTGCTCCTCAGGTGGCTGGTGGCTTCCGCGTGGTCGGCGTGGAGGCGCTGGAACGCTCCGATGGCGACGGGAAGCAGCGAGAGGCAGGCAAGCGTGAGCGCGGTCATGGCGCCGCAGATGCTGTGCGCGTCAGCGTGGCCCGGTCAACGTGTTGGCGTTCCGCCCAGGCACCGTTAGCGTGTCCGCGTGCGCATCCTCCTGCTGGCCCTGGCCGCCCTCACCGCCGACGAGCCACCACCGCTGCCGTCGCCAGGCTCGGTGGCCGTGCAGCCGGTTGCGCCGCCGCTCCCCGCCGGCCCGACGACACCCGGCACCGCGCAGGGAGACGAGGCGCAGGTGGAGCACGTCTATGTGCGCACCAACGGCATCCGCATGCACGTGGCCATGGCCGGTCCCGACGACGGCCCGGTGGTCATCATGCTGCACGGCTTCCCGGACTTCTGGTACGGCTGGCGCCACCAGATGCTGCCGTTGGCGCAACGCGGCTGGCGCGTCCTGGTGCCCGACCAGCGCGGCTACAACCTCACCGACAAGCCCACCGACGTGGAAGCCTACGCGGTGGACACGCTGGTTGCCGACGTGGTGGGACTGATGGATGCGCTGGGCGTGCAGAAGGCGCACGTGGTGGCGCATGACTGGGGCGCGGGCGTGGCGTGGCGCATGGCGCAGGTGGCGCCGGAGCGGATGCAGCGCCTGGTGATCATCAACGTGCCGCACCTGGGCGTCATGCGTCGCACGTTGGAGAACAACCCGGAGCAGGTGGCGCGCAGCTGGTACATGTTCTTCTTCCAACTGCCGCGGCTCCCCGACTGGCTGGCGGCACGCAACGACCACCAGCTCCTCGAGCGTGCCCTCACCGGCTCCAGCAGGGAGGGGACCTTCACCGCCGCGGAGCTGCGTTACTACCGGGAGGCGTGGTCGCGGCCGGGCGCGGTGACGTCGATGATCAACTGGTACCGCGCGGCCGCGCGCCATGGTCCTTCGGATGTGGACAAGCGCATCACCGTGCCCACGCTGGTGTTGTGGGGAGAGAAGGACGTGGCGTTGATGGCGGAGATGGCCGCCGACAGCGTGGCCATGTGTGACGACGGGCAGCTGGTGACGTTCCCCGAGAACAGCCACTGGTTGCACCTGGAGCAGCCGCGCGCGGTGACGGAGTTGATCGACGCGTTCCTGCGCGGGAAGCGTGTGGAAGGCACCGTGACCACCCGGCGTGGCGACGCGGACTAGGCCTTCTCCGGCGCCAGCGTGACCGGCTTCTGCGTGCTGGAGGAGTCCTGCATGCGGCCCGCGTACCACGCCGCGCTGAACTCCTTGCCGCGCGCCACCACCGCCTCCACCCACGCGCCGTTCTGGCGGTACCACGCCACCGTTGCCTTCAGTCCGGCCTGCAGTGACGTCGTCACGGAGAAGCCCAGCTCGCTGCTCGCCCGGGACACCTGCAGCGCGTAGCGACGGTCATGCGCGGGCCGGTCGGTGACGTAGCGGATGAGGCTCTCCGGCTTGCCCAGCTCCGCCAGGATGGCCCGCACGATCTCGATGTTCGCGCGCTCCTCTCCCGCGCCCAGGTTGTACGTGCGCCCGGGTTGTCCCTTCAGCGCCGCCAGCTCGATGCCGCGCGCGTGATCCTCGACGTAGATCCAGTCGCGGCGGTGCAGGCCGTCGCCGTAGACGGGCAGGGGCTCGTCCTTCAGGGCGCGGGTGATCATCAGCGGGATGAGCTTCTCCGGCGTGTGGCGTGGGCCGTAGTTGTTGGCCGCGCGCGTGATCACCACGTCCATCCCGAAGGTCTTGGCGTAGCTCTGCGCCAACAGGTCCGCGCCCGCCTTGCTGGCGGCGTAGGGGCTGGTGGGACGGAACGGCGCGTCCTCGTCAAAATGCACGCCCTCCGGCGTGGGGCCGTAGACCTCGTCGGTGCTGATGAGCACGAAGCGGGGCGTCTTGTGCGCACGCGCCGCCTCCAGCAGCACCTGCGTGCCCATGACGTTGGTCTGGATGAAGGCCATGGGACCCAGGATGCTGCGGTCCACGTGGCTCTCCGCCGCCAGGTGCAGCACCAGGTCCGGCTTCTCCTCGGCGAACAGCGCGTCCACCGCGGGCTGGTCGCAGATGTCGGCGTGGATGAAGCGGAAGCGCGCTCCCTCCACGAGCGAGCTGAGCGAGATGCGGTGCCCCGCGTAGGTCAGCGCGTCCAGCACCACGACGCGGTCCTGGGGATGCGCCGCGGCCCAGTGCAGGGTGAGCGCGCTGCCGATGAAGCCCGCGCCGCCGGTGATGAGGACGGTTCCCATCCGTGTGCTCCTTGGGGGCGCGCCATAACGCAGCGCCCGGTGCGCGTGCCAGCCCTTCTCAGGCCGCGTCGCTCTCGAAGGCCTCACGGTAGTCGGCGCGGGCGGCGGTGAGGACGGCGCGCGCTTCCATGGCGTTGTAGACCGGGTCCACGGTGATCACGCTCCCGCTCTCGCCCGGGATGCGCTTGTAGGTCAGGAAGTAGTGCCGCATGCGGTCCACCACCGCGCGGCTCAGCTGGCTCACGTCCACCACGTCGCCAAACGTGGGATCCCCCACGAGCACCGCGATGATCTTGTCGTCCGCCTCGCCGTTCTCCACCATGCGCAGCCCGCCAATGGGACGCGCCTCCAGCAGGATCTCGCCGCGGGAGATGGGGCGGTCGGTGAGCACGCAGATGTCCAGCGGGTCGCGGTCTCCCCGGCTGACGGGCGGGCCGCCGGTGACGACGTGCGCCGCCACCCGCGTGTCGCAGTAGGTCTTGGGCACGAAGCCGTAGAGCGTGGGGCAGAAGCTGGAGAAGCGCTGCGGACGGTCCACCTTCAGGTAGCCGGTGAGCTTGTCGATCTCGTACTTCACGCCGTCGGTGGGGACGATCTCGATGTAGGCGGTGAGCAGCTCCGGGAAGCGCGCGCCGGGGTCAATGCCGTGCCAGGGATGCGGTCGGAACGGGGAAGGCTTGGTCATGCCCGCTCTCTACCACGGACCTCGCGATGCAAAGTTCGCGCTGGTATTCCTCCCCGCTCAAGGCCGGGCACCAACGTGCCGAGGGGAATGCGCGCCGGCGCATCGCGGTTTCGCTGGTCTCGTCCCGGGAGGGACTTTCATGTCGATCCGGGGACACTCCACGAGCGGGAGCCAGGCGTCTTCCACCAACGCGGTGCTGGTGGCGGACGACGGTCGGCTCCAGCGCGCCATCTTCTCGGAAGCGCTGACCGACGCCGGGTTCGACGTGGTGACGGCGGAGGACCTGCCCGCGGCGCTGGCGTTGCTGGAAGGCAATCCGCCCGGGGTGCTGGTGGTGGACAAGAACCTCCCCGACGAGACCGACGGGTTGGAGCTGCTGCGGCGGGCCAGCCGGTTGGCGCCGCACTCCCGCGTGATCGTCGTGTCCGCGCATTCCACCTTTGAGTCCGCGGTGGAGGCGCTGCGGCACGGTGCGTTTGACTACCTGCCCAAGCCGGTGGAGCCCGTGCTGCTCGTGGAGAAGGTGCGTCGGGCCATGGCCAGCCACGCGGAGGCGCTGGGGCGGGAGCGGCTGCTGCAGAAGTACGAGGCGTTGTTCGAGACGGTGCCGGGGCTGGTGTGCTTCCTGACCGAGGAGGGCCAGTTCCGACGGGTGAGCCGGGAAGGCGCGCGCCTGTTGGGCTACGACGCCGAGGAGCTGGCGGGCCAGAGCTGCGACGTCCTGTTCCCCCCGGATCCCCCCGCCAGCGCGCGCTGGGCGCTGACCGAGCGGCGCACCGGGCAGCGGGCCACCCGTCGCAAGGAGGTGGAGCTGGTGACGCGCGAGGGGAAGCGGCGCGTGTTCGAGTTCTGCTCCACCGGCGTGTACCGACGCGGCAACTCCGCCACCACCGGCCGCGACCTGGGCACGCTGGCGGTGGGCTGGGACATCACCGAGCAGCGCGCGCTCCAGGAGCAGCTGCGTCACGCGCAGAAGATGGAAGCGGTGGGACGCATGGCGGGCGGCATTGCGCATGACTTCAACAACCTGCTCACCGTCATCACCGCCAACGCGCGGCTGTTGCGCGGTGAGCTGGGCACCACCTCGCCGCACTTCGAGCTGGTGGCGGACATCGAGCAGGCCGGCCAGCGCGCCACCGCGCTCACGCGCCAGCTGCTCACCTTCAGCCGCAAGAGCCAGCACCAGCCGGTGCCCCTCACCGCCACCAGCCTGCTGGACGGGGTGGCGCCGCTGCTGCGCCGGCTGGCGGGCGAGAACGTGGAACTGCAGGTGGGGTGCGACGCGGAGGTTCCCCCGGTGATGGCGGACCGCGGCCAGCTGGAGCAGGTGCTGGTGAACCTGGTGATCAACGCGCGCGACGCCATGCCGGAGGGTGGTCGGATTGGGGTCCACGCCCAGGGCGTCACCCTCACCGACGAGCGAAGCAGCGCGGGTGGGGTGTTGACGCCGGGCACCTACGTGCGGCTGTCCGTGAGCGACACCGGCGTGGGCATGAGTGACAACGTGAAGGAGCACCTGTTCGAGCCGTTCTTCACCACCAAGGGACCGGAGCGCGGGACCGGGCTGGGGTTGGCGGTGGTGTACGGGATTGTGCAGCAGCACCACGGCGCGGTGGAGGTGCGCAGCAGTGAGGGCGCGGGCGCGGAGCTGAGCGTCTATCTCCCCGTCACCGACGCGCGGGAGGAGCGCGCGCGTCCCAGCGGGAGCGGCAGCTACCGGGTGGGCGGCGGGTCGGTGCTGGTGGCGGAGGACGACGAGGCGGTGCGTCGACTGCTGCGTCGGACGTTGGAGCGCTACGGCTACCGCGTGACCGAGGCCGCCAACGGCGAGGAGGCGCTGCTGGCGTTCGAGCGTTCCGGGTCGGAGTTCGACCTGCTGGTCACCGACGTGGGCATGCCCCGCATGACCGGCCCGGCGCTGGCCGAGCAGCTGCGCGCGCGCAACCCGGGCATGCCCGTGGTGTTCGTCTCCGGCTACGCCCGGTTCTCCGACGACACGCGGCTGCACCAGGACCGCGCCGTGTTCCTGGAGAAACCCATCACGCCCGGTCGCCTGCTGACCGCGGTGCGCGAGATGCTGGATACCACCCACGCCACGTCGACGCGGAAGCCCTGAGGCCCCCGCACCGACGTGTGAGCGGAACCGTGCCCGTGCCCCTGCCCGGCCTGTCGGGAAGCCTCGGCGCCCACGGTTGTCGTTGAGAAACACCTCCGGTCGACGGGCCCCTCGGGCCGGGCACGGGCAGGGGTCTTCTCACACGTCGACAAGCCACACCGTGCGGCGCACCTGGGGAACGCTGGCATCCGCAATGCAGTTCCGCCCCGCATGACGACGACAACTTCCCCCGACCGCGCACCCGTTGCGCCCACCGGCTGCTGTCCTCCTTTCGACCCCGCCCCCTACCAGGACCGTGAGGTGGTGTGGCACGACAAGCTGTTCGTGAAGGAGCACGTGCGGAGCGTGTTCCACATCCCGCTCAACATGGGCAGCATCATCGGGCACGCCCAGGAGAAGATCGTGGCGGCGGGCGCGGGACCGGCGCAGCCGCTCATGCTCTCCGACGAGATCTCACCGTGGCGCTCGGACCTCTACATCGACGTCACGCGCCTGGTGCCGGAGATGGAGATGGCCACGCTTACCGGCACGTTCCTCACCCGCGTCTATGACGGGCCGTACCGCGACATCCCCAAGTGGGTCGACGACATGAAGCGTCACGTGGCGAGCAGGGGACGGGTGCTGCGCAAGCTGTACTTCGCGTACACCACGTGCCCCCGCTGCGCGAAGGCCTACGGTCACAACCACGTGGTGCTGTTTGCGCAGGTGGAGCCCGCGGAGCACTGATCACGCCGGCGAGGTGTCCATCAGGCTGGCGGGCATGCCGTCGTCGATCTGCAGCGCACCCAGCAGCCCCGGCAGCGGGCTCTGCGCCTGCGCGCCCGCGGTGGCGGCGCGGGAAGCCAGCTCCCGTCGGGAGGAGACGTCGGTGGTGAGCATGCGCAGCACGGTGGCAAGTCCCTCCGCGTCGCCGGGGCCCACGCAGGGACCAATGCCCAGCCGACGCACCTCGCTGACCAGCTCGCTGTTCTCCGGGCCCACCGCCACCAGCGGCTTGCCGCTCCACAGCGCGCGCGGCACGGCGCGGGGCACGCACAGTCCGTCGTGGGCGGGCACGGCAATGCCCAGCAGCACATCCGCCGCCAGCACCGCCGCGCGACGATCCTGCCGCGCCAGCGAGACCACCTGCGCGTTCTTGATGCCGCGGGCGCTGATCATCTCGCGCAGGGTGCGCGCGCGGGAGCCTCCACCCACGGCGGCAAAAGCGAACGCGTGATCATGACGCAGCCGCGTGAGCCCGCCGATGAGCGCGCCGAGGTCGGTGGCCGCGCCCAGCGCCGCGGGCAGCACCACCAGGCAATCCGCGCCCTGCGCCAGCTCCTGCCGCAACCGGTGCACGTGCGGCGCGGAGGGCTTGGGGACCAGCGGGGAGAACATGTCGCGGACCACCTTGACGTTGTCGGGCTGCGCGCCGCGGAGCAGCACCCGGCGCCGCAGCGCCTCGGTGGGCACCACCAGCACGCGCGCGCGACGCACCACCGCCGCCTCCAGCGCGGGGAGCAGCATGGCTTCCACGCTGTCCCGCGGGAACTCGCCGGTGCGCATGCGCGCTTCCCCGGTGAGCGCGGTGAGCACCACGGCGCCGGGGATGCCACGTGCGGCGGCCACCACGTCCGCGCCGAGGGCGGGGAGCATGGGCGGGGCCACCATGAGCACGGCGTCGGGGGCGGGCTTCTGCAGGGCCAGGCGGGCCAGCATGCCCACGGTCTCCACCGCCGCCACCGACCGGCTGATCCACGACGCGGTGGGCGCGGGCAGCGTGGTGAGCTGGACCTGGTGGCCTTCCTTCTTGAGCGCACTGGCCAGCGCCGCACCGTCCAACATGGCCGCATCCAGTGAGCTGGAAGCGCTCCGCTCCGCCGCCGCAAGAATGGCCAAACGCATGCTTCCCGACTCTCCTTGGCGGTGCGGAATCCCGCATCCGTCCCGCACGACGTGCGGATGGGCTCGCAGCCTAGCAGTCCCGCGCTCTCAGGGGTCAAGCCGGACTTCCACGCTCAACCCATGTAGGACGCGTGGCATTCCCGGGCGACGGGGCGACGGAGGGTCCAACCGGTGTGGAGCACGGCACCCGGGACGTTGCACGGCAGGACTTCGGCGCTGGCGGCGACGACGCGATGGTGACGTCGGAGAACGGCGCTCTCTGGATGCACGATCAGACCGGTATCCAGGCGCGTGAACCGACGCCGCAGCCGTAGGGGCTAGGCTTTTCCACGTCGTGGCAGCGACGAGAGGGGAAGGAAATGCCTAGCCCGGGGCCGACGGAGCCACGCCGTCATCCCCAATGTCCCCCCACGCAACCCGGGTGCGTGGTGAGCATCCCTCTTGGACGCGCTGCTTCACTCGAGGAAGACTTCGTGGCCCCGGGCTAGGCATTTCCTTCCGCTCTCGTCGCTGCCACGACGTGGAAAAGCCTAGCCCCTACGGCTGCGGCGCCAGCTCACGCCCTGGATACTGGCAGCACGAGTCCTCCCCGGCCCTTGCCGTGACGACGTCAGATGGCCAGACAGTAGTAGCGTGGTTTCCGATCAGGTTGACCACAGATTGCTCACCGGGCCGCATCGTCGCGGATCAACGGAAGGAACCCGGAGCAACAGGGGATCCAGGGTGTCCACGCGAAACGGAATGCCACCGTGATGAGGGAACCTGCGCCGTCCGCTCGCTGTCTGTTCCAGGGGAGGCCCTGCCCGGTGCATCCGCAACCACGTCGTCACTTCACGCTGCTCGTCGTCTGCGCACTGGTGCTTGGCGCCGGTTGGGATGCGGGGCTGCGGAAACGCAGCGCGGACCTGCGCGCGGAGAAGCTCACCCCGCCCTATGAGGCACTGAAACGCGCCGCCACCCCCAAGCGCGCCCCGCACGACGGAGAGTGGCTCGCGGAACAGCCGGAGCGGGGCGAGTCGTTCGCGGAATACGTGATGGGCCGGCCGGTGCGCGGGACCGGTCTCAACGCCTTCGACGTGCAGCCGGTGGGTGACTTCACGGCCGAGCAGATGCGCGTGGTGCAGCTCACCGTGCAATACCTCCGACGCTACTTTGCCGTCCCGGTGCGGCTCCATCCCACGCTGCCCGCCGCCCTCGTCCCGGAGGAAGCCCGACGTCACCATCCCGACACCCGCGGCGAGCAGGTGTTCGCGCCGTGGATGCTGGAGGAGCTGCGTACCCGACGACCGCGCGACTCCATGGGGCTCATCGCATTGACCGCGATGGACCTCTATCCGCAGGAGGACTGGAACTACGTGTTCGGGATGGCGTCGTTGGAGCGCCGGGTGGGCGTGTGGTCCATCCACCGGCTGTGCGCGCGTGAGCTCGCCGGCACCGCCTTCTCCCGCTGCCTGCTGCGCACCATCAAGACGGCGGTGCACGAGCTTTCCCACATGCTCTCGTTGTCCCACTGCGTGGCATACGAGTGCGTCATGAACGGCAGCAACCACCTCGAGGAGATGGACGGCCAGCCCGCCGAGCCCTGCCCGGTGTGCCTGCAGAAGCTGTGCTGGAACCTGGGGTGCAACCCGGCGCAACGTTCCCGTGCGCTCATCGACTTCGCCGAGACTCACGGACTGGAGGAGCTGCGCCGCGAACTGCTGCGTCGTGATGCATGGTTGCGCGCGACGAGCACGGCTCCATAGTGGTTGCGTCAGGCAACCTGCCCATGTCAACGACGCTGGCGAGCGCCTGAGGGAGCTGCGCCAGAACAAGATGCCCAGCGGGATTGCACGTTGTGAGCGGGCCACGACCTGGAGTGCGGCGGGCCCTCGCCGCCCTGGCCAGCGCCGAGCGGGTTCCGCACCCGCCGACGGTCCACCATATGCAGCCGCGGCGGATTCCCCGTTCGTCGAGAAGTCCCGGGCTTC